>CAZJAK010000036.1:1325-12702 GCA_964543935.1 uncultured Spirochaetaceae bacterium
TCGGTGACCAATACCATGCCGACCAGGTATGGATCATATCAGATGACGGGGACAAAGACCCTCGAACCAGCTGCGTTCAGCGTGTTTTCCAACGTCTCGGTCTACTCTTCGCTCGACCTCTCGAAGGACATGCTCGGCAATTGGAAATACGATAAATCTGGCCTGTTGAACATGCAGGTTTCCAACTCCATGTCGATCAAGGACGTTGCCGTCGATTTCAATTATTCGGCGGGTTTGCGCGGAGCCTATTCCGATGTGCTTGGATGGTCCACCGATTTTAACGATTACTTCACCTTCCACGGGGTGCAAGGCTTCTACGATTTTGTCGACAAGAGCCTGCGGTTTGTGTTCGGTAACGTCAATGATTACCTCGGATTCTCGACCGATTCGTTCGGATTCGCCTTGGAAAAGCGCTATTCGTACGGAAAGGTGCTTCCGAAGGGGCATCAGTATCAGTATGAGGTCTTGCTGGATGAACCGTCCACGGTTGAGATCTTTATCAACGAGCAAAGCGTATACAAACGGAGCCTGCAAGCTGGTACCTACCGTTTCAAGGATTTTATGTTCTCACAAGGCGCCAACCTGGCCAGGATCGTGGTGACGCCCGACTCGAACCCGGAAGGTTTCAAGGAATATTGGTTCGACATGGGCTACGATTCACGCTTGATGGCCAAGGGTGATAGCCTGTATTCACTGAGCCTTACATTCGATACCAGTGCCTATGGCATGACAGATTTTCTCGAAGATGTGGCCACGTTCGACTTTGTCAGCATCGGGACGAATCTCGCTACCAGCCTTGGGGCTTTCTCCGCGCGGGTTTTCCAGCAAGCCGGGCTGACCGATTCTTTCACCGGTTCTTATGACGCCACGATAGCTCCGGGTGGCTTCCACCTGGGGCTCTCGGGAATCCTCGCCACAGCCGTTGGATCGTTTAGCGGGACTTTCAAGACAAGCCTGATCAAAAACCTGGACCCCGGTTTCAGCTTCGACCTCAACCACCGCATCTCGTTCTCCGAGGAGTCTCCGATCACTTCGGTCGATACTTCGTTGGGCTATACCACTAAGGATTATACCTCCAATCTCAATGCTGGTTCGGGAGGTTCGGCCGATTCGATCGCCGCTGCCCTTTCATTGGTGGGCCGCCTGAGCAAGACCGTCCGCTTGTCGCTGAACGGTTCGTTGGCCTGGTCGTTCGACAATGCCACCCCGACATGGCGTATTACCGCCAGTAGCGGCTATGCGTTGTTGCAAAACCTCTCGGTCAGTGGGTCGATCAGTGTGAATTCAGTCGTGTCGGGACCGGCCCAAGTCCGTGGGCAGATTGGTGTCAACTATACCTTCAGCCCGTCACTCGGGTTCTCGCTTTCATCCGACTTGGCCGACGCCAATTACCTTTCGGCTTCATGGAAACCGGCCGGTGGAGCTCATGGCAGTTTCCAATTCTCCCTCAGTGGTATCGATTGGAACGATCCGTTGGACCATCAAGGGACGATGACCTATGCCTTGAACACGAAGTTGCTCGGCATGACGGTTCGTCAGAATTATGCCCAGAAGTTTGAGCGGTTCACCACGAGCGTCTCCTTGGGCACCTCGTTCGCCTATGCCGACGGGTTGTTGGGAATATCCCGTTCAGTTGCCGACAACTTCTTGCTCGTCAAGGCTGGTGGGGAGTTGGCCAAGGGCGGTATCGCGGTAACGCGCACCATGTCGAGCCAACCCGACCAGCTGCCGTCGTTGTTCGGCACCTCGGCATACACGGCGATATCTCCCCATGTGAAGAACAACGTGGTCATCTATGGGACCAGTGATTCGGCCATCGGTAGCAGTGAATCTTTCATCTATGATTTCACCCCGCGGCCACGGCAAGGTTATAGCCTGCGGATTTCTGCCGATGCCACCTATACGGTGGTAGCCTCGCTGTTGCAAAGCGATGTGAAAGCCTATTCACGCTATACGGCCCCGGTAGCGAAGGTCGAGAAAGATGAAAGCGGTGCCGAGTACCTGATCGAGGACGAGTCGTTGTACTTGTTCACCGATGAGAACGGATTTTTCTTAATCAGCGGTCTGAAGACTGGAGCCTACGAGATCAGTCTGTATTTGCCTGGCAGCACCGAGGACGACGAGCCGTTGCGCCTGCGCTTCTTTATTGAAGCAGATCCGCGCGATGAGGATAAACGGGTGCTGGTGCTGCAAAACTTCAACGCCGAACGAGTGGCTCAGGAACTTGAGGATGAGGAATTCGCCCGGATGGCTCAGGAGTTGGCCCGTTTTGAATCCGGTGTGCTCGATTACGATGGCACATACCACCTGCAGGTGGAACAAATGCTGACCGAGGTGCAATTCTGGGACGAGTATTATCCAAGACGCTTGCTTCGCGAAACCGTGACAGTCGGGACTTCCGATACCTCTGTGGTCATGATCCGCGAACCTTCACTCTCCGCTTTGGACAAGATGCGTGAGGTTCGTGACGCTCGCTTGCAGCCTCTCGCCCAGTTGTCACAAGCATTGAAGGTCAACCTCCAACTGATTCTGCCCGAGCTTGCCGGCCAGCGGCCTGCGGCGACCACTCAGCCCTATTCGACCTATACCACACAAGCTCCCTGATCAGCTTCCTGTTCGCTTGATACGAAATTGATTTAGGAGTAACATGCAGCCATGCGAAGCGAGCTCATCAACGACATTCTCTCCGTCGAGACGGAGGCCGAGCGTATTGTGCAATCGGCTAAGGAGGAGTGTCGCCGTAGGTTGGCCACGGCCCACGAACAAGGCGAAGCATTGGTGAAAGCAACCGTCGACGAGGCTCGTGCCCGGCGGTTTGCTGCTTTGGAATCGGCCCAGAAGGAATCGAACGGACGAGTTGCTGCGTTCCAAGCAGCGGTGGTGGCCCAGTCAGAGTGCATGGCCGACGACAGCGAACGCTTGGAACGGGCTGTGCAACACCTGCTTGCATTGTTGAGTTCCTCCTCCTGTACGGAGGACCACGGAAGATGATCAGTCCAGTCCGTAGATATGGTTTCATCAACGCGAAACTGCGGGCTCGGATTGGATCGATGCTGGACGAAGCAAAAATCGATGCATTGCTACGGGTCGCTTCGCTTGAAGAATTCTTGCAACAGCTCAAAGACACTCCTTATGCTCATCTGGCTGAGACGTACGACCGAACCGGTGACATCCAACAGGTCGAAGCGCAGTTGTTCGAACGGGAAGTGACGCTACATCGCGAAGTCGCATCGTTGCTCGAGGGGAAACACGAGCGTCTTGTTTTGGCGTTGACCCGCAAGCTGGAGGTGGAGAATCTCAAAGGCGTCCTCCGTTTATGGTTCAGCAATTCCATCAAAGGTCAAAATATAACGTACCGCTACGGGTATCTTTACCATTCGGTGGTAGTCGATCCGATCGATTGGAGCCGAATTGTCAATGCGTCTCATTGGCATGAGGTCGCACTGGCGTTGGAGCATACCGTGTACGCCGATGTGCTTGCGACACTCGACTCCGACACCATCGCCAAAGACGGCATGTTCGCCCTGGAAACGGCTTTGGACCGTTCGTGGTTCAAGCAGGCTCGTGTATCGGCTTCTCAGATGCCAACGCGGGATCGCAGAATTTTGCAAGCCGTGTTGGACAACGACGCCGATCTGAAGAACATCATAAACTTGGTGCGCTACGGATGGCTCTACCGGCTTCCTTCAGCTCAGTTGCAGGACTTGATGTTCGAAGGGGGGAGAGTATGTGGTTCCAAGGAATTCATCGACTATTTGGCAAGTCCTCCAGAGAATCGTTCACCGATCACTCTGGTGAGAAAGTATTACCCCAAATTAGCAGCCAAGCTGGCAGAAGAACATGAATCCAACCCGGTCGCCAAGCAGATTGTGCAAGTCGAACGGTATCTGGGTACGGTGAGAAGACAAGAGCATATGGCGATGTTGCGGGGAAACCCTTTCAACATAGGGACCATATTGGCCTACTTTTTCCTCTGTGAGCGTCAAGATAAAATGATCCGGGCGATCATGAACGGTCTCTATTACGGTTGGGATGCCCAGACCATCAGGGGGTTCGCGCTATGAGTCTGTTTACTGTTCCGATGCGGTTGCTCACCGCCGTTGTGTTGGAAAACAAGAGCAACCTGGTGGTCCAAGAGCTCCTGCGTTTGGGAGTGCTCGATTTCATTCATGTCGAAACCTTGGTCCCGGAGCAAGCCTCCAGCCTGCTGTCTGACCGTAAGCATGATCAGAGCGTCCAGTTGGCCGATGTGCGCAACCGCATCGAGGCCCTCTATCGTCAGGGTGGTTTCGAGATCCCTGGACCGAAGCGGCTCGATTTGGCCAAACTCAGCACATTGAATCTGAGCGACTACACCCGCCAACTCGATGCTCTACTGGATGACGTGCAGGTTTTGCGGGAACAGCAAAAGAATCTCAGCCAAACAGCGGTGCGGTACGATGAACTGGCCCAGTATTGCCAAGAAGGCAATCTCGATTATCTGGACATCCGGGTGGGGCATGCCGAACGGGGCGACCTCGATACCCTTGAAGCCCGCTTGGCTCCGTTTGCCCATGTGGTGCTCCACGCTGAATCTGACCATCAGGCGGTGGTCCTGACCCTCAGGCGCGATGGCAGTCAGACTACGCCGTTGCTAGATAAATTCGGTTGGGTGGAAAGCGTCAAGGTCTCAGAACAGCGTAATGCTCTCAAGCGTTTGGTGGATGCCTTGCAGATGAAACGACACGAGTTGAGACAAGAAGTCGAATCGGTCAAAGCGGCCATCCTCGAGCGCATACAGCATGATGAGGCTCTATTGGACGACATGTGGTGCAACGTCCGCATGCACGAACTCATCGGGCAAATCGAAGCCAATTTTTCCCATACCCGTAACACGACCATCTTCTCGGGGTGGGTTCCGGCGGAACATTCACATGCTCTGGAGAGCGCCATCCGCTCGGCCAGCGGAGGGCAGTGCGTGATTGAATGGATCGATGCGAAAAGCATGCCAAGGACCGACATCCCTGTTGCGGTCCAAGAGATCCCGGCCCTCTCTCCGTTTCAGAAAATGGTTGAGAACTACCACATTCCCGAGTACGGGACGATCAATCCGACCATGTTCGTCGCCATCACCTACATGGCCATGTTCGGGTTGATGTTCGGCGATGCGGGACAGGGTCTGGTCATCTTCTTGTTAGGTTTGTTCAAGACCCTTCGTTTTAAGAAAAGCGCTGATCCTACCGGTGCAGGCAAGATGATCACTGCCAACCTCAGCAAGTTGTTCATGTTCTTGGGTGTCGCATCGATGGTTGCAGGGATTCTGTTTGGATCGTATTTCGGTTTCCCGTGGTTTGAGCCGTTGTGGTTCGACTACCATTCGGCTGTGATGGGAGGACATAATGCCTCCTCGGTCGCCCATGATGTCTATTGGATTCTGGGATTGACCATTAAGTTCGGCATCGTCGTGATTGCGTTGGGCCTTGTCTTGAACTGGATCAATTTGACGCGTAAGCGTGATTGGTTCAACCTGCTGTTCGACAAGAACGGGCTGCTTGGTGGATGGATGTTCGCCATCGGGGTGTGGGCGGCCTTCGCGTTCGTCGGTTCGGGGTACAAGAGCTTCCCGGATGGCTGGTTCCTTCCGGTCGCGCTGTTCGTCCCGGCCATTGCTTTCCTCTTCAAGGTTCCATTGAAGCACAGTGTGTTCAACATCGATGCTCACGAGAAAAAAAGCCTCGGCGGGTTGTTGATGGACTCGGTGATGGAGTGGGTTGTCGACATGCTCGAGATTTTCTCGGGATTCTTGGCCAACACACTCTCCTTCATGCGGGTAGCCGGGTTGGGCATCGCCCACGTGAGCTTGATGGCCGCTTTCGCGCAAATGGCCGCCTTGGTCGGAGGTGGTGTGCTTGGAGTCGTGGTGATGGTGGTGGGAAACGCTTTGGTCATCGCTTTGGAGGGGTTGTCGGCAGGAATCCAGTCGTTGCGGTTGAATTACTACGAGTTCTTCTCCAAGTATTATACGGGAAAAGGTTATGCATATAATCCAGTCGCATTGCATCCCCATGCGGGACGGCAGTCCGACCGGATCTGAATAAGTTTTGTCAGGAGGGTTCATCGTGACCACAAAAACGTTTAGGAAAAGAATCGGACTTTCATTGGTGCTGACGGTGCTGGCTTTGGTCCTTTCGGCGACCGTGTTCGCCCCGCCGCTGTTTGCAGCGGAGACTACATCGACCGGGATCGTCCAAGCAGTTGCCGCTGATCCGCAGTTGAAATGGGTAGTCATTGCCGCCGCTATCGCCTTCAGCGTTGGAGCTCTTGCTGCCGGCATAGCCATCAGCAATGTCGGCTCAGCTGCCATGGGAGCCATCAGCGAGAAGCCTGAGATTGCCTCGCAGGCCTTGATCTTCATCGCGTTGGCGGAAGGCTTGGTCGTCTTCGGTTTCATCACCGCCCTGATGATACTGGGCAAGATTTAACTTGGCGGATTGCTGCAATGAGGTATTTCGTCATCGGAGATGAGGATACGGTGCTCGGTTTCTCTTTGGTCGGCACTCAAGGCATGGTCGCTTCCACTGCGACGGAAGCGCAGGAAGCCTTGACCAAAGCACTCGAGAATCGTGAATACGGTATCATCGTCATCACACAGGACGTGGCCGATATGATTCGACCGGTGGTTGACCGATACCTGTTCAGTGAGACGTTTCCGTTGATCGTTGAAATCACCAACAGGGCCACCCGCGGGAAATCGAAAGATCTGCGGGCCTTGGTCAATGAGGCGATAGGAGTCGCGTTATGAACGAAACCGGTGACTCGTCCTTGCTGGACGGCATCATCGAGCATGCCCGTCAAGAAGCGCAAGCATTGGATGCTTCCTGTACGCGAGAGGTTGAGCTCCTCGAGCATGAATATGCCGAGAAGGCTCGCCAAGAACGTGAGAACGAGGAGCGCTTGCTGCGACAGCAATTGGAAGAGGTGTCCAAGCGTGAGGAATCCCAGTTGCGTTCGATTGAACGGAAACGGGCATTGATGATGGGCGATCGTTTCAAAGCAAGATTGATGGAAGCTCTCGTACAGAGGATGGAGCAATTATCCAGCTCACAAGAGTATGAAAAAATCTTGGTTGGCTGGATTGCCGAGGCCGCTGTCGGTGTCGATCGTCCGGAAGCCCGCGTGCAGTGCTCCTTTAAGGAACACATCACGCCAGAAATGTTAAACCAAGCCAAACGGCTTGTGGAAACTTCCACTGGCAAGAGCGTCAAGCTGGTGTTCGATGAGGTCCCGTTGACCTCGCAGGGTGTGGTCGTATCGAGCATCGACGGGAAAGTCTCGTATGACAATCGCGTGGTGACCCGTGTCGAGCGGTATGGACGCGCTATGAACGAATTGATGGAAGGCTAGGCATGCAGGAAAGAATCGTCGGACAGGTCAAACGGGTCAACGGACCGGTCATTACCGTCAAAGGCATCACCGATGCCATGATGATGGAACTCGTGCATGTCGGTGAGCAACGCTTAGTGGGCGAATTGGTCAAACTCGCCGGGCAGGAAGCCATCGTGCAGGTGTACGAGGATGCCACCGGAATCGCCCCGGGCGACAATGTATATGGAAGTGGGATGCCGTTGTCGGTGGAATTGGGTCCGGGTATCATCGGAACCATCTACGACGGAATCCAGCGGCCGTTGAATGAATTGCGCAAAGCCGGCGGGGATTACATCCGCAAAGGGATCAACCGACCCTCGTTGGACAGAGTCAAGCTGTGGGACTTCGTTCCCTGTGTGTCTGCCGGTGATCCGGTCGGACCCGGGACAGTGCTGGGGAGTGTTGTTGAAACCGAGCGGGTCCAACACCGCATCCTCATACCGCCCGCATTGCTTGGCGGTGGCGAGGCGAAGATTGCCACGATAGCGGCTGCCGGCCGGTATACCGTCGACAGCGTCATCGCCACGGTGACGGCAGGAGAAAAGCTCCACGAGATCACCATGATGCATCGATGGCCGATCCGGGTTCCCCGCCCGGTGGCCGAACGCAAGAGCCTGCGCATTCCGTTGATCACCGGACAGCGGGTCATCGACATGTTGTTCCCCTTGGCAAAAGGGGGCACTGTCGCCATTCCCGGCGGATTCGGAACGGGTAAGACGATGACCCAACACGCCATCGCCCGCTGGTGCGACGCCGACATTATCGTCTATATCGGGTGTGGCGAACGGGGTAACGAGATGACCGACGTCTTGCGCGAATTTCCCCGCCTGATCGATCCGCGCACCGGACGGTCGCTCATGGAACGCACCGTCCTCATCGCGAACACTTCGAACATGCCGGTATCAGCTCGTGAAGCCAGCATCTATACCGGCATCACATTGGCCGAATATTATCGCGACCAGGGCTATCATGTAGCCATCATGGCCGACTCCACCTCGCGTTGGGCAGAGGCGTTGCGCGAGTTGTCGGGGCGCATGGAGGAGATGCCGGCCGAGGAGGGTTTCCCGGCCTATTTGCCCACTAGAATCGCCGAGTTCTATGAACGGGCTGGTTACATGAAGGTCCTCGGTAATCGCGAGGGATCGGTTTCGGTCATTGGCGCTGTCTCGCCTCCCGGGGGTGACTTTTCTGAACCGGTCACCCAGCACACTCGGCGGTTCGTGCGGTGCTTCTGGGGTCTCGACCGCTCGTTGGCAAGCGCCCGCCATTACCCGGCCATCGGATGGTTGGAATCGTACAGCGAGTATGTCGACGAAGTTTCGGGATGGTGGGACGAGCACAGTGGCGGATCGTGGCGCACCAACCGCACACAAATCATGGATTTGTTGCAACGTGAAGTACGCCTTCAGCAGATTGTCAAGCTGGTCGGACCCGACGCGTTGCCCGACAGCCAGAACTTCATCCTCGAAGTGTGCGCCTTATTCAAGACTGCTTTCCTGCAACAAAACGCATTCGACGACATCGACCGGTATTCCACGGTCGACAAGCAGATGCGGATGTTGGAGATCATCCTCTCGTACTGGAAACTCGGATCCGAAGCAATCCGAAAGGGTGTCACCATGGTGAAGATCCGCCGGATGAAGGTCGTACAGGACATCGCCCGGATGAAATTCACAGTCGGTAACGAGGACCTTGGTGAACTCGACCGGATTGCCTTGCGTCTTGAACGGTCGCTCAACCAGCTTGGAGGCATCTATGAAAATTCATGAACAGCTGGGCGGTTTGGACCGCAGGTTGCTCAGCGGAAGGGAATATGTCGGGGCCGACAAGATCGATGGGCCGTTGGTGTTCATGCGCAACACCCATCCGGTCGGATACGGCGAGTTGGTCGAATGCATCGACCACACTGGATCCATGCGCACCGGCCAAGTCCTTGATACTAGCGACGAAGCCGTGGTGGTTCAATTGTTCGAAGGGACAGCCGGGTTGACGTTGCCGGGGACGCGCATGCGATTCATGGGAGAACCGTTGACGTTGGATGTCTCCGAACGCATGCTCGGCCGGGTGATGAACGGATTGGGTAAGAGTCGGGACGGGTCGGTCGCTCCCAAAGGGGATGCCCAACAAGACGTCAATGGACTGCCGATCAATCCGACTTCACGCGAGTATCCGAGGGATTTCATCCAGACGGGCATCTCGGTGATCGACGGCCTTACCACGTTGATTCAGGGGCAAAAGTTGCCGATTTTCAGCGGCAACGGGCTGCCACACAATCAATTGGCTGCCCAGATCGCACGTCAGGCCAAAGTCCGTGGCGGGATAAAGGACTTCGCCATCGTCTTTGCCGCCATGGGGGTTAAGTACGACGTCGCCCGTTTCTTCATCGACAGTTTTGAGCAATCGGGAGTGTTGGACAATGTGGCCCTGTTCCTCTCGCTTGCCGACGATCCCTCCATCGAACGGATCATCACACCCCGTTCAGCTTTGACATTGGCTGAGCACCTGGCCTTCGAGCAGGGCAAACATGTCTTGGTCATCATGACCGACATGACCAACTATTGCGAGTCGTTGCGCGAGATTTCCACCCTGCGGGGTGAAATCCCCTCCCGCAAAGGGTATCCAGGGTATTTGTACTCCAATTTGGCCGAGCTTTATGAACGTTCGGGAAAAATCAGCGGACGGGACGGTTCGATCACCCAATTGCCGATCCTGACGATGCCAAACGACGACATCGGGCATCCGATTCCCGACTTGACCGGCTATATCACTGAAGGCCAGATCGTGTTCGACCGCGAAATGTATGGGCGGGGAGTCTATCCGCCGATCAACGGTCTGCCGTCGCTCTCGCGCTTGATGAAGGACGGGATCGGGGAGGGCATGACTCGTGCCGACCACCCTCACTTGGCCAACCAGTTGTTCGCTTCTTACAGTCATGTGAAGGATGTCCGCAATTTGGCGTCGGTCATCGGAGAAGAGGAACTGACCGCCCTGGATCAGCAGTATCTGGAATTCGGAACATTTTTCGAACGAAAGTTCGTCACGCAGGCCTTCGATGAGGACCGTTCGATCGAACAAACGTTGGACTTGGGTTGGGAAGCGATTTCGTTGCTTCCGGCCGAAGAGTTGCAGCGGGTGACCGAGGACGAGGTCCGCGAGCATTATCGGAGTTGAGATGCAGAAGAATGTAGCCCCGACCCGCAGCAACTTGCTCAAGCTAAGCGACGAATTGAAATTCGCCAGCTTGGGTCGCGACCTGCTCGATCAAAAGAGGAGCATCCTTGTCGTGGAATTGCTCACCTTGGTCGACCAGGCGGTCGATTATCAGAGCAAAGTCGATAAAGCTTTGGAAAAGGCCGAGTCGTCGATCCAGCAGACGGTGATGGAGATGGGGCGATTGAAAGTGGCCAACCTGTTCGGGGCGGTCGACATCAAGACCACAGTCGATTTGCGTGAACGCAAGGTGATGGGTGTGCGCCTCCCGCAAGTGGAGACAACCTTCAGCGGGCAAGGCCCTTATTTCAGTCCCGAAGGCACCACGTTGTCGGTGGAACGGACCTTGAGTGAATACCGTGAAGCGTTGGAATTGATGGGAAGGTTGGCCGAGCTGAAGGTCTCCATCATGCGCTTGGCCCGTGAAGTCAAGAAGACCATCAGGAAAGTGAACGCCTTGGAAAAGATCGTCATTCCCGATCTTCGCGAAACGGTTGCTTTCACCCGCAGCCGGATTGAAGAATCGGAGCGAGAGAGTTTCATCTTGATGAAATTGGTGAAAGACCGAATGGAACAGGAAAATGAACGGCACAGGAGGAGGGAGGCTTGATGAAAGAGCCATTTCGGAGCATGCTGGTTTATCTCGATGGGTCGGAAGCGTCGGTAACGGCAGCAATGGCGGCCATCATCCTGGCCAAACGCCTTGAGGCCTCCCTGACAGCAATATATGTGGTGAACACCCAAGCATTGCAGGATTTGGTAC
>CAZJAK010000036.1:12712-23129 GCA_964543935.1 uncultured Spirochaetaceae bacterium
GAAGAGCATGAGTTCAGGCGGGATCTCGATGGCGACGCTGAGCGCTACCTCAGGCATGTGTATAAACTGGGGCAGCAGAAGCAGCTGGAGATCACCAAGGTCAAGACTGAGGGAAAGGTGCATTCGGTGGTAAGGAACTACATACAGGAAAAAAAGATCGACTTGCTCGTGCTGGGAGGGATTTCTGCCATCCATAGCCGAAGGGACGAGTTGGTCAGCGAGACCGACCGGATGATGCGCACTGCACCTTGCCCGGTCTTGGTAGTGCGCGATGATGAGAAAATTTGGGATATGTTTGAAGAGATGCCCGATATGGTGGCGGGAGGCCGTGCATGACGCTGATGGATGTATTGGATAAAGACCTCATTCGGGTGCCATTGGAGCATTCCACAAAGACAGGCATCATCGAGGAGTTGGTCGATGTGCTTGCTTCAAAGCAGAATCCGGCTCGCCGGTCTGAAATCTTGGCCGCCGTATTGGACCGCGAGCGGTTGGGTAGCACCGGTTTGGCCGACGGCATCGCGATACCGCATGCTAAGACCAGCGCTGTAACCAAGGTCTCGGTAGCGGTGGGCATCAGCCGCATCCCGATAGATTTCCAAGCCCAAGACGGCAAACCTTCCCAATTTTTCTTCCTTGTGCTGGCACCGGAGAAGGAATCGGCTGCCTATATCGAGGTTCTGGCCTCGATCGCCCGCTCGACCGCATCTCCGGTGTTCCGCCGCTTGCTGGCGGGAGCCCGCTCTGCCGACGAGGTGGTCCGCCTGTTCTTGGATTGAGCCTGCCTTTCAATACCCCAGTTCTTCTCCGACAATGAGGACCGTTGTCCGGCCCGGTTTGCTCTGCCTTCCCAAGACCACCATGTTGGAGCAGATGCCAGTATCGCACGTCCCGGTCGGAATGGCCATGAGGTTGCGTTCATCACAGATGGGGGCGACGCACCGCCCGGTCCGGACGCAGGGGGTGTCGCGGCCAAGGCGCATGGCGTTGGCGGGACCGGCGATGTTTTTAACCCGTTCCACAGCATCACGGAGGTTCGGTACGATTTTTTGCCAGCCCGCGACGATGATGACGCGCTTCGGACCGAACAACAGTGCGGCTACCCGGTTGCTCGTCCCGTCGACACAATACAGTTCGCCATGTTCGGTGATCGCGTTCACACTTGACAAGAGCACATCGGCACTGAAGCTTTCCACAAACCGTTGATGGATTTGTGCGGGGGTAAGGTTCGCTTCATAGCGGTCGATGAGGCGGTAGGGCCCGCTGCGCACCAGCTTGACGACCCCACTTTCCGCCAACGTGACAGATCCTCCCAAAGCAATGCTTTCCCCCTCCTCGAGCATGGTCCTGAGCATCGGCACCACATCCTGGGCGGTGGGGAGAAAAACGGCTTCCATATTGTTCTTGCGGAGTTTTTCGATGGTTCGCGCTATCGCCATCTCCTTGATTTTATTCCTGTTTGCATCCATGGCAACACCTCCGTTACGGCAAATTGTAACGTACCGTGCCGATTCAAGCAAGGAGAACGGAAAAAAGATGGGTGGACAACTTGGCCGCTTAGCCGTATGTTCTAGGCATGGATATTACATTTTTCGGTGCCGCACGGGCGGTGACAGGCAGTTGTACGTTGGTTTCGTGCGCTGGTAAGAACCTGTTGGTGGATTGTGGCTTGCCGCAAGGCAGCGACGAGAAGATTTTGGGTCTCGACCTGCCGTTCAAGGCTTCACAAATCGATTTCGTGGTGTTGACCCACGCCCATATCGACCATTCGGGGCGCATCCCGCTGTTGGTCAAGGATGGCTTCACCGGTAAAATCGTTTGTACGAATGCCACCGCCGACCTCTGTTCCATCATGTTGGCCGATTCAGGCCACATCCAAGAGATGGAGGTGGAATGGATCAACCGAAAACGGCGACGGGCTGGAAAACATGAAATCGATCCGTTATATGGTGTGGATGACGCCAAAGCCGCCATGGACTTGTTCGAAGGCCATGATTATGGCGAGACAGTGGTTTTGGCTGAGGGTATCGAGGTAAAATTCTCCGATGCCGGCCATTTGCTGGGCTCGTCATCGATCGAGCTGTGGTTGAGCGAGGGCACCAAGCGCCGCCATCTGGTGTTCAGTGGCGATGTCGGCAACTTGGACCAACCATTGATCAACAACCCCTCCTATTTCACAGAGGCGGATGTCGTGGTGGTTGAATCCACCTACGGCGACCGCCTGCATGTGCGCAACCGTTTCCAGTCCCAAGCTGAAGCAACCGAGTCGCGCGCCCGCGATTTGGCCGGCATCATCGAGGAGACTTTCTCGAAGGGTGGCAATGTCGTCATCCCCTCCTTTGCCGTGGGAAGGACCCAAGAGCTGTTGTACCTATTGCGCATCATCATGGAGCATGGTTATGCCCCATCGCTGGCAACGATCCCGGTTTTTCTGGACAGCCCGCTGGCCATCGAAGCCACCAAGGTGTTTTCGCGCAACATCGAAGGGTATTTCGATGCCGAAGCGATGGAACTCGTCAAACGGGGTCTGAATCCGTTGACCTTCCCGTCATTGGTGACAACGGTGACAGCAGATGAATCGCGTGCGTTGAACACACGGCCAGGCAGTGCCGTGATCATCTCCTCCAGCGGCATGTGCGAAGCTGGCCGGATCAAGCATCACCTGAAACACAACTTGTGGCGGCCAGAAAGCACGATCGTGTTCTGCGGTTACCAAGCCGCCGGGACTTTGGGCCGTTCAATCCTCGATGGGGCCGAGCAGGTGACCATCTTCGGCGAACAAATCGATGTTCGGGCCACGATCAGGAAATTGGAAGGAATCAGCGGCCATGCCGATCAAGACGGCTTGGTGAAATGGTTGTCGCACTTTGAAAAGAAACCCAAGCAAGTGTTCGTGGTGCACGGTGAGCAGCAGGTGGCCCGTTTTTTTGCCTCGTTCGTGGCGGTCACCTTGGGTGTCCCGGCTTGGGCACCGGAAGCAGGACAACACTTCGACCTGCTGTCGCCAGTCCGCTTCAGCGAGTCGGAAGTGCAGGCCCAATTGCCCGGAGCGCGTGAATTGTCGGAGGCATACGGGCGCTTGGATGCGGCCCTGCAGGCTTTGGGCCTGGTGGTCGAGCGGATGCGGCAAAGTGGTACGGGATTGCCCGAAGACGATAACGGGAAAACGGCCCTGCGCTTGGCGAATGCTATCAGCCGCTTGGCTAGCGATATCGAGACCCTCAGGGGCCGCTGGGATTGAAGTCCGGGGAGGTTGTGATGGTGGTGTTGGCTGTCGGGGCCCATCCCGACGATGTCGAAATCGGGTGTTTCGGAACTTTGGCGCGGTGTGTCCAGCGCGGTGACAAAGTCGTGGTGTGCAGCGTGTCCAACGGGAATCTCGGCCATATGGAAATGGATCCCAAAGATGTGCGCCTGGTGAGGATGGCGGAGGGATCGAAAGCAGCTTCCACAATCGGGGCCGTGTTCTGTTGCCTGGATGTGAACGACATGCATGTCGACTCTAGCGATGCTGACCAACGCCTGAAATTGACAGACTTGATGCGTTCGGTGAAACCGGATGTGGTGATCACCCACGACCGTGACGATTACCACAGCGACCATATTGAGACGAACCGGTTGGTCCTGTACTGCTCGTTACAAGCCAATCTCCCTCAAGTGGTCACCCAAGCGCCACCTTTGCATAAGCACATGGCGATCTACTACATGGACAAAGTCGGTGGGGGAGTGTTCATCCCCACCGAGTATGTCGATGTCAGCGGAACCTGGGAGGCCAAGCTTGCGGCGTTAGCCTGCCATGTCAGTCAGGTGGGTTTCTTGTTGGAACACGACGGGCTCGACCTGATGCGGGCAGTGACAGTCTTGGCCGAGTTCAGGGGGTTGAGTTGTGCTACGGCGTATGCCGAGGCTTTCAGGTTGTGCGATCAGCGACCTGCAGTGGCCATGAGGCTGCTGCCTTGAAAAATGGACACGTTGTCGTCTGAACGACGCCGGGCGCTGATGTCGTCCATCCGTAGCGGCGATACCGCCTGCGAGATGCTCGTGCGGCGTTTCTTGTTCTCCAAAGGTTTCAGGTACCGCATCCATGACAAGAGGCTGGCCGGCAAACCCGACCTGGTCCTTGCAAAGTACAAGACGGTCGTCTTCATACACGGGTGTTTCTGGCATGGTCACGCCGATTGCCGCTATTGGCATGAACCTCGTTCCAACATCACATTCTGGAGGGAGAAAGTGTTGCGCAACAGCGTGCGCGATGCTCGCGACATCGCCCGATTGGAACAAGACGGGTGGAATGTCATTGTATTGTGGGAATGTGAGTTGCGTTCCAAACGGACCAGGCCAGCAGTCTTGGATGGTTTGGTCAACGAGATACAGGAGCAAGGCAGGGCGGCTATGGCTGAGCACCAAGCAAAGCCTTGAGCTTGTCGATAGTGAGCGGGGCCGAGCCTTCATAATGGTTATTGACATTGAGGTACACCACCCGGTCTCCTTGAAGCAAGCGGGTGATCGAAGCCGCAATGCGCACGAGTTCTTCATCCTTTGGACGGACGATGGCATTCCATTCGCCTTTGGTTTGTTCTTCTATGCCATCCCGGTCATCCCCGTGCAAGCGCAAGCAGACCACCGGTCCCAGATGGTCCAGCTGGCGGTCGATCATGGCGGCCATGTCGTCCATCCAATAGCCTTGCAAGAGCACCGGCGCAACGTGCATCCGGGTTAAACTTTCCAACCACAGCGAGTCGATCCAGCGAGGATTCCTGATCTCCACGGCATAGGGAAGATCGGGGGGGAGCGCATCGAAGAAACGTTGGAGTGCGCTCATGAACGTAGAACGGTCAGGCATTTTTGCTTTATTCAGGTACTCGAATTGAAATATGTAGAGCCCCACCTTTGCGTGAAGCCGTCCGAGCGAGGAGTAAAACGCCATGAACAGAGCCGGATCGAGGAATGCTTGATTTTCCTGCAATTGCTTTGTCTTCGCATAGTGATGGGTCAAGGTCAAGGCATTGGGGCACTTGACGGTGAACGTGAATCCAGCATCGGTAGCGCGGTCGTACGCATCGACGACCTCGGCCGATGGCAAGCCGATGCCACCCTTTCCCAATGACCAAAACCATTGGTCGACTTCCACACTCCGATAGCGGCGGGCGTACTCAGTGAGAAAATCGAGCGGGGTGCGTGATACATAGACCAAGCCTTCCCAAGAAGGGTACTTCCAGGAGCATGTTCCGATGACCAGTCGTCCCATGGTATGACTATACCCATCAAACGCCTGTGCCGTCCACAGGACACCGCTTAAGCAGTTACAGAAAGGGAGGACCGCGATGACGGTCCTCCCCGATGGTCAGACGATTGTATCGTCACTATTTCTGGGCAGCGAAATATTCGTTCAATTCTTTGCTGATTTGATCACCGCCATTCTTTTTCCAAAGGGTGACGAATTCATCCCATTTAGACAATGGGTATTCACCGGTGATGATCTTGACGCAGTATTCGAGCCAGAGTTTTTGCAGTTCGGCACCAAACTCGATCTGTGACGGCGAACGGTAATAAGGAATGGCCGAAGTAACTCCATCCTCAGCAGAGATTTCCAAGGCTTGCCAAGCAAACTTGAACATGTCGGGGTCTTTTTTGATCTCGTCGAAGGCATACTGCTTGAACTCTTCCTCGTTCCAGGGGACGAATGTCAAATGGTACAGCCGGCGATACAAATCGGGCGGGGTGGTCGCGCTCTTGACCCGCACACCGTTCTCCACCGTGTAGTTCACGCCTTCGAATCCGAAGTCGTAGTTGCGTCCTTCGGGACTGAACACCCAGTTGTAAAGTTTTACCGCTTGGGCAGGATCCTTGGCATCGGTGGTCACAAAGTAGACGCCTTCGGAAAGGGCCAGCGTTGCCGAGTTGCCTTTGTCCCCGTGAGGTCCTACCGGAGCATGCAGCGGTTTCATCAAACCACCTACCATGTTGGCGACACCGGTGTTCTTGATGATGCTTTCGGTGCGTTGTTGCGGCTCCCACCATGAACCCTGCCACAACCCCGTCTTGCCCTGGTAAACCCGTTCCATCCACTGGGTGTTGTTCATCATGTAGAATTCTGGATCGAGCAGACCCTCTTTATAAAGCATGTTCAGGTAGGCCAAAGCCTCCTTCATGGCCGGCTTGGTGGGGTTGTAGACGACCTTACCGTCGACTTCCGACCACATTCCGCCGAGTTGGATCACGCCGAAGGCACCGAAGATCGGGTCGAGCCCCTGCAATTCCCCATTGCGGACGTAGGCTCCTATGGCGATGGTGTCCTTTTTGCCGTTGCCATCGGGATCCCCGTCCCTGAAGGCCTTCAGCATGGCAGTGAATTCATCGAGCGTGGTCGGATCCTTGATACCCAGCTTTTCGGTCCAATCGCGCCGCACCCACAACACGCGGTTGGGGATGCTGTCCTTGCCCGGAATGGGGTAGAAGTAGACCGAGGGAAGTCCGTAGATCTTGCCGTCGACCGTGGCGTGCTTCCACATGTTCTCGGGCATTCCGGCCAAAATGTCCTTGCCGTATTTCGCCAACAGGTCGTCGAGGGGGACCAAAAGCCCGTCCTTGGCGTAGCGGTACAAGTCCTCGAAGCGGCCTTGGACAAGGTCCGGCATTTGCCCGGACGACATCACCAAGTTGAGCTTGTCGTAATAGGTCGAGTTCTCCGGACGCATGAAGACGGGATCGATGCCGCTGGATTCCCGGATGAAATTGATGTACGGGTTATTCCAGAAGTCGATTCCTTCGGGCAATTTCTCCCTGCTCGGCCGGTTGTTGAAGATCGTTACCTTCGGCGGTTCTTTCGGAGCCAAAGTCGTGGCCGCCTCTTGAGTACCCGCCGCCCACAGGGCGAGAGAAGAGAGCACAGCCAGCATGAGGATCGACAGTGCGATTCTTTTCATTCGTAACCTCCTTGACGTGACTTGAATGGAGCATACGCTTCCAATCTTTCGATGTGTGATCTGACTAACGACGAGCGTCTCAGCCTTTGACGGAACCAACCATCACCCCCTTCACGAAGTATTTTTGGATGAACGGATACACAAACAGAATGGGTATGATGCTCACGAGGATGGCAGCCATCCGCAACGCTTCCAGGGCGACGAACTGGTCGGCCCCCTCGGGCTTTTCGAAGGCGAAGTCGGATTGGGAGATGAGTTCACGCAGGAACATCTGCAGTGTCCACAACTTGCGGTCGGTCACATACATGATGGCCTGCAAGAACACATTCCAATGTTCGACGGCATAGAACAAACCGATCGTGGCAATGGCGGCCATCGATAGCGGTATGATGATCTTGAACAGGATCTGGGCATGGTTTGCTCCGTCGATAATGGCCGATTCCTCCATCTCTTTAGGGATGGATGCGAAGAAGTTGCGCAACAACAAGCAATAGAACGGTGAAATCAAGGCGGGCAGCAGGTATGCCCAATACGTGTCGATGATGTTCAGGTTCCTGACGATGAGGTAAGTCGGGATCATCCCGCCCGAGAAGAACATCGGGAATACGACCATCACGTTGAGGATCCGGGACAACCGCATGGTTTTTCGTGACAGCGGGTAGGCCAACATGCTGGTCACCAGGATATTGAGCGCTGTTCCGACAATGGTGATGAAGATAGTGTTCAGCATGGCCGTGCGGTAGCCGCGGTTCACCAGCAACTGCCGTAGCGGCTCGAAGGTCGGTTCGATTGGATAGAACGTGACCCTGCCGCCGAGTACGGCAGCATTGTCGCTCATCGCGCTGGAAGCCACATGGGCGAACGGGTAAATGATGGTTAGCGAGAACAGGATGAGTAGCAGCGCATTTCCAATGGAGAACAGTCGTTCACCGGTTGAGCGTCTTCTTGTGCCCATGGCATCACCACAATCCTTCGTCGGTCAATTTCCTGCTCAAACGGTTCGCAAATACGAGCAGCAAAAAACCGATCAACGTGTTGAACAATCCCACCGCGGTGGTATAGCTGAAGCGGCCTTGTCCAAGGCCCAACCGATAGATGTAGGTGGAGAAGACATCGCCGACTTCGTACAACAACGGATTGAGGAATACATACACCTGTTCGAATCCTATGGTCATGATTTTTCCGATGTCGATCAGCAGCATCGTGACCATGGTCGGCACGATGCCGGGAAGCGTCACATGCCGCACTTGCTGAATCCGTGAAGCCCCGTCTATCTCGGCGGCCTCGTACAATTCAGGATTGATTCCCGTTATCGCAGCCAGATAAATGATGGAGGCCCAACCAAGTTCCTTCCATGCGCCGATGATCACGATGAGGCTGCGGAAATTACGCGGGGCAGTCAGTATCTCCAGGGGTTTGCCACCCGCTTCGACAATGGCCTTGCTCAGCGAGCCTGAGAACGGAGCGAACAATTGATAGGCGACACCGGCCACGACGACCCACGACAGGAAGTGGGGGAAATAGGAGATGGTCTGCACGACCTTTTTAAAGCGGAGATTCCTGATCTCGTTCAGCGACAGGGCGAACAGGATGGCCAACGGTGTCATGACGGCAATCCGATACACGTTCAACAAGACAGTGTTGCGCACCAGATTGGCAAAGTCCGGACTGTTGAACAACCGGATGAAGTGTTTCAAGCCCACCCACGGGCTGCCCATGATTCCCAAACGCGAGGAAAAATCCTTGAACGCGACTGTCATGCCGTACATTGGCAGGTATTTGAATACGATAAGGTAGACAATCCCTGGGATCGCCAACAGATACATCCATTTTTCCATCGACAGGCTTCTGGATAGCGAGCGTTTGGCGTTGCCGTGCCGATTCAATATGCCCATGGTTCCTCCCATGCTGCAGGTCAATGCGAAGAGTCCCGCAACACCAACTCGGTGTCGAACATCATGCGGTTCGAGGGGACGTCCAATCCGTTCATCAGCCAGTACAACCGCTTGAAGGCCTCCGATGCGATCGACTCGGTCGGGACCGCCACTGTCGAGAGCTTCGGATTCCAATAACGCGATGTGGGGATGTTGTCGAATCCGATCACCGAGATGTCCTCGGGAACCCGCTTGCCCAAACGGTTGGCCCCATGCAGCACCCCCAAGGCGATGATGTCGCCGGTGCAAAAACAAGCTGTGGGGGGATCGGAGTTTTCCAGCAGTTTGGCGTAACATTCGTCACCGCCTTTGAAGTCGTCCGGACCGGCCACGACGAGCGTTTCGTCGAATGGGATGGATGCTTCGGCCAGGGCTTGGCGGTACCCAGCGAGCTTTTTCAGATACGGAACGTTGTGCGGGTAGCTGCTGCGGGTCCCCTCGGCGATGAATGCAATGCGGCGGTGTCCGGTCTCGATCAGGTGCCTGACAACCTCATAGGTCGCCTTTTGCCGGTCGATGGCCAACAAGTGGAACAATTCAGGGTGGACGGCCAGGTCGACCTTGCAGGATGTGGAGAAATACTCGAGCTGTTCCTCCTCACTGAAGAACACGAACGGTGTCTTGCGCTCGATGAAGGCCTTCATCGTCATCTCGTTCCGCTTGGAACTCCGTTTCGAGCTGATGTCGGGGATACCACAGACGATGATGCCATCGACCATCCGGTCGTACAGGTCGCCCAAGAAATCGAGGTTACCGTTGTGGAGATTGTCGTCATAACTATAGAGGATCACTTGGTAACCTTCCCTGCGCGAAGCTATCTCGACACTGTGCACGAAGGAGGGATAAACCGGGTTGGTGATGGTGGGGACCAACACCGCGATCGCCTTGGTTTGCTTGGTCTTGAACCCCCGGGCGACCATGTTGGGGCGGTACCCCAGGGCCTCCACGCTGGCCATGACCCGTTCCTTGGTGGCAGCGCTGACCGATTTTTTGTCGTTGAGTACCAGCGACACGGTAGCTGTGGAGACTCCGGCCAGTTCGGCAACATCCTTGAGCGAAGCCATGATAGGTTTCCTCCAAATTCAAACGATTAACCTATTGTAAAATGGATTTCTTAATTCGTCAATATTTTTTATTTTATTATTATTAATAGAGATAAAAAAATTAAAATATTTATTGCTTGAGAATATTCTTAAAATTCTCCTTGACAATTTAAAACGTTCTACTAAAATACCAACCAGAAGGGCAGCACATCGGCCCATGGGAGACCGTATGGAACATGTGGTAGTGTATAGCGAGCGTGGGCGCTTTGGCGGGTGGCCGGCCAACCACGGATTGTGGCATTGGGGAAATGAAATCGTAGTTGGATTCCAAAGCTGTGTATTCAAGGTTGTTGGAGACAGCAACCATGCCATCGACAAGACCCAGCCAAGGACCCACCTGCAAGCAAGGTCGCGTGATGGAGGCCGCACGTGGGCTGTCGAAGAAATCGCTGCATTGCAGGATTGGGTTGCAATCGAAGACAAAGGATTGCAAGCTGCATCCCGATGCAAGCTC
>CAZJAK010000037.1:0-22914 GCA_964543935.1 uncultured Spirochaetaceae bacterium
CACATGCCGCTTTTGTCGTACGGGACAGATAAATTTGTGCGACAACCGCAGGGTATTGGGAGTCTCCTGCAACGAATACCGCCAAAACGGGATATTCGCCCAGTATGTGCTCGTTCCCGACCATATCATCTACAAACTGCCGGAAGGCCTGTCGTTCGTCGAAGCCGCAGTGACTGAACCAGCTGCCGTGGCTGCCCATGCCCTTCGCATCACACCGGTTGGCATGAACGATACGATCGCCATCGTGGGGACCGGCCTGATTGGCTTATTGTTGATTCAAATCTTACGCACATCCCACAGCGGACGCATCATAGCCTTGGACACCGATGCTGACCGACGTGCCACTGCTTTGGAGTTCGGGGCCGACATCGCTCTCGATCCCGCCGATCCAACGATGAGCGATGCTATCAATTCCTTCTTGCTCGGCGGAAGCATCGATAGGGCATTCGAGGCTGTCGGAGCGACAGCACCGATCAGGACTGCCATCTCCTTGGTGCGCAAAGGGGGTTCGATCACCTTGATCGGCAACCTGAGTGCCTCGATCGATCTTCCGCTGCAACAAGTGGTCACCCGTGAATTGACGTTGTATGGTTCGTGCGCTATCGCTGGAGAGTACACGGACGTGCTCGACTTGATGGCTCGTAAGAAAATCAATGTCAAACCCCTGATAAGCGCCACCGCACCGTTGAGCGAAGGCCAGCATTGGTTTGAGCGGTTGTATGCACGGGAGAAAGGTTTGCTCAAAGTAGTTCTTGAACCGTAGGAGTGGATGATGGATGAGATTCGTTTTGGTTTGATCGGTTATGGTAAGGTTGCCCAATTACACGCTGTGGCGTTGCGTTCTGCATCAGGGGCCCGTTTGGTCTCGGTATGTGGGCGCAACGATGCCAGACGCGACCAGTTCGCCTCTGCATGGGGCATTGCCAGCCGCAAGACTGTGGCCGACATGGTCGCACACGACCGTGTAGACGCAGTGATTATCTCGACTCCCCACCCGCGCCATCACGACGACACGATCGCTGCCTTGGCGGCTGGTTGCCATGTATTGGTGGAAAAGCCCATGGCCGTGACCGAAGCTGAATGCACGTCGATGATCATTGCCGCTGAACAAGCCGGCAAGTTGTTGTCGGTGGTTAGCCAAAGGCGCTGGTACCCCTCCTGCATGCGCATCCGGGAAGCAATCTTAAGTGGGAAAATCGGTAAACCGGCCATCGGTATGGTGACCATCCTCGGATGGCGTGACCAAGCCTATTACGAGAGCGATCCATGGCGCGGCTCGTGGGAACATGAAGGTGGCGGTGTGTGTATCAACCAAGCCCCCCATCAATTCGACTTGCTCCATTGGTTCATGGGACCGCTCGAGCGCATCCAAGCCGAATGGGATAATGTCAACCATCCCTACATCGAAGTTGAGGACACTGCCGTTGCTGCCATTCGTTTCAAAAACGGCGGGATGGGTTCGATTCTTGTTTCCAACTCACAAAAACCTGGCATTTACGCAAAAGTGCATGTGCACGGAACCAACGGGTCATCGCTGGGAGTCCAGACCGACAGCGGAGCCATGTTCATCGCCGGTCGCAGCGGTATCGCCGACCCCCCACTGAACGATCTGTGGACAATACCCGGTGAAGAACAACTATTGGCAGACTTCCGCCGGGAAGACGAAGAATTCTTCAAGAACATCGATGCCACCACCTACTTCTTCTCGCGCCAGATCGAAGATCTCGTCAACGCCATCAACACCGGTTCCAAGCCTTTGGTCAGTGGTGAAGACGGCAGGGAGACGGTTCGCATCATTGAAGGCATTTACCGAAGCGGCAAGACCCATTCGAGCATAACCTTTCCGTAAATAATTACCGATACGGGTGGATTGGAACGAAAAACTTACGTTATACTGTCGATGGGTATTCCTACCATTGAATCTAGGACCGAGGAGAGACACCATGGATACTGCCTCCACACACCATATCACAGCGGTCAGCAGGCAAAACCTCATTGAGGAAGTCTATGACCAAATGAAGAACAACATCATGGATGGCGTGTGGAAACCCAATGACAAGCTGCCTTCCGAACATGAACTGAGTGCGATGTTCAATGTGAGCCGCAATACTGTGCGGTCAGCCATTCAAAAGCTACGCACGATGGGAATCTTGGTATCGATGCAAGGGCAAGGCACGTTCATCCGCTCCCCGGGCGAGGAGACGACCGCCGATTCGCTGCTTCCCCTCCTCTCGTTGAGCAATATGGAAATCATCGACATTCTTGAATTCCGCAAAGCCATCGAAGCCAGTTCGGTAGCCTTGGCGGCCATGAACCGTGATGACGACGATCTCGCCGAGATTGAAAGACACCTACGGGTGATGGAAACAAGTTTGGAAGACTCCGACACATATGCTTCGGCAGATTATGAATTTCACCTTGCGATCGCCAAGGCGAGCAAGAACTTCATTTTCTATACGGTGTTGATGCGCTTGCAACGGATCCTCTACGCCCATTTCACCAAGATGAGCCGTGATCTGGGACCGAGGATCAGCGTCGACTACCACTCCAAGATCTATGCATACATCAAATCCCAGTCCCCGCAACAAGCAAAGTCCATGATGGAAGAGAACATCCAGCAGTCGATCGACATCTTACGAGGAATTCACCCAAAATCAAAAAAGCAAAGCACCTGTGATGTACCGAGACACCCTGTTTCGGATTTGGGTGTTAAAAATCGCGGAAGCTAAGGTTTACCGATTCCGATAGTGAACGTCCTGTGTTCCTCAGCGATGATCCCTTCGATCCGAACAGCATAGCCCAAGTAAGAATGGTAGGATTCGTCAAACGACCTGGTCAGGCGGATGCGCGGTTGCACCGAGCGAATGGTCCCTGAACATGCCAGCTTTTCCATAGTACATCTCCTCGTAATAAGGAAGCTTGTCCATGATTGTAGTGCAACTACAAGTCAACAGCAATTCAACATTGGCCCCCACCAATTATGCTTGCAGAAGTGTAAAGTCTCATGTAAAGTGATGTATGGAGGTGTTCGATGGATATGAAGATAGAAATCCTCCCTCATGGTCCTTTGGAGGTCGTGTTAGTACAGATAAGATATACTCCAATCGTCCAAATCGGTGCATATGTAGCTCACATTCAAGAGCTGTTGAGGAAGTCGGGATTCCCGCAATACCTCACGTTACAACTTGAATCTGTGCAGCCTGGACTAGCTGGAGAACCACAGAACACCAAACGAACCCAATGGGTATTCTCTTCGGTTGATTGGAAACAGAATCTTATTATGGATTCCGAACAATTGACATTACAATTATTTGACTGCAAGGGCATCAATTACAACAATTTCATTGAAGCATTCCTTACAGTAATCGCCAAAATGGATGAGATTGTTGGTTTTTCTGCTTTCACCCGTTTGGGATTACGGTACATCAATGCCATCCCGGAAACCAATGGACAAGAATTATCATGGAAGCGATTGATATCAAAATCATTCCAAGGTGGAGAATTGCCCAATCATATCCAATGGGGTTCTGATTCTCTGACATCGGTTGTCATGCAACAAAGCCTCCTCCTTTCCGAATCGAAGAAATGGAGCAATGTCGTGGTGAAAGTCTTCCAGAGTCCTCATGGGAATAAATATCCCGCAGAGATCATGAAGTTTCCCCCGCAAGAACCTGATACATTCCCCGATAAGCCAAAAGTCACGTACGTGGATCTCGATCATTTCCTTCTTTTTGGAGGTAAAGATATAACCAAAATCAGTCTTGACATCGTACGTAGTCTTTTTAAAGAATTACACGGGCTCATAGAGGATCTCTTCTTCAACACCATCATCACGGAGCATGCACGACGGATATGGAAATAATAAGAGGTTTCGTACAGCAGGAAGCCACCAAGTATAGTGATGGAACAATGTTCACATCAAGCTTATCGATCGACTCATGGCCTATCGTAGACTTCAATGGACCAATACATTATGGCTCGTATAAGCATAGACAAAAGAGCTCTGATGAATGGGTCCTGTATGAACCGACAAAGCATTGCGATTCCATGACGACCAATGCTTCGCTGATCAATCTATCATCGGTGTATACAACCAACCCAGATGATCCACATCAAGCTTGGGATCAGCTGTACGCCAGGATTATGCAATCCATATGTGAAACTAGGTCAGTCTGTGTTGTAAATATTGAGACTCCTGTTCAGACCACCATCATTGATCACAATGAACAATTCCGTCACATAGCTTCTTTCTTCGGTTTGACGAAAACGGAATTGGGCGACTTATTTTCTATTTCTCGGGTCACTGTGTATGGCTGGCTTAAAGGTGAAGCTATCCCGAAAGGCCATAACGCAAACAGAATCGAACTGCTATACAAGCTCATCGATGCCATTCCTGACAAACGACAAGATGACAAGATCTTCAGGGGATATCTCAACCAGATGGTAAAATCTTATGGTGTGTCCACCCTCGAGTTATTAAAAAGGATTGACACAGACCATTCGCTTTTCGAACAACTTATAAACATCTTACATGCCATTCTAGTAAAATCCAGACAGAATTTCATTCGGCTAGCCCAAGTACCACAATCCGACACCGATGAGCGCTCGTTTGAATTTAATCTGAGATATCATATCCATTAAGAAGGTGCTGATGGCTTCAGTGAATCCAGACATCATGAAAAAGAACAACTGGTTTCAGGGAGCAATCATCACAGGTGAGATAAAAGATAGACTTGTGCAGGCAGGTAGAAGTCATGCAGAGCGTGAAACCGATGCATTGATTTTACTCAGCCAAACATGTGACTTGCTCCATAGAGAATTGAAGGCAGAACCGTATGCCGAATTTCTCTGTGCATATAGAATAGATGTTTTCGACTCTTCGATAGCATTCGGAAAAAGTTCCAGGAAACTTTGTCTTCATGTTCGTACCATCGGAATATTTACCCTGTACTTTTATGATCGATTGGTCATCGATCGTCAAATACTCGAAGAAATTGTCAACAACAGCCCAGAACAATGTTTGGATCATGAAGCACTTACGATCTTAATTGATTGGATTTCCAGTAAATATACTCGACCAGCATTCCCCGACACGTTCATTCAAAGGATCAATGCCGATACATCGCTAGATCGAAGACTCAACGATTTCGATAAGAATTTTCCGCAAATCGAAAAAATTTTCGTGAACCTAAACCCTGGGAATAGAGAACTAGAAGATCCAGAGTGTTATTCCATCCGAATCCTGCTTCTCTTGGGCAGACAATTTAGCGATACTTCTGAAGAAGTTCAGGAATCGATATGCAAAGAATTCAAGAAAGTATGTTCATGCAAGGGTATCCACGTCTCATCTATAGATTGCGTTACAGAATTCAGCATGACTCTAGCAGATCTTAGGACTCATCGGTATTGGTCCAAAGATTACATCACTCATAGCCATGCACTGCCCAAGAAGGGCGCATCATAATCCATGCTCTTCTCATTCGTTTGAACATTTATACTCTACGACGAGCGACCTGATTCATGAGAAAGGTTTTGTCTTTTCCTTTGATGTGAGATACCGGCAGTCGATCGACATCCTCAAAGGCATTCGAAAGACTTCTGAAAATTGGTAATGGATGGGGATTATGATACCATCATTGATAAAGGCAATATTTCCCCTCAGGTGAACAAGACTGCAGGCCATTTTGTTTATGAAATTTTTCATTTTATTCCATTGTATAGTTTTATTATTGATGTCTTTTTCTCTCTTCGATTCACTTGACAGGTCAATTGTTCAATGCTAGGCTTGTTGGAGATTCTACATGGCAGGGAAAATGAAGGGGGTTGTGTAAAGTGGTTGGTGTGATTGCACAGCTCTTGGGGATCCTTGCTTTAGTGGCAATGATGCTTTCATACCAACAGAAGGTCCGGGTCAGGCTGTTGCGTTTGCAGATGCTGTCCAATGGCCTGTTCGTGGTGAGTTACTTCATGCTGGGGGCCGTCACCATGGCGGTGATGTGCCTGATCAACGTGGTCCGCTCGTATGTCTTCTCCAAAGAAGAGACGAAGTGGGCCCAAAGTCCAGTTTGGTTGTACGTCTTCTTGGCCGTTTCATTAGCCGGGGGCGTACTAAGCTGGGAAGGACCGATCAGCCTGCTGGTAATCGCCGCGACATTGGTTCTTACGGTGGCGCTGTACTCCAAGAACCTGACCTTCATGCGCAGGATGTTCCTGCTTCCGCCGCTGTTGTACATCTCGTACAACCTGCTGAACAAGTCGATCGGCGGAATCGGTGCCGATGTGTTCTGTCTGATTTCGGCTGTGATCGCCATCTGGCGTTTCGATATCCGTAAACCTGGCAAAACCAAGGAGGAATTGGTTCGTTCGATCGATTGAAATTCCTAAACCATACGTTACGATTGTATGACCCTTGTGCCACTTGGCAGGAGGAAAGCCCTGATCGTTTTTAGCAACGGTCGGGGCTTTTTTTTCTGATGAATGATGTAAAAAAGGAGATAACAACATGTCGGAGACCATGAAAGTAGTAGCAATAACCGGGGCTAAAACCACCCAGATCGTTGAAGTGGCCCGCCCCGAACCCAAAGAACATGAAGTGTTGGTCAAGATCGAAGGCTGCGCCATCTGCACCTGGGAACAGCGCGTCTACGCCACCGGCAAATTCAAGATGCCGTTCCTCGGCGGCCACGAAGTCGTCGGGACAGTCGTCCAGCTGGGCAGCAGAGTCCGCACCAAGGAATACGCCGTCGGCGACCGCGTCGCCGTCAGCGTTATCAACAGCTGCGGCACCTGCTATTACTGCCGCAAGGGCGAGGAAAACCTCTGTGTCGACTCCTATGCCAACCTGAGCGAGGAGGTGGGCATGCACGGCCCGGGCGGCTTCGCCCAATACAAGGCCATGCCTTCCCACAAGCTCTGGAAGCTCGAACCCTCCCTACCCTGGGAATACGGGACATTCTCCGAACCGCTCGGTTGTGTCTGCAATAGCGTCGACAAAGCCCACATCGCCCTCGGCGACGATGTCGTGGTCATCGGTGGTGGCATCATGGGTATGCTGCACATGCTGGTGGCCAAACTGCGCGGAGCCCGTGTGATCCTCAGCGAAATCGACGAGCAACGCCGCCAGCTGGCCCAGTCGCTCGGGTGCGACATCACCTTCAACCCCAAGGAACAGGATCCGGTGGAGTACGTCAAATCGCTGACCGGCGGGCGCGGAGCCGACGTTGTCTTCAACACCACCGTCTTTCCCGCTGTGGCCTCGCAGGCCATCGCGATGACCGGCAAACTCGGCCGCTGCATCATGTACTCCTCGGTCAAACCGGCCGACATGATCGACCTCAACCCCGACGATTTGCACAACACTCAGAAGATCATCACCGGGGCCGTCAGTCCCAGCATCCAGTCGTTCGACACGGCCGTGCGCTTGTTGAACAAGGGCTTGATCGATCCCAAACCGTTCTTGCACGGTGTGTATGGTTATCAAGAGGCCCAGCAGGCCTTCGAAACGGCGATCATCCCCGGGACTTACCGGGTGATCATCAGCTTTTGAGGTGTCCTGATGACTGGTTTTTCTTTCTGCATCCCGACCTGCTTCATCCTTGGCGAAGGAAGCCCTGCCCGCGTAGGCCATGAGATAGCCACACGCGGGGGCAAGCGGGTCCTGCTCGTCCATGACGGGGGAGCCTATCTGGCCGGACTGCTGGCAACCGTGCGCTCCTCGATCGAGCACGCCGGCTTGATAGCATTGGAAATGGAGGAGAAAGCAGTTGCTCCCCGGCTGTCGCTGATCAAGAAGGGCATTGCCTTCTGTCGTTCCCATCAAGTGGATTTCATCCTCGCAGTCGGAGGCGGAACCGTCATGGACACTGCCAAAGGCATCGCTTTTTTGGCAGTGAACGACGGTGAGTTGGTCGATTATGTGCGCAATGGCACAGAAGCCCATCCGTGCATGCCGGTAGGTTGCGTGGTCACCCTCAGCGGCACAGGCAGCGAAGTCTCGGCCACGGCCATGTTGATCGACGACCTGCATGAGCCGGCCATCAAGTACCCGTTGATGCAAGACTCGATCCGTTTCCGTTTCTCCATCATGGACCCCAGCCTGACGTGCACATTGCCGATGCGCAGCACCCAGGCCGGGGCCTTTGACGCAGTCATGCATATCATCGAGCGCTATTTCAATGGCCCCAGCGGGTACGACCTGCAGGACCGCATGTGCGAAGGGGTGATGTGCTCGTTGATGCACAACATGCGCACGGTCCTGCATGACCCGAGCGATTACCAGACCAGGGCCCAACTGCAGATCGGGGCCACCTTGGCCAACAGCACCCTGCTCGGCTTGGGCTGTGATTCCGATTGGGCTGTCCATTACATGGAAAATCCAATCACCACCGAGACCCACCAACTGCACGGAGCCACGCTGGCCATCATCGCCCCGGCCTGGATGCGTTATTGCTACCTGCGCGACTTGCCCAAGGCGGTCAATTTCGCCGTGCGGGTGATGGGGGTGACGCCCAAGGAAAACGAGGGCGAGACGGCCTTGGCCGGCATCGCCGCCTTGCAAGCGTTATTGGAAGAGGTCGGACTGCCCACCCGCTTGAGCCAGATCGGCATCGGACCGGAGCGGTTCGACGAGATGGCCCACCGTGCGGTGGCCACCGCCGGCAAACCCTATGTGGGGGATGTTTCGCGATTGAGCATGGAAGAAGTGAAGGCGATCTACCGCATCGCCTTGTGAATGAGGAACATATAAGGAGAATGAAACTATGTTGGTAGCGATGTCGGAACTGTTGGGGCGGGCAAAAGCAGAGGGCTACGGGGTACCGGCCATCTCGGCCGCCAATGAGGTGACGCTGCGGGCCAGTATCGAAGCGGCCGAAAAGGCTCAATCGCCAGTCATCATCCTGACCGGGTATTACATGACCGACGGGGTCAACTACTTCACCCGCCTGATTGAAGACTTCGCCCGCATGGCCAGCGTGCCGGTGTCGGCGATGTGGGACCATTCGTCCAACTTCAAAGAGAGCGTGCGCGGCATCCGGGCCGGCTTCAACTCGATCATGGTCGACCGCTCGTCGTTGCCCTATGCCGAGAACGTCGCCCAAGTGAAGGAGATGGTCCGCATCGCCCACGCTGTCGATGTCGAGGTCGAAGCCGAGTTGGGCCATGTCGGCACCGGCATGAATTACGCTGTGGACGGCGTCTCGGCTTTGACCAACCCCGAAGAAGCAGTCAAGTTCGTGACCGAGACCGAAGTCGATTGTCTGGCTGTGGCCATCGGTACCGCCCATGGCGTCTACAAGGGCGAGCCCAAGCTGCGCTTCGACTTGCTTGAGGAGCTTGCCGCCAAAGTGCCGGTCCCCTTGGTGTTGCACGGTGGCAGCGGTACTGGCGACGAGAATATCTCCAAAGCCTGCCGATTGGGCATCTGCAAGGTCAACGTGGCCAACGAGCTGATGCGGGCTTGCTATGATGCGCTGCTGGCCGACGGCATGGAAGGCAACAACATCTACAAGTTCTGGTCGGTGCTTGAGAAGGGGTACAAGGCCAAGTGCGCCCACCTGTTCGAAGTGTGCGGGTGCGCCGGCAAGGCCTGGCCTGCCAAGCAATGCTTGACAGCCAAGAGCCAGGGTGCATTCAAGAAAGAGGCCTGAGCTGCCCTCGGCCGTTCATTCAGTGTGCAATGATCCAGTCGGGATCAAACAAACGATAGGAGGAGAGACATGAAAAGGACAATCATAACGATGCTGGCCATGGTGCTGGTTCTGTCGGCGGTCTTCGCCGGTGGAGCGCAGGAACAGGTCCAAGCGGTCGCGTCCTACAAGGAGGAGGTGGTCATCGGGGTGCAGTCCAAGACGTCGAGCGTGAACCCGACGACCCAGACGAGCGTGGCCCATACGATGATCTTCAACCTGACCCACAACAGCCTGGTTGGCTACGATGAGGCCACGATGCAGATTCGTCCCGAATTGGCTTCGGCTTGGAAGACCAGCGCCGACCTGAAGACTTGGAGCTTCACGTTGCGCGACGACGTGTTCTTCCACAACGGCCAAAAGTTCACTGCCGATGACGTGGCCTTCACCGCCGAATACGGCCGCAATTCGACCAACGCCACCGTCAAGAGCTTCTGGAGCAGCATCGAGGCGGTCAAGGTCATCGACGACACCCATGTGGACTTGGTCCTCAAGGCTGCCAACCTCGACCTGCTGCACCTGTTGGCCAAGGAATACTTCGCCATTGTCAACCGCGAAGCCCTCGCTGCCGATGCCGCCAACGGCGCCAATCTCGGAACCGGCCCCTACATGAACAAGGAATACTTCTCCGGCGACTATACCCTGTTGGAGCGCTTCGACAGGTACTGGGGTGCAGCACCCGCGACCAAGTTCCTGCGCTTCCGCTACTTGGCTGAAGGGACTTCCCGCCTTGCCGCCTTGGAGAACGGGGAGATCGACGTGTGCCAGGCTCCCAACAACACCGAATTGGAGATCATCAAGGCCAATCCCGAGCTGGTGCTCAAAACTTGGCAGACCACTGCGTTGACCTTCTTGGCTCTCAACACGCAGGACCCGATCCTTGCCGATCCCAACTTCCGTCTTGCCATTGCTTATGCCATCAACATCCAGGATGTGATCGATGGGGCCGCCAGCGGTTTCGCCGGCATCGCCAACGGCATGTGGGGCTTCTTCCAATACGGATTCTTCGACGATTGGGCCTCGGTCGGGCAGAAACCCTACACCACCGATCTGGCCACCGCCAAGCAATACTTGGCCAAGTCCAAGAATCCCAATGGTGCGACCTTGAAGTTCACCGCCGCCTCGGCATGGACCGTCAATGCCTTGCAGATCATCCAGGACCAGCTCAAAGCCTTGAATATCAAAGTCGAGATCGAGCAGGTCGATGCCGCCGGATTGAGCAAGAAAGCCACTACCGGTGAGTACCAGGTGATCATCTACAGCGTGACTTTCACCGCTGCCGGTAGCGATGCAGCCAGGATTTTCACTCCGGGCAACAGCGTCAACTACGCCCGCTACAACAATGCCCGCGTGACCGAGCTGTTCGGTCTGGCCGCCAGCGATGCCAACGACGCCACCCGCAAGGCCAAGTACAAGGAAATCCAGACCATCGTGCACGCCGAGTGCCCGTACGTCCCCTTGTATTACGCCAACTCGGGTGTGGCCTATTCCACTAGGGCCGCGGGTGCTTTAAACAACACCCGCGGAAGCCTTTCATCCCCAAACACCACGTACAACAAATAACCTTTTTGGCAACCTGGCCGGCGCGGTGGAGGCTCCTGCCGATTCTCCCCAGAGGTGGACGGTATGCTGAGATATGCCATTAAACGTGTGCTGCTGATGATCCCGGTCATCATTGGCGTCTCCTTTTTGATTTTCTTCATCATGGACATTGCCCCTGGAAACATCGTAGACATCAAGATTGCCGAAGAGGGGCTCACCTTCGAGCAAATCGCCGAGTTGCGTGAGCAATACGGCTTGGACAAGTCGGTCTTTGAGCGCTATGCCGCCTACATGTTCAAATTCGTGCAGGGCGACTTGGGCGTTTCCAACGTCAGCGGCAAGCCGGTCTGGGACAGTTACTTCGAGAAGATGCCGGCCACGATCGTGCTGGCCTGTGCCTCGATTCTCGTCTCCATCATCATCTCCATCCCGTTGGGCATCATCTCGGCCATCAAGCGGGGCACCATCACCGACAATGTCAGCATGGTCCTGTCGTTCCTTGGCCTTTCCATCCCCAACTTCTGGTTGGGCCTCATGCTCATCATCGTAGTCGCCCTCAACGTGCCGGGTATTCCCACCGGTGGTTTCACCAAAGGCATCGCCAGCGTCATCCTTCCGGCCATCACGGTCGGTACCGGACTGACGGCTACCTTGGCCCGCACCACCCGCTCCTCGATGCTCGACGTGCTCAGTCAGGATTACCTGAGGACCGAGCGCGCCAAGGGTCACAAGGAGTTCACCGTCATCACCAAGTACGCCCTGCGCAACGCCCTCATCCCCATCATCACCATCGCCGGCGGCCAATTCGCCGTCTGCCTGGGCGGGGCGGTCCTGACCGAGACGGTCTTCTCCTGGCCTGGGGTCGGTCGCTTGATCGTCGACGCGGTCAACTCGCGCGATGTGCCGTTGGTGGTCGGGAGCATCATCCTCAAATCGATCAGCATCGGTTTGGTAGTCCTGGTCGTCGACTTGCTCTACGCAGTCATCGATCCGCGCATCAAGGCCCAGTATGGCAAAAGATTGAGGAAGAAAACCATATGAGCACCACACCCACTACCCCGCTGGCTCCCAAACGTTATGTCCGCCAAACCCAGATGCGCATCGTCATGCACAACTTCCGCAAGAACAAGGGCGCCATGGTCGGTCTGATCATCATTATCGCCATCGTGACGGTGGCCTTGTTTGCCGATGTCCTGTTCGACTACGACAAGGACGTGGTCGGCATCAATATCTCGCAGAAGTTGCTGCGGCCCAGCTGGGAGCATCCTTTCGGGACCGACGACCTCGGGCGCGATATCTTCATCCGCATCTTATACGGAGCCCGTTACTCGATCTCGGTCGGTATGGTGGCCACCCTGATCGGATTGGCTATCGGTATCGTCTTCGGGGCGATCGCCGGTTATTATTGCGGCTTGGCCGAGGACATCATCATGCGGGCCAACGACATCCTGTCGGCAGTCCCTTCCATCTTGATGGGCATCGTCATCGTCTCCGCTTTGGGGGCGACCACTTTCAACCTGATGCTGGCCATCGGCATCACCAGCGTGCCGCAATTCGTGCGCATCACCCGCGCTTCGGTGTTGACGGTGCGCAACCAAGAATACATCGAGGCGTTGCACGCTACCGGTATGTCGGAGGCGCGCATCATTGCCTTCCATGTCCTGCCCAACTGCCTCTCGCCGATCATCGTGCAGGCCACCTTGCGCATCGCCTCGGCCATCATCGCCGCCTCCAGCTTGAGTTTCCTCGGTCTGGGAGTGCCGGCACCGGCTCCCGAATGGGGCTCGATGCTTTCGCTCGGGCGCCAGTATGTGCGCACGGCCTCGTACCTGACCATATTCCCGGGCTTGGCGATCTTGATCACCGTTTTGGCATTCAACCTCTTGGGCGACGGCTTGAGAGACGCCATCGACCCGAAACTACGCAAATGAGTGAGCGAACCATGCAAGAAACCAAACCACAACAGGACATCGTTCTTGAAGTAGAGGACCTGACTGTAGAGTTCAGGCTTGAAGCCGAGACGGTCCATGCCGTCAACCATATCAGTTTCAAGCTCCAGAAGGGGCACACCCTCGGCTTTGTCGGGGAGACGGGGGCCGGCAAGACCACCACCGCCCTGTCGATTTTACGTCTGGTGCCCCATCCGGGGAATGTCGATTGCAAAGCCCTCAAGGTGTGTGGCCAAGATGTGTTGTCCATGACCAGCCACCAACTGGAGAAATACCGCGGCAACGATGTCGCCATGATCTTCCAAGATCCGATGACGTCGCTCAATCCAGTCTTCACCGTTGGCCAACAGATTGCCGACAGCATCATGCTGCACCAGAAGGTGAGCGCCGCCGAGGCCCTCAAGAAGGCCGAGGAGATGCTGGAGTTGGTCGGCATCCCCGCCAACCGCCAAGCGGAGTATCCCCATCAGTTCTCCGGCGGGATGAAGCAGCGCGTGATTATCGCCATCGCTTTGGCGTGCAATCCCGAGGTGATGATCGCCGATGAGCCGACCACCGCCTTGGATGTGACGATCCAAGCCCAGGTGCTCAACCTGATGAAGCAACTGCGCGACGAGCGGCACATGTCGATGCTGATGATCACCCATGACTTGGGCATCATCGCCGATGTCTGCGACGAGGTGGCCGTGATGTACGCTGGCCGGATCGTCGAAACCGGGACGCTGGAAGAGGTCTTCAACCATACCAAGCACCCCTACACCGAGGGTCTGTTCAACTCGTTGCCCAACATCCTCAACCGCAACGCCAAGCTCAAGCCCATTCCGGGCTTGATGCCCGATCCATCGAAATTGCCGGCGGGTTGCTCGTTCGCTCCCCGTTGCCGCTATGCCGGGCCGGAGTGTTCGCAAGAACAACCTCACGAGCACCATTTCTCCGATAGCCATCTGGTCGCCTGTTCTGCCTACAGCAGGGCCGGCTTCGCCATCGATCGACCTGAAAAGAACTGAAACGGGAGCATATTGTGTCAGAGACGATTCTTGAAGTGAAGAACCTGAAGAAATATTTTAAGACCTCCCGCGGCATGCTCCATGCTGTCGACGATGTCAGTTTCTCCATCGAGCGTGGCAAGACGTTGGGTGTCGTGGGCGAGTCGGGCTGCGGCAAGACCACCATGGGACGGGCTATTTTGCGCTTGGTGGAACCGACTTCCGGTCAGATCCTGTTGGAAGGGCGCGACATCACCAAGATCAACCGTTGGGAGATGAAGAAACTGCGCAAGGAGATGCAAATCATCTTCCAAGATCCTTTTTCTTCACTCGATCCGCGCAACACGATCAACCAGACGTTGACCGAGGTCGTCAAGGTCAACCGCATCCGCTCGGGCAAAGAGGAGATCAAGAACCGCGTGATGGAGTTGATGGAGACGGTCGGCTTGGCCGAGCGCTTGATCAACACCTACCCGCACGAGTTGGATGGCGGCCGGCGCCAACGCATCGGCATCGCCCGTGCTTTGGCGATGGAACCGAAGTTCATCGTCTGCGACGAGCCGGTGTCGGCTTTGGACGTATCGATCAGGGCCCAGATCCTCAACCTGTTGGAAGACCTGCAGGAGCGGCTGGATCTCTCCTACATCTTCATCACCCACGATTTGGCGGTGGTGAACCACTTCGCCGACGAGATCGCCGTGATGTACCTGGGTCAGATAGTCGAGAAGGCCCCTACCGAAGAGTTGTTCGCCCATCCGCAACATGCCTACACCAAAGCGTTGCTTTCGGCCATCCCGATTCCGGAAATCGTCAAGGAACGGCCGCGCATCCTGCTGAAGGGTGAGATCAAATCCCCCATCAATCCTGCCGATGAATGCCGTTTCGCCAACCGCTGCTTGTATGACTGCAAGCGTTGCCGGGAGGGCAATCCAATCCTCAGGGAGATCTCACCGAACCACTTCGTCGCCTGCAACCTTATCTAGGGTCAGCGCAGCAACTGCTGCATCACACTGCCTTCGGTACCGGGAAACTCCAGTCCGAGCAAGCGGGCCATGGTGGGCGCTTCGTCGATGACACGCCCACGGGGCACCACGACACCTGGACGGACATCGGGACCATAGGCCAGAAAGACGGGTTGCGGCCCGATATCGGGGTCGTGGCCGTGGCTGGCCCGGCGGTAGCCGGCTTGCAACGGCTCGGCCGGCGAGAAGAGCGGGTCGTTCCAATTGGAGAAAAACAGGGTCGTCTCGTCGCTCTCCAGCACGAATTGGAAATCACCATACAAACCAAAGCGTTCTGTGGCCTCGCCTGCGTCATAGACAGCCCCGATGCCCATGTCGCCGGCTTGCTGCCATGTGTGCAGCAACTTCTCGACCCGTTGGTAGAGATCCTTGTCTGAAGGATGTTTCAGCTGGATCTGGGCGCAGAAGTTGGCGCTTTTGGCCCACACGTCCCAATCGACAAAGGTGCCTTCACTGTCGGTCCTGATCAGGCCTTCGGAGCGGAACAATGCATTGAGGTTCATCTTGCGGCTATAGTTGATCTGGCCGTGGTCGCTGAGGACGACAAAGTTGGTCTCCTCCAACACTCCTGCTTCCCGGCAGGCATCGAAGAGCATCTGCAGGTAACGCTCCGATTGGAACACTCCACCAGAGACTTTGTCGTTGTAGACACCGTAGCGGTGGCGGTAGTAGTCGATCTGTCCCAAGTGCAGGGTGAGCAGGTGGGGCCGGTAGGTCGTGATGATGTCGCAAGCGAGTTCGATCTTGCCTTCATCGGTGACGGGGGACTGCCAGGAATCGAGTTTGGGCAGCAATGGCCGTACCAGCTTGTCGAATAGCTCGTCGCTGGTACCGGCCCGTTTGTAGGCTGCTTCCAACGTATCCTCTTTACCCTGTGCCCAATACTCGGCCACCAGGTAATCGATGTTTTGGTGGGCTCCGGTGACTGGCCAGAACACCGAGGCGGTGGTCAAGCCCGCTTCCTTGGCGACGTCGTGAAGGTCTTTGACCAAGACCGGTCGATGGAACCAGTACCAGTCGCACTTCAGGTCGCCGGGAATCGAAGGCTCGTTGTTGACGATGCCGTGTTTGCCGGGGCGCACCCCGGTGAGGATGCTGGTATGGGCGGGATAGGTCAGCGAGGGGTAAATGGTCTGCATGCGGTTGACCCGCGCCCCTTCGCGCCATAGCTTGCCGAAACACGGTTCATCGGTGAGCAGGTCCAAGTCTTCATACACCATCGCATCGTACGAGACGACAACCAAGCGCTTTCCCTTCATGGCATTCCTCTTGTATCAAAAGATTGCAAACCGAAGCGATATGGGGAAGTATAGCAAAAAATGATGGAATAGTGGGATGCCCGTTTGAAAAAACTGAGATACATATCCTTACAAATAGCTTAGGGGAATCACCTTGTCATCGCCTTGCAATGTAATGAGCTTGTCGTAAAGGCAGATCACCCCACCAGGTCCCCGTTGTACGCCTGGGAGATCATCAATAACCCGGAATGAAGCAATGTCCTTGAGATTGGGATCGGCATGCTTCTTAATTTCAAGTGGATGGAGCGTTCCGTTGATTTCAATGAGAAGATCGATCTCACGATTCTCTTTATCACGGTAAAAATACAATGGGGGATCCAATATTCCTGCATTGCAATAACTCTTGATGATTTCAGCAATCACAAAGGTCTCGAAAAAGGCTCCAGCCTGAGCTCCGTTTCTGAGAACCTCGGCTGTGTTCCAGCGGGTCAGATAGGCGGCCAAGCCGGTATCAAGGAAATAGAGCTTCGGTGTTTTTACAATCCGTTTCAACAGGTTGTGGTGATAGGGTTGCAGCAGATAAACGATGTTAGAGGTCACCAAGATGGACAGCCAGCGTTCTGCAGTGGGTTGGCTGATGCCGACATCGCGGGCCAATGAAGCAAGGTTGAGCAATTGGCCGGTTCGGGCCGCTGCAGCGACTATGAAGCGGGTGAATTTTACCTCGTCACCTACTTGGGTCAATTCACGCACATCGCGATCGATATAGGTCCTCACATATGATCCATAATACATTTGCCAGTCGTAGTCAGGATGGGCGGCCAGTTCCGGAAGGCACCCTCTTTGGATGGTGTCCCATGTCTCATTGGAACTACTTTCGGCAAGTTCCTGTTTTCGATCAGAGTAAAATGTATCGACGGGAAGGAATGGTTCGGAAAAGGCAATATGATTCATTTCTCTGAGAGACAATCCCAGCAGGTGGATCAACCCCAACCTTCCTGCCAGCGACTCGCTGACTTCCTTCATCATCTTGAACTGCTGGGACCCGCTCAGGAAAAATTGTCCTTTCTTGTTCTCATCTCGGTCGAGCAAGAGCTTGATGTTCATGAATAGATGTGGTGCCCGTTGGATCTCATCAATGAAAAGCGGTGGTGGATTGTCTTTAAGAAAAGTCCCTCCTTGCGACCTCGCCGATTCAAGGAGGATCGGGTCGTCAAGAGATACCGAAGACATATCAGACCGTTTGGCGGCAACTTGCTGCACCATTGTGGTCTTGCCCACTTGTCGCGATCCAGTGACCAACACGGCTCCAAACATCGCTGCAAGTCGTTCCACTGTATGTTCTGCGTGTCTTTGTATGTACATTCCAACTTCCTGATAACCAATTTTCCGTCTTTTTTAATATCTAATATTACTATAGTCGAATCTTTCCTCATCAGCAAGCCAATACTCCGATCGAAGTGGTTACACTGGTACCGCAGAAGCGTTGTCCCACGTCTGCTGGCAATGAAGCCTTTCATTCCTCCAAAAGGGCTTGCAGGTCCTGTTGGTCCTCTTCAAAAGATCCCGTCTCGACAGATTTGAGCGTGCTTCGTCCGATCGATCCGTATTGATACAACTGATCGAGGCATTCAATCGCAGTCCTGATCTTGGTACGAAGCAGATACCCGCTCCCCTTGAGGTGTTTTTGCAGATCGGCGACGGAAACTTTGGGCTCCCAGGCATAGGCGCGGCCATGGAAATAGATCAGTTTTTGCAGGATGGCATCGATCTCGGTCTTTGATAGCGGATGCAACTGCGGAGTCTGCCGGATAGCGTCCAGCACTCGTTTGACAGGCTCTCCATCGGGTCCCGGGTACACTTCCTGAAGATTAGCATATTCGTGCTTTCCCTCGATCACGTCTTCCACGTAGGAAGCGCTGATGGCGAACACGCTGTACATCGATTCAAACCGCTTGGTCGGGAAAAGGAAATGGCTCATCGTCCAATAGGCTTTCATCCGAGTCTTTTTGCCCATGCGGCCGACCAACTCAGTCTCATCGAACAGAATCACCCACCCCGCATAACCGAGCAACCTGAACAGGTGGCTGAGGAACGCGATATAATCCTGACAATGTTTGTACTTGTTGAAGTTCACCTGGAAGACCGCTTTCTCAGAAAACACCCGCTTGCACAATTGCTTCACTTGGGTATTGGAGAGGAAATCACCCTCCAAGTCGGCTTGCAGCAGATAGCGTTCGTCTTGATCGTCGGTATTGAGATAGGTGCGCAAGACATGATACAGCCGGTCAGTCTCCAATTGCTTGCCGGTGAACAACAACAGGTCGGAGGCGAGATTCCCTTCGGGATGCAGGTTCTCCACCTCTTGCATGAAACCAGGTTGTTCCTTTTTCGGCAGGTAGGTATTGGTCATGATCTTCTGGTACATGACATGCAGCTTGTCCAACGGAGATTCCTTGCTCAACGATACGATCGAGACCACCATGTTCTGCTCATGGGCGAGGTTGTGGATGGTGTTGAGCAGGTGGGTCTTCCCCTCCCCGTATTTGCCGCTGATGATCCTGCTTTTCGATTTGGCCAAGGTACGTACCTCGTCCAAATCACGCTTGATGTCCTGAAGTACTTGGCTCCTGGCTTCTGTGAAATACCGCCCCACTGCCCGCGAGGGGATCCCTGAGCGCAAGGCCTCGATGACATGCCGTGCTTCATAATCAAACATGGTCTGTGTCTCCTTGAGCAATCCGCAAGGTCGCTTGATTGACCAAGCGAGGAACCGGGACTCCACCCAAAGATGCCATTCGGGCGATTTCCTTGGCTTGACCTTCGTCGATTGTCTTGGCTCCCAAGTCGACACCTTGCACGACGTTAGCCAGCTTGCTCGACATCCGTACGATGACTTCGGGAGTGTACAGGTCTTTCGCCGCAGCATCCAGGTCGAGCATGTCGCCGAAGCGGTTCAATCGTTGTGAGACCACCTCGTTCTGGATACGCATCCACAACGCTTGGTACGATTTGATGCCGCTGTTGTCGTTGTCGAGCAAGATCCGGTCGAATGAAAAGACGAACATCAGGTTGTGCAGGCTATCGATGTCGTCGATCAGCTGACGGATGCTCTCATAGGTGTCGTCGCGCTTCATCTTGGTGTAATGCATGGGATTCAAGCTCGACCCATCAAGCAACACTTCCACATCGTCGATCGTCACGAACAACCCTTTGTTGCCGCTCATGCGGACCACCTCGCATAAGGAACGAAGCATGTGGCGGGCGTTGAACTTGGTGATGCGTGCTGCCGTCAATCCAAAAGGACGCAAGGCGGAAAGCTTCAAGCCGGCTTGGCCATACAGGAAGGACAACAGGAGTTGGCGGCTTTGGTTTTCCAAAAACGGATGTCCGAGCAAACCTCCGCACAACAAGCTGCAAGCCAATGCAAAGTTGTTGTCCATCAAGGGATTGTCCAAGAACATCCGTTTCAACTGTAACCGGATTTCGCGTTTGGTCAAGCTGTCGGCCAAGCCTTGGCGGTCCAAGTAATCGATGAACACCATGTCGGCCGGGATCGTACGCCAGTCGAAACCCAAAGCCTCGATCACAGTGTGGGCACAAGCTTCAAGCAACGACGGCAAACCACATTGACTTAAGATTTCCACATACACGTCACGAAAATCGTGCAACCAAACCTGTTTGGCCGAGAAGGAGACCGTGACCATGCCGGCTTTTTCTGCCATCGACGTCAACAGACGCACCAGGTGGGTTTTGCCGGAACCGCTTTGGCCGGTGATGAACTTGATCTTGCTGCCACCCGCCGGGATGTATTCTTCAAGATACTTCGTGCGCCAAAAGTCGGTGAGCGAATCCAAACCGACCGACAATTCTTCGAGCACCCGGGAATCTTGAGGGGCTTGGCCGTGAGCCAGCTGGAGGATGGCGGCATGGTCGGCCTGTTCTGATTGGAATACCCGTCCGTCTGGTTGCAGCGATGTCGCCATGAAGCACCCCCCTGTCAACGGTAGAACCGGATTGTGGCCAGATACTGCTCGTGGCCTTGGTCATCAAGGATGCGGATGGCTTTCTTGCTGACACGGCTCGGGCCGAATTGGAACGAGCGTCCATCCTTGATGGTCACATTGCCCGCCATGAACAGGCGCGCCAAGTCGAACGCATAGCTCTGAAGATCGTAATCCTTGCGGAAACGACTCATCGGAACGAGATAGGTATAGAGTTTCTGCAAATAGATGTCGGATTGGGATTCCTTTTTCAAATCGGTAAGTGCCAAATCGTAGGCATTGGCCAACTCGTTGGCGAATTGAGCGGCATTGAATGAGGCTTTCATCAATCTTTCGCGTCCATTTTGGATGCGGGCGACCAAATCGGCCGGTCGGGAGCAGGAGATGCGCTTGCGGTCGATATAGACATCTTGGTTGTCGGCATCGAGCCTTACGGAAAACGGGAACATCTCGTAGTTCGGGTAATCGCCGATGACGTCGACCTGCTGTTGTCGGCACAGTTCAAGCAATTGAGCGGCGAACCAGCCCTCTGCCAGGTAGGCTTTGGTGTCGAACGAGTCAAGCACCGAGCGGAGTTCCTGCATGATTTTCCCGATGTCCTGGTTGACACTGTCGATTGACGCCACATCCTTGGAGGCTTGCTTGAGATCCCCCGTTTCCATCCCCTTCGAAAGACTCTTGTGGAGCTTGACCAAATTGGCGTTCTTTTCCCTCAATGCTTTACCAAGCGTCTGGTATGCTTGGTACATCACTTCATAATCCATCATCGATTCCTTATTCAACTGCGGTAGGCTTTCTGCACGTCAGCAATGATGGTAGTATGGATGGGGCGTTATGGCAACTACTAACCTTCCTGATACTCAAGGAGTTTTCCCGCATGGCCGTCCAGCTCTATCCATGGCAGATTGAGTGCATCGAACAATGGAAAGCCCATGGCGGCAAAGGGATTGTCCAAGTCGTCACCGGTGCCGGGAAGACCCAGCTGGCGGTCTCCCTGGCTCGGGAGCTTGAGAGGCGTCCATCCGTGGGTGCCATCCGGGTCAAGATCATCGTCCCCAAGACATTCATGGTCGGGCAATGGACCGACGTGCTCGTGCATAACGGAGTCGACCGGGCCAGCATAGGCGCTTGGTATGGCCAGCAAAAGGACGAACCCACCCGGCCTTACATGATCTATGTGATCAATTCAGCCCGTTATGTAGTGTCCCGCCACATCCTGGCCGATTTACACCAAGATCTGGCCGTGTTCCTGATAGCCGACGAATGCCACCATTATGCCAGTGAGGAAAACCGCAAGATATTCGAGTTCCTTCACGTGTCATCTCAGCATTATTACGCGTTAGGGCTATCGGCGACCCCGCAAACCACCGGATTTGCCACCATCCTCGCTCCAGCATTGGGTCCAATCATCTATACATATGGTTTCCATGAGGCGATCAAGCATAAGGTGATCAGCGATTGCGTGCTTTACTCAGTTTGCTTGAATTTAACTGGTGAAGAACGGGATGCTTATGAATCGACCACACAGAAGATTGCGCTATCCTTGTACACCGGAACGAGACGCGGCTGGATCGACAGCATTCAGGTTGGCGTGGATTTCTTTCACCTTCTGGCTGGGTTGAGCAAGGACAAGGACACAGTCAAGGCCACTTGGGCTAACAGCCTGTTGGCGTTGATCCACCTCCGTACCGCATTGATCCATACGGCATCCTCGCGGGTTGAGTGCGCCCGGTCCTTGGTGGGCCAGATAGGCCATGATGCCAAGATCATCGTATTCGGCGAACGCATTGAACAAGGTGAACAACTGTACCGCATGCTCGCATCCGATTTTCCCCATCAAGTAGCCCGCTACCATAGCGGCATGGGTCCGATTGCCAAGCAACGAGCCATCCAGCGCTACAGGGAGGGCGAAGCGAGGATACTGGTCAGTTGCAAGGCTTTGGACGAAGGGTTCGACATCCCGGCTGCGGATGTCGGCATCGTGCTCTCCTGCACCGCTACCGAACGGCAACGGGTGCAACGATTGGGACGTATCTTGCGCAGGGCGGACAACAAGGATGTGTCGAGTCTGTACTATATCTATCTCGAGCACACCATCGAAGAAACCGCCTTATTCCCAGAGGGAATCGAACAAGTCAGGGAAATAGCATTAGGCTACGATGAAGCAAGCGACACTTTCACACACCCTGAATACGACCACCTCGCCGAGAGGGTCATGCAGGCTATCGAACAAAAACGCCCTGCTTCCATGCAACGAGAGCTGGTGGCGGACTTGCTCAACCAAGGTCGGTTGCGTTCCGATTGGCTACTCGATGAACTTCAACAACAAAACAAGCTCGACCAAGCCGCCACAGCACAGGAACGCAACTACTGGTTGCTCATGATGCGCTTGGGAAAAGCAAGAAAGACCATTGGGTGAGCACAGCTTCAATCCAATCAACCTTCAAACATCCCAGCCAGTTCCTTTAGGCGTCCGAAGGGGTCTTT
>CAZJAK010000038.1:0-22727 GCA_964543935.1 uncultured Spirochaetaceae bacterium
TGATCCAACAGCACGTGCGCGAGGACTACCTCGGGCGGGTGTTCAGCGTCTTCGTCATGATCACCGGATCGGTCATGCCATTGGCCATGCTCGTCTTCGGGCCGATTGCCGACCGTTTGCGCATCGAGTGGTTGCTGATGGGCAGCGGCATCGCCATGCTGGCCACCGGCACCCTCATGTTGGCCAGCAAGGTCCTTGTGGGAGACCACCACCCCGACACCGTTTAGTTTGCATTCTCAAGCCTCGCCGTTTACAATCCCACATGTAACGGGAGGTGTGCGCATGGATGTATGCCAGAACTCGGTCGATGAGGCTTTGTCCCGCTTGGAAGCTTTGCAGGGATCCGATCCCGGCTTTTTCACTTTGGCTGTGCACTCATTCATCGAAGGGACCTTGCGCAGGCGCTATGAAGAATCCAGCCTTGAGACCACCTTCAACGACTTGGTCAAACATTTCCTCGAAGAATGTACCGCTGGGGGAACGCGCTATCTTCCGCAGTACTCGATCATCAAGGATATGAAAACCAGCCATATGCTCGTCAACGATGTACGCCACCGCTTCGAGGCGCTCTCGTTGGATTTTGCACATAGCGCCCTGCAGCAGCTTATTCAATTCTGCACGGTGGCAGACCTTGGGGCCAGCCGCAGGCTGGATGCCATGCATGCGGCTCTGGATGAGGTGTGGGGGAATCGCACATCGATTGTCGAATTGCGCAATGAGGCCAAACGACTGAAGACCTTGTTGGGATCAAGCAACCGTGAAAAATTCCAGTTGCTCGAACAACTCGACCGGCTGCCGACACTCACCAAAGAAGTCGAGGATTTGACCGCATCCATACATGAGAAAGACCGTGAGCTGAACGATTGGAGATGCCGGCTCGACAAGAAAAACGAACGTATAGAAACACTCAGGAAAGAACGTCACCAAGAGAGCCAAGAACTGGTTCGCATGAAAAAAAGGCTGCAGGAACTCGAACCGGCCAAAGCCTATGCCGATGCACTTCGCAAGATGACGGTGCTGACCCGCTCGCGCGCCGATTACGAACGGTTGCTGCTACGCTTGACAGGCGAGCAGCAGGCAGTGGTCGACCAGATCAACCTGAAGGGGGATTTTTTAGTCAGGGGGTCGGCTGGAACGGGCAAGACCTTGGTCCTGCTCAAAGCGATCAAGAAGATCAAGGAATCCGACAAGCAACTGACGCTCGCCGTGGAAGAAGCGCCTTCAGCGGTATTGCTCACGTTCACCAACGCACTGGTCAAGTACAACCGCTACATGGCTTCCATCATGGGTCTGAAAGATATATGCGAAGGAATCGTCACTGTCGACGCCTTTTTGCTGAACCTGTTGCGCGAGGCGATCCCCGCGGCCAAAGTGGACAAGGATGTGCTGAAAAACCTGTGCTCATCCTTGGACTTGGGCAGTCTGGAGCTCGATGAAGTGGTCAATGAGATTGAGAACTTCATCTGGGCCAACGATGTCCCGTATCAAGAATATGTGGTCGAGAACATGCCCAGAACGGGTATGGGAACACCGTTGCGCCAAGGTGAGCGGATGAAGATATGGGAGGTCGGCACTCAAGCGGCTGCTTTGATGGAGCAGCACAACACCTATAGCTTCCGCTACGCCGTGGTACGGTTGCTGCGTGTGTTGGAGAATCGGAATGGAACTACGTTCACCCGCTTCGGCACCATTTTGGTCGATGAAGTCCAAGACCTCCCGGCCGCCTCGCTGAAAGCGCTGAAACAGGTGGCAGGGACCAACCTGATCATGGCTGGCGATGCCGACCAAGCCATATACCGACCGGGCTTCTCCTTCAATCGCGCCGGAGTGGACATCAAGGGGCATGCCAGGATCCTCCAAGCCAATTTTCGCAATACAGTGCAAATCCAAGCCTTGGCACAGGCCTATCTGATGAAGAATCCCTATCGTGAAGCAGATGGCGAACGCAGTTCTTCCTTCCGCGACGGCCCCCCTCCCGAATTGTTTTCGGCCAAAGATGAGAAGATTTTGCTCGATAGTCTCATCAAACGGGTCGACTTTTTCATCCGCCAACTGGAGTACGATCCGGAAAACATCTGCATATTGGTTCCCTCCAAAGAGGACATCAAGCGCCTGGTCCCAGCCATGGGCAAAGCGGGTCTTGCAGTAACCAGCATCTTGGACGAGGATTTCGACTTCAGACAGGCATCTCATGTGCGCATCAGCACCCTCCACTCGGCCAAGGGGTTGGATTTCCCCATCATCCTGCTGTGGTTGCCCGACGAACCGCGCCAATACGGCCGCTACGACCAGAGCACCAACGAGCTGTTGTTGCGCAACCTGATCTTCGTGGCAATCACCCGGGCCATGGAGCATTGCAACGTGTTCACTCAGGACGAGCCTTCATGCAGAGCGATACAGGACTTGGTGGGGTGCTTTACTGTATGACTGACCAATCATCGGCCAGCACTTGGTCCAGGCTGCCGTACTCGCGGAATTCCAATGGTTCAGAACCGGCCAGCTCGACCACATAGGTCTTCGGTGCCGGGCTTTCACAGACCCACAGCAGCCCCCTGGTTCCGCACTTTCCTACAACCGGCAACCATGCATCTGCTTGCAAGCCGGCCTGTCCGTTCAGACCGAACACCGCATCGATCGTCCTTTGCTTGGAATCTAATTGCGAACTTTGTGTCCCCATGATGCCCTCCATAGCGAAAGGATGGCACACCAGGTGGGACGCCGAATGTCCCTATGAGGGAGGTCTCCTCAGATTTGGACCGTCCGTTTTTGACGATACATCTGCTGGTCGAGGGTTTTGAGAAACTCCTCGAGAGTCGAGTGGACCGCACGGTCCAACATGACACTGCCGATGGCCAAGCTGACCGCAAACGGCAGTTTTTTATCTGCATTGAATTGGTGCAAACGTGCTTTAATGGTTCCAACGGCCTCGTCCAAGCTGTCTTGATTTTCCACCGCCAACAAGATGGCGAACTCGTCACCGCCGTGCCGGAACACCTGAGCCGCGCGTGGGACCGAGGAACGCAGCAAGTCTGCCGTCAGGCGCAACACGTGGTCGCCCATCACGTGACCATAGGTGTCGTTGACCTTCTTGAAAGCATCGATGTCCACCATGACCCCGCCCACCCGGCGCTCTTGATCGAAAGCAAGTTCAAGCTCACGGTCGAAACGGCGGCGGTTGAACAATCCAGTCAGGCAATCCTTCGACACTTCGACGCTTTGCACATTGAGGTAGGCGATCAACAACGAGAGGGCCAAACCGACCCACAACAATTCCACGCCATAGACGAGTGTCTGCACCACGGCCCCCAACAACAGAGGGACCGGAAAGAAGATGAAAGCGGAAAATTCCTTTTTTTGCACATTGTGGCGGTTCACCATGAGAAATACGGGTCCAACCACCAGGTACAAGGCGCTGATGGCCGGCATGAGGTAGAACCACGGTCCCCTTTGATACACGTTGGCCGCATCGACATGGAAGGTGAACGGTGTGAACAGGCTCACTACGGCGAACACGCTGTTGACGATCACCGGGAGAAACACACTCATTACGAACAACCGCGTGAAGCGGATGTTCCATCCGGTGAGCAGTTTGAGATAGAGGATGTACAACGCCCCCGGCACCGGGTTGAGCAGGTAAAACAGCATCGTCAGGACGGTCAGGAACAGCGATCCCCCCGACATGGTTTTCCCCGACACCATGTCGATGGACAGCTCCAATGCGAGTAGGAGGAAATTCGTCACCAATAAGCCAGTGAACAAGCGTTGGTCAGGTTGCCGCCAGCCTCGCTGCCGCACGAGGTTGACCAACAGGATCGTGACGATGAACATGCCGATAAGCGGTGTCTGTACTCGGTAGAGGGTTTCCATGCTCACTCCGTGACGGTGCTAAGCTCGTTGGGGACAGTATAACGGGAAAAGGACCATTTTTAAACCACAAACAAAAATCCTGCATGTGAAGAACGACTGGCTTCCCCTGTTGACAAGCATGAGGCGATGACCTACTTTTTGACAGACCTCGGGGCCATCACAGACCCCGCCGCATGCGCCTGAGGAGAGACAACCAATGATCCAAGATGATTGCATCGTACGGGCCGGGGCGTTGAGCGAGACCCCCCGGGTGTTCGCCAAGTATTGGGACGGCAACGTCCCGCTGGTCATAGCCGACCGCAACACCTGGGCAGTCGCCGGGCAGCAGGTCGCGACCGCGTTGCGCGACGCCGGCCATACCCGTACAGAGACCTTCGTTTTTCCCGACGAGCAGGAGGTCTACGCCGACGATACGCATGTGGCCACCGTGCGCGCGCTGCTGGAGGGCAACGACCGCATCGCGGTGGCGGTGGGCTCGGGCACCATCAACGACCTGGTCAAGCGAGCCTCGGCCGAGTGCGGCAAGCAGTACCTGATCGTCGCCACCGCCCCGTCGGTCGACGGCTACACCGCCTTCGGGGCCGCCATCACCGTGCGGGGTTTCAAGACCACCCTGCCCTGCGCCCCACCGGCTGCCGTGGTCGCCGACACCACCATCCTGTGCGCAGCTCCGGCGGCGATGATCGCCTCTGGCTACGGCGACCTGGCCGCCAAGGTCCCCGCCGGGGCCGACTGGCAGATCGCCGACCTGCTCGGCATCGACCCGATCGCCCGCATGGTGTGGGACATGGTCCAGATCCCGCTGCGTCCGCGCCTGGCCGACCCGCGGGGGCTCGCGCAACGCGAAGCCGTGGCGGTCACCGGCTTGTTCGAGGGCCTGGCCCAGGTTGGCTACGCCATGCAGATCCACAAGGACTCGCGCCCCGCCTCGGGGTCCGAGCACCTGATGAGCCACATTTGGGAGATGGAGCACGTGACTGTCGCCGGCAAGGCGGCCTCGCACGGCTTCAAGGTGGCCGTCGGCACGCTGGCGAGCACCGCTTTGCTGACCGAGCTGGCCGCCCTCAGCCGGCAAGAGGTCGAGGCCTCCATCGCGAGCCACCGCAGCCCCAGCCTGGCTGAGCGCCTGGAGCAGTTGGACCGCCTTTTCCCCAACGACCCATCCAAAGAGGCCACTGTCAGGGCGGCCACGGCCAAGTTCCTCCACGGGACGGCCCTCGCCGAACGCCAACGGCTCATCGCCTCCCGCTGGGACGAGCTCAGGCGGCGCGTCGTCGCCCAAATCATCCCGTTCGACGAGCTCAAGGCGATGTTCCGTTCGGCCGGGTGCCCGGTAGAGCCGGCCCAGGTCGGGCTCGACCGGGCCGCCTTGGAGCGCGGCATGCGCAAGGCCCAAGCCATCAGGGTGCGCTACACCGCGCTCGACCTCGCCTACGAGACCGGCCTGCTCGATCCCTTGCTCGCCACTGTGGCCCGCTCACCCCGCTATTTTTCAAAATTCCTCGACTGAACATTGCAATCGTTTTATAATCGACGGGAGAAGCAGGAGGTATTCTTCTGGAAACCACCGACGGGCAACAAGGATTGTTCAGACCGATGCCGATCAGGCGAGAGGCCATCTATCAGATGATCAAGGATACCGGCATGGCCCGAGTATCCGATCTGAGCGACCGCCTTGGGGTGACCACCATGACCATCAGGCGCGATCTGGAGGTGCTCGAGGAGGACGGCTTGATCGAACGCATCCACGGCGGGGCCGTGGCCACCAACCGTGGCTTCCGCGAGCCTTTGTTCACCCAGAAGACGCTGCTGCACCGCAGCCAAAAGGACGCCATCGCCTCCGCCGCCGCCAAACTGGTCGACGATTACGACACCATTTTCCTCAACAGTGGCACCACCACCCTCAGGATACTCCACAAGATCACCGCTAAACACGTCAAGGTCGTGACCAACAACGCCTTTTTCCCGATGGACGACATCCCCGAGAGCCTTGAAATCATCTCTACCGGCGGATTGTTCCGTAAAGAATCCTATACCTTCATCGGCGACACCGCCTTGCACAGCATCTCGCAAGTATACGCCTCGAAGTCTTTCATCGGTTTGGACGGGTTCGACCTCGACCATGGCATGACCACTCCGGTCCAACCTGAAGCCCATGTGAACCGCTCGATGATCGAGCACACCAAGGGACAGGTAATCGTGGTGGCCGACAGTTCCAAACTGGGCAGGATTTCGAATTTCTTCGTGGCCCCCGTCAGCGCCGCCCACATCTTGATCACCGACAGCGGTATCGATGATACCCTCAGGGCGGCCTTCGAGAAAACCGGTCTCACCGTCATGGTCAGCCAATAAAGCAGAAACAACTCGCGCTATGTTCAAAAGAAAAGTATCGAACAGCAAAGAAATCAAATATCTTTAGAAACTAGCAAAAAACTGCCAATTAAATTCCAATAACGCGATTATTCATCTTGATTGATGTTCTTATATGTTTATATCCGTTGCTTTTATGTGTTTTTTCTTGACAGATGCCAACCACCATACTAAGCTGAATTATTGAGATACGACCATATTGCGGGGAGGAGACGGCACCGTGAGGGAAAGCATCACCATCAAGCATGCATTGAAGAAATTCGGGGACAACGTGATCATTCCCGACCTCAGCCTCGACATCAAGGAGGGGGAGTTTTTCACCTTGCTCGGTCCCTCCGGATGCGGCAAGACCACGTTGTTGCGGATGATTGCAGGTTTCAACACCATCGAGGGCGGCGATTTTTATTTCAACGACCGGCGCATCAACGACATCGATCCAGCCAAACGAAATATCGGCATGGTGTTCCAGAACTACGCCATCTTCCCCCACCTGACCGTCCGCAAAAATGTCGAGTTCGGTCTGAAAAACCGCAAATTGCCCAAAGAGGAGATCACCAAGCGGGCCGGCGAGTATCTCGAGCTCATGCAAATTTCCCAATTGGCCGAGCGTATGCCGGCCCAGCTCTCGGGTGGCCAGCAACAGCGCGTCGCGCTGGCGCGGGCGCTGTGCATCCAACCCAGCGTGTTGCTGATGGACGAACCGCTTTCAAACCTCGACGCCAAGTTGCGCGTCGAGATGCGTACCGTCATCAAGAACATCCAACACAGCGTCGGCATCACCACCGTCTACGTGACCCACGACCAAGAGGAGGCCATGGCGATATCCGACCGCATCGCCGTGATGAAGGAGGGTGTCATCCAACACATCGGGACCCCCCAGAACATTTACCAGCGGCCGGCCAATCTGTTCGTCTCCACATTTATCGGCCGTTCCAACATCTTCGAGGGCCAAGTGACAGTCGAAGGGGGAACACCCCATTTCAGTCTGGGTTCTTATAAGGTGCCGATGACCAACATACGCACAGAGGATGCATTCAACCAACCGGTGTTGGCTTGTGTCCGCCCCGAGGAACTGGTCATGTCCCGCCACGATGGCCCAGGAATCAGCGCCATTGTCGATGATTGCGTTTTCTTGGGCTTGAACACCCATTACTTCATGCATACCGAGGAGGGCAAGGAGGTCGAGTCGATCCAAGAATCGACCATCGACAGCATCATCGCGCCGGGGACGCGCATCACGCTCAGCTTAAACATCGACAAGATCAACCTGTTTACGGCCGACGGATCGCGCAACATCCTCAAGGGTGTCCGCAATGACTGCATCACGGCACAGTAGCGGAGGAAGGTGATGAAACTCTTTCACAAACGCCTTGACATGTGGTCGTCGGTGACCGTTGCATTCACCGTCTTGTTCACCATCTTCTTGGTTTTCCCGCTGCTGGGGATCCTGAGGCAGTCGGTCGTTGGCGAGGACGGCACCTTCTCGTTGCAGCAGTTCGCCCGCTTTTTCTCGGAACGATACTACAGCAGCACGATCCTCAACAGCTTCAAGGTCACCATCGCCATCACCTTGTTGACGTTGCTCATCGGCATCCCCTTCTCCTATTTCTATACATTCTACCGGCTCAAAGGGGCCAAGTTGCTCTTCGTGGTCAGCATCCTGTGCTGCATGTCGGCCCCCTTCATCGGAGCCTACTCGTGGATTTTGTTGTTGGGGCGTTCGGGGGTGATCACCCAGTTCCTCAAGAACGTGCTGGGCATCCAGATCGGCAGCATCTACGGATTCGGCGGCATCCTGCTGGTGCAGGCCCTCAAGCTCTATCCATTGGTGTTCATCTACATGAACGGAGCCTTCAAGAGCATCGACAGCTCGTTGATGGAGGCTTCTGCCAACTTGGGTTGCGTCGGTATCAAGCGGTTTTTCCGAGTGGTGCTCAACCTCTCCATGCCCACCATCCTTGCCGCCAGCTTGTTGGTCTTCATGCGGGCTTTCGCCGATTTCGGCACCCCGCTGCTCATCGGAGAAGGGTACCGGACCTTCCCGGTCGAGATCTACAACCAGTATCTCGGCGAAGTCGGCACCGACCACAATTTTGCCGCCGCGATCAGTACCATCGCCATCACCTTGACCGCATTGGTGTTCTTCGTGCAGAAATGGGCCACCAGTAAGTTCAAGTTCTCGATGAACGCCATGCGGCCGATCGAGAAGAAACCCGCCAAGGGCATCAAAGGTGCCTTGATGTACCTGTATTGCTACCTGCTGACAGCCTTGGCATTCCTTCCGCAAATCTATGTGGTCTACCTTTCGTTCCGCAACAGCGAACAGGTCGTATTCAAGGAGGGCTACTCGTTGGCCAGCTACCGGATGGCTGTCGACAAGCTGCTGGTGCGGTCGATCAACAACACCTTGCTGCTTGGCGTGGGCTCGCTGGTGATCATCATCGTGTTCGCCGTCTTGATCGCCTATCTGGTGGTGCGCCGGCCAAGCGTGATGAACCATGCCATCGACACCGCCTCGATGCTACCCTACATCATGCCCGGGTCGGTCATCGGCATCGCCATGGTGGTGGCCTTCAGCCGCCCTCCCATCGTCCTGACCGGCACGATGGCCATCATGATCATCTCTTTCGTCATACGGAGGATGCCCTACTCCATCCGCTCGGCCAACGCCACCTTGATGCAAATCCCGATCAGCATCGAGGAGGCCTCGATCAGCCTGGGGACAAGCAAGCTGAAGACCTTCGTCAAGATCACCGTGCCCATGATGGCCAACGGCATCGTGTCGGGAGCCATCCTCAGTTGGGTCGCCATCGTGACCGAGCTGTCCAGTTCCATCATCCTGTACAACAACCGCAACATCACCTTGACGATGTCGGCCTATGTGGCCATCTCGCGGGGCAGTTACGGTTTGGCTTGCGCCTTCTCAGCCGTCCTCACCTTGCTCACTACATTGTCGTTGCTGCTCTACCTGTACATCAGCAAAACGGAGGACATCAAGCTGTAACGGGGTTGGGATGTGTATCGTTGTGTCCCGTATCAGTCCGTCGGACTGATTAGATATCGAAGGAGGAACCCATGAAAAACCATCTGTCGAAGCTCACCTGGATCTTAATCGCGACGCTGCTGCTCGGATCAGCCCTGCCGTTGACCGCCGCCGGCGGTAGCGAGGCTCCTGCTGCAGCCTCCACTGCCATGGAGAAAGAATTGGTGCTGTACTCGAGCATGACCGAGAATGACTTGACCAACCTGATCAAGTTGTTCAACAAGCGCTATCCCGAAGTGAAGATCGAAGTCGTCAACGGATCGGCCGGGGAATTGACCGCCCGGATCAACGCCGAAAAGTACAATCCACAGGGAGACTTGATGTGGGGTGCCCTGAGCGACAGCGACGGCATGGTCCACAGCGAGATTTTCGAGCATTGGCTGACCAAGTACGAGCCCGAAATCATGCCCGACTACCAGTCAAACAATGGTTTTTACAACCTCGACCACCTCTCGACGATCGTTTTCTGCGTGAACACCGACTTGGAAAAACAGCTCGGCATCGAGATCAAGGGTTACGCCGACCTGCTCAATCCCAAGCTCAAGGGCAAGATCGTCATGCCCGATCCGAACTCCTCCTCCTCGGCGTGGAACAACGTGTGCAACATGATGGCCGTGTTCGGCAACGACACCCCGGAAGTCTGGAACTTCATCGAGGCCTTCCTCAAGAACGGCGTGGTGATCTCCACCTCCTCCTCGGTGGCTTTCAAGAGCGTGCAGACCGGCGAGTATGTGGTCGGGTTGACCTATGAGGACGGGGCTTCCACCCTGCTCAAGGCCGGTGCCAAGAACATCCGGATGGTGTACCCGCAAGAAGGCGCTTCTGCCTCTGCTTTCGGTTGCGCCCTGATCAAGGGAGCCGCCCATCCGAACGCCGCCAAGGCGATGATCGAGTTCCTGATGAGCGCCGACGGCCAATCCGAGCTCGGAACCGCTTTGGAGACCCTGCGCTTCACCAACACCAAGGCCGTTTACGACACCAAATACTTGCCCGCCAGTTCGGAAATCAAATGGGTGTCGCGTGACATCGATTGGTTGATCGCCAACAAGAAGCAGGTGCTCGCCAAGTGGAACAGCATCTTCGCTTCGATCCACAAGTAAACGACAGTATTCGGTACTAAAAACCCGGGAAGTTGAATCCCGGGTTTTTCATATTCATTCTATGTCGATCATCGGCAATCCAACTCCATCCCATCCGAACGTGAGTTCAAACGGTCGGGCAGGAAGCTCGATTCCAAGCAACCCGATCAAGGAATTGGCATCGGCACGCAGCCGATCGTCGATTGCTGAGACATTCAGGAAAACATTCAACGGGAGCGAACCGAATTCGAACGGGATGTCGGCCTCCCCTGAAAGGGAGATCAACCGGGAGTCGACCACTAGTGACCCGATAGTGACGGTAGCGGTGTTGGGAGCCGCTTTGACAGTAATCTGACGAAAGGTCCTGTCACGCTGATCGGACAACCACGCAGTCGCCAAGATAATCGAGGACAGTTCTGAATCGGACAACATGAGCTTGCCTTCCGAAGCTGAAAAGTCAATCGATCCGAGCTCCTTCACCCAAGTCAAACCCGGCTGTTCGAACGATTGGAGATCCAGCTGGCCTTCGGCAAGAGCCTCCAACCGTTCCACTTGCATCCGTAATCCTTGCCCAGTGATACCATACCCGACTTGTGAAGCTTTTACCGCCACCTGGTAGGCCTTGGCTCGCTGTGGGCGCTCGGGATCAAGCAATCCATCCACATCAAGTACAACCTCAGCAGCCGAAAGCTCCAGCATTCCCTCTTTCGTACCTACCAACCCTTGCAGTCGGACTTGTGCTGTCGAAAGCCCGTCACGCACCTTCAAGCCATAACCGACCAACTCGCCGATGCGAACCGTCAATTCCACCGTATCTGCTGCCATAATCAAACCGTCGCCGACATCGATCGAGACGGCATCGAGGATTACCTTGCCCCCCACCGCATCCACCCGCATCTGCTGGTAATCGAATTTCGGCATGGCGGGGTCGGCAAGCAGGTGTTCCAGCATCGGCTCCAGCATGGCGGCAACTTGGGTGTTTGCCACCGGCCGCCCGATGAACCACACGGCACAAGCAATGACGATAAGCACCATACAGACAATCAAGCAACCCCGTTTGCGTGAATGAACCCTCGTTTGTCCCATGGTTCGACTATAGCACGGGATGGGCTCCAGGAGGAGTCGATTGCAGTCTGAACCAACCGGTTGCACTATCGCCAAACCTTTTTCAGCTTTATACTGGTTCCATGAATCAGGAACGCAAGCCATCCCCGGAAGCTTCCCAAAGGGGAAAGAAAGCCTACCGGACCTATTTGAAGCGTAAAAAGCGGGTGTTGTGGATTACCAATGAGGAACGCCTGCGGAATCGGGTGATCACCATGATCATCCTCGCCCTGTTTATCCTGACAATCTTGTCACCGTGGATCATATGGTCGCTACGGCCTGCGGTCGACCTTGTCGCGGTCCTCTACGACAAGACGGTGGACGACAGCACCTACCGCCAACACGCCAATGCCACATGGGTCCTGAAAAACTTGAAGATCCGCAGCGACAAAGGCAAAAGTTTCGAGCTGGAAAGTGAATATTATGGTGCCCATCGGGACGAGGAGGGCAAACTGGAAATCCATGCGCTCCCCGAGCTAGGAAATCAGGTCGACGTGCTATATATCGCCGATACCTATGGGGTCTATGCCGACACCAGCGGGCGGACATTGGCGGCTTCCGATTCGTCCAACCTCATCTACGGGGGATTGGAAGAGCGGGATGTCGAGATCCTGCGCTCCTTCATGGCCCAAGAACGCCCCAATACCGTCATTGCCGAATACAACACCTTCGGCACTCCGACACGGGCGTACATCCAGAGCCGGATGTACGAGCTGATGCGGGTTCGTTGGACCGGATGGATCGGGCAATACGTTGCCGATTTGAGCGTCGGCAAGACTGTGCCCCGATGGTTCGTGGACCGCTTCGAACAAAGTTTTGGGACTGTTTGGAATTACAGCGGGCCGGGTTTCATCTTCGCTGACGAGGAACGCCACGTGCTGGTGTTGGAGTCGGGAAAGGATGTCGGAGCACGGGGGAACACACTCTCATACACCGAGGCAGGAACGGCTGCTCTGGGACTGGCCGGCAGCCATCCCTACAACCGCATCTTCGATATCGTGGAACCATTGGACGGGGCCGAGTTGTTGGCCACCTATTCGTTGGATGTTACGGAAGAAGGTTTGGCCAAACTGAGCACTTTCGGTTTACCGGCTACCTTCGGTGCGATATTCTCCGCCGACACTGCTTTCCACAAAACCTATTATTTTGCTGGAAATTTCGCCGACAACGCCCGCATGGCCAATTTCCATTACCTGGCCTTCGTCGAGAACCTGATGCGTATGGGCATCCAGGACACGATGGAGAACGAGGAAGCCTTTTTCTGGCACACGTACCTGCCGTTGATGAAGGCTGTCTACGCCGAAGCAGCACAGCGTAAAAAGATGGTCATCCCCCCTGCCATCGCCGAGACCGTCATGGTCGACGGCACTACCATGGTAGCCCGCACCAACCAACGCGACCTGCAGGTATATCGTTCTGGAACCTGGGAGAGCATGTTTGTCCATGGAGTGAACATCGGCATCGCCTTGCCCGGCCATTGGTTCACCGAATTCCCCAACGATTTCGCCACCTACTACCGTTGGTTGGAGAGCATCGGTGACCTAGGGGCCAATACCGTGCGGGTCTACACCCTGCTCGACCCGCAATTCTATCGTGCACTGGCGATGTACAACCGGTTGCATGGCCAGACACGTTTGTGGCTGATGCAGGAAATTTGGCCGGAGGAGCATCCGGTCGGCAACGATTACCTCGATGCAATCTACCAAAAGGAGTATGAGCGCGAAATAAGGCATGTCATCGACGCCATACACGGTAAAGCCGTGATTGCCGAACGGCAAGGACGCGCGTATGGGACCTACGATGCCGATGTGTCGGCCTATCTGCTTGGCTATCTGGTAGGACGCGAGCTGGAACCGGTCGAGGTGGAACAAACCGACTTGCTCAACGCCGGCTATACGTTCCAAGGCCGCTACCTTTCGGTGACCGCCGATGCCTCCCCGACCGAAGCATGGCTGGCTGAAAGCGCCGATGCCGCCTTGGATTATGAAGAGGAGACCTATGGGTGGCAACATCCGGTGGCCATCGTCAGTTGGCCGACGTTGGATGTGATCGATCATGAATCGGAGCGTGACGAACAAGGGGCCAAGATCCGCGAGTTCAACGACCGCGCCGAGATCGACATCAACCACCTCGTCCCTGGTCCCGCCATGAAGGGAGGCCTGTTCGGAGCCTACCACATCTACCCGAATTACCCCGATTTCATGAACAACGACCCGTTGTACGACCGGTACCGCGACGAAACAGGCCGTTTCAGGTACGGTGGCTACTTGCAGGAATTCATGAGCCACCATCTGGCGTATCCTGCGGTCGTGGCCGAGTTCGGCATCGCCACCGGGATGGGCAACGCCCACATCAGTCCCGATGGATACCACCACGGTTCGCTGACCGAAGACCAACAAGCCGAAGGCATCATCAGGATGTTCGAAGCGATGCGCCGCGAAGGGTATGCCGGCGGCATCATCTTCGAATGGATGGATGAGTGGGCTAAAAAGACGTGGGTGACCGAGCCCTACATGATCCCGTACGACCGCCATATCGTCTGGCACAACGCCATCGACCCCGAACAGAATTACGGCCTGTTGGCCATGGAATCGATCAAGAGCCCCAAAGTGCTCACTAGTCTCCAAGGCTATGGGTTCATCAAGGACATCTCGTTACGAAGCGATGTGTCGTACCTGTGGATCGACATCGAGCTCGACGACACCCTTGATCTGGCCAGCCGTCCATTGCTGATAGGGCTGGACACCTACGCACGGGAGCGTGGAGAAACATTGTACCTGCCCGACATGCCCTTGAAAGCTCCTTCCGGCATGGAGTACCTGATTGTTTTGGACGGACCAGAGACATCCCGTTTGTTGGTTGTCCCCCCCTATGATTACAGCGAGTACCGCTTTGCCAGCCACCCTGGATTGACCGCCACAGGGACCTTTGAAGCAATGGCCAAGTTGGTCAATAAAGCCCGGGCATTTGCAGACGGGACACCCATCCCGGCTAAATATGAAGACTCGAGTGCGTTGCGCTATGGGCCGACCGACATCAGCGGCAACCATTGGCACATGGACGGAAAGCACATCACCGTACGGATTCCGTGGGGAAGGATCAACGTCTCCGATCCCTCCGAAGGCCGGGTGTTGGACGATGTGCGCAGGTATCTCTCCGATCCCGACAGGGATGTGTTGGCTACGGCAGTCTCCCAAGGAATCGCAGTGTCGGCGGTCATCGTCGATATGAAGAAACGGCGTCTGGTGGACAGCCTGCCTGTACAAGGCTCCGAATCCCCGTTGATACTGCCGTGGACATGGTGGAACCAACCGGTCTACCGCCAGCGCTTGAAGGATAGTTTTAGTGCCATTCAAGCCTATTTCAGGACAATCACGGAGGTGCGCCCATGAGTGCGTTGAAACCGATTCAGGTGAAGGAGCGGCTCTGGTGGGTCGGAGCCGGTTCATCCGCATCCAAGCTCTATTGCAACCCATTCCTTTATGTCTGCGGTGAACGTGGTGTTCTGTTCGATCCAGGTTCGGTTCTCGACGCCCAGGCGGTAATCGCCCAAGTCGAGACCATCATGCCGATCGCACAACTCGAAGCCATCGTGGCCAGCCACCAAGACCCCGACTTGTGCGCCGCCATCCCGATTTTCGAGCAGCATGGTTTCAGCGGGGAAATTTGTTGCCATGAACGGGCCGCCATGATCATCTCGTACTACGGTATCTCGAGCAATTTTTACTTGGTGAACCAAAACCAATACCGCAAGGTGCTTTCAGACGGTACTGTGTTGCAATTCCTCTATGCCCCGTACCTCCATTTCCCCGGGGCGATCATGACCTACCTGAGCCCATGCAAAGCCTTGGTCTCGGGAGATGTGTTCGGCGCCATCACCAGCGAATGGTCGCTTTACGCCCAAGTCGATTATATCGAGGCGATGAAGACCTTCCACGAATCGTACATGCCCTCACATGATATCCTTGGTCCGGTGATGAACCAATTGATGCTCTATGACATCGAAATCATCTGTCCTCAACACGGCTCGGTGATCGATAAGGACATCAGAACCTACATCGAAGTCTTGCGGGACCTGCCGTGCGGACGTTTCATGGCCCCGTTGCGCAAAAACCTCATGGAGGCCAACGGCATCTTGGACCTCTGCTCGACAGTCCTCAAGCGCTACTTGGCTGTCTATGGTCAGAAAGCCGTTCGCGAAGTGTTCGCCAAATCGGATTTCACCATCGATTATGCTGGAAAACGGGTTACTGCCGCCAAGATGGAGGATGAGAGCGTCTGGGATGCCTTTTTCGAGCGCGTGCTGGAACGGAAAGGCAGCGGATGGCTCACCATGGTGGGCCCGTTGATCGAGAGCTTGAGCAAGCAACATTCCATCGCAATTCCGACCGCGTTGGCTTCGTTGGTCTACGACCTGCAAAAGAAACAGGATCTGATGGTGCAACGGTATCAGGAACTGGAGAATCAGAAACTCGAGCTGGAAGCGACGCTGCAGAATATCCAAGAGACCTTGGCCCGTTGCCCAATCACCAAGTTGTACAACCAAAATTTCTATGAGCTGTTCGTCACGAACGAGATGAAACGGTTTGCCGAGAACCACCAACCGTTCGCCCTGTTGTTGTTGAGCATCGACAACCTGGCCGACATCAACTTGGACTTCGGAAGCGCCGAAGGCGACAACACGATGCGCACCTTGGCCTATATGGTGACCGTCTCGTTGGGAGAATTGGAACAAGCCTTCCGTTTGGAAGGCGGAGTGTTTGCCATATACTCGCTCGACTTAAGCCGCAAGGCGGCCATTGAACGAGCCAATGCCTTGCGTAACCAAGTAGCCGAATCGGAATCATTCATCGTTCCTGTCACCATATCGGGGGGGCTGTTCCACTCTGACGAGTTAACCGGCATCAACGCTCCCGATATCGATCAAATCCGCCAAGTTGTGGTGCAGACAGCCCGTTTCAGGCTTCGTCTGGCCAAAAAACGGGGCCGGAGTTCCCTTGTCCACGACTCAAGCCAGACTACCGGCACCAAAGCAGCCTTTTCCGTGCTTGTCATCGATGAGCCCGGGTTGCAACGCGACCTCATCCAGCGGGCTTTGGAACGGGAGCGTTATCGGGTGACGGTAGTATCGGACGGCCTGGCCGGTCGGCGCGCCATCGAGGAAAACCCTCCCGATGTGATCGTCTCGGAATTGATGGTTCCCAAAATCGGGGCATTCACCCTCCGCAAGGAGTTGCTGGCCACCCCCACCAAGAAACGCATCCCCTTCGTATTGATGTCGGCCAACAAAAACGAGGACACCGTCAAGAGGGCGGCCGGTTTATCCATATTCCATTTCTTGGCCCGTCCGGTGATGATGGCCGAGCTGCTGGGTATCGTCGGACACTACGCCGCCAGCCTCCAAGAGGGATAGTGAGATGGAAAACAACGCTGCCGCCTGGATCACCTTGGCCATGTTTGCATTGAACATCCTCATGTTCCTGCTGACCTTCGGGAGCCGCTGGTGGGCCGACCGGCGCTTGATGCGCCGCAAGCACATCGAGGCGGCCTTGGAACAACAAATCATGAACCATGAGGTCGACATCGACTCGATCGACCCGGACGAGCTCATGCCCATCTATGTGCGCTTGCGTGAGAACTTGATGCTGGACAAAGAGCAGCAGGACTACTTGATGCACCTGTTGCTGGACAGCGGCACCTGTGTCGCATACCTGCGCCGTTTGCGTTCCTATTCCTATGTACGCCGCTGCCAAGCGGCAGCCGGGTTGAAATACCTCGAGTCCCGCGATGTCCAAGAAGCGCTGTTGGAGGCCTTGCGGATTGAACGCAACAGTGCGGTGATCATCCAACTGGCCCATGCGCTGGCCTTGCAGAAGGTCACCAAGGCGATTGCACCGACAGTGGCGGCAATCCGGAGGGTCGAGCCCTGGGTGGCCAAACGCCTGATGGCCATCTTGTACACCTATCAAGAAGATTTCAAACGTTATGCCGTTCGCAGGCTGACCAACCGCAGGTCCTACATGCAACGCCTGTTGTGCGGTTTCGCACTGGAATATCCTGCCGAGGAATTCCGTACCTACCTGGTTTCCATCGCGCTCGGGGAACACAAAGTCGCCCGCAATACAGCTTTGGCCGCATTGCTCAAGCATTTCCCCGAGGAGTTGCGGCAGAGGGCATTCTTGGAGAGCACCCATCGGCGCACGTTGGCCCATGTCGTGCAAGCTTTAGCCTTGACGAACGACAAGGACCGCCTGCAACAGATTCTCCCGTATGGCCGTTACCGGATTTTGCACGACATCATCGTGGTGACCCTCTCCACCATGTCTGCCCGCGAACCGGCCATGTTGAACGACATCCGCGACCGGTTCAGAACCTGTACCCAGAAACGAAATCGGGAATTGCTGGCCAAAGTGTTGGAAAACCGCATCGAATATTTCCTCAATCGGTTGACGGGGCCGGAACATGACGACATCGTCACGCTCCTTTTCGAGTTGATCAAAGCCCACCACACCAGCGCGATGCTGTTTTTCTTGAACCGCACCAAAGACAAGGCCATAGAATTGCAACTCGTGAAAGTCTTGCGCCAAGCTGCTGTTCGCAACCAATTGCTTCGGGCCGAGATGCGCCACTATTTGGATATGCGGTTGCAGAAAGAACTCAAACTCACCATGCCGGGAAAGAGCACAGAGACCCCCAAGCCGCATTCGGAACCTCCCAAAAGGTTCCAGCTGGCCATCATCCTCATCGCCATCCTGGTCTTTTTCCCAGTGGTCATCCTTGCGAGCGAGTTCACATCGTTGGCAAGCCTGACATGGGCTGAGATCGGGCGCTTGTACATCGTACGGTTCAACTACCTGCTGGTATTCTACTCAGTCACGGTGAACCTCATCTACTTGGCGGTCCTGGCAGTCTCAGTCCATGGTGGACGCATCCAAGCCCGCATGTGGAACCTCAAGGACGACCGCTTTTTGTTCACCAAAGGACTGCTGCCCTCCATCTCGATCATCGCTCCCGCTTACAACGAAATGGCCAACATCATCGAAAGCACCAACTCATTGCTCAATCAACGGTATCCAGATTTCGAGCTGATCGTGGTCAACGACGGGTCCAAGGACGAAACCCTCAACACCCTCATCACCTACTACAACCTTGAGAAACGCGACATGCTCGTCCGCAAGCGCTTGCCGACCCGAGCGCTGCGGGGCATCTACACCAACAAGAACATTCCCAACCTCATCGTGGTCGACAAGATGAATGGTGGAAAAGCCGATTCGCTCAACATGGGCCTTAACGTCGCTTCCAAGGAGTATTTCTGCGGTATCGACGCCGACTCGTTGTTGGAAGGCGACGCATTGTTGCGGGCGGTGGCGGTGATGATCGACTCGCCCCACGAAAGCGTGGCTGCCGGAGGCAACATTTGTCCGGTCAACGGCTGTACGGTCGAACGCGGCTATCTGGACAACATCACCTTGCCGAAGAACTTCATCGCCCGCCTGCAATCGCTTGAGTACATGCGGGCATTCATGGCCGGCCGGGTCGGCTGGGCCCATATGAACCTCCTGTTGATCATCTCGGGGGCTTTCGGCATCTTCAACCGGGAACGGACCATCCGTACCGGAGGTTACCTGACAAAAAGCGGGCGCTACCGCAAGGACACGGTCGGCGAGGACATGGAGCTGGTGGTGCGCATTTCGCGCTACATGCGCGAGATGAAGCTTCCATACAGTGTCGATTACGCCTTCAACGCCAACTGCTGGACCGAGGTTCCCGAGACATGGAAGGTCCTGCATCGGCAGCGCGACCGCTGGCACCGCGGCTTGGTCGACATCCTGCTGTTCCACCGCAAGTTGATCGCCAATCCCCGCTACGGGAGGCTGGGCATGGCCGCCATGCTCTACTATTTCCTGTTCGAGATGATCGGCCCGTTCATCGAAGCCCAAGGCTTGTTGATGGTCATCATATCCGCTTTGGTCGGTCTATTGAATGTCCCGACTGCATTGCTGCTGTTCAACGCCACCATCTTGATGGGGGTGTTCGTCTCCCTATCAGCCGTGTTCGTCGCCGACATGGACCGCCATGTGTATGGCAGGCGCGACGTATTGCGCCTGTTGTGGATGGCGGTGTTGGAGAATTTTGGCCCCCGCCAAGCGATCAGTTTCTGGCGGGTGAGCGGATTTTTCAGCTCGATGAAGAAGTCAAAGGGTTGGGGTGCCCAAGTACGCAAAGGATTCACCCCAGGAGCAGCACCCGTCACTCCCACGCAACAAAAGAAAACGACTTGACCGTAAGGTGGACATCCCGGCCATCAGCCGGGGCTTTGCCGTTGAACAGCCACAGGTTGATCCTGAAGCGGGCATTGCCCTCGCTGGGGACCACTCCATGGTAATCCCATGTCGCGATTAGGTTGGCATCACTGAGAGGATCGCTGGGGTCGACATTCCCATGCCAACTTGAAAACGAGATGCCTGCCGGCGTCCATACAATGCGGTGGGTTGTGTAGGTGCCTTGCAAAGCAAGGTTGAACTGCATCAACCGGTCCGCTTGGGTATACGGTTGCACGACATACTGCCCCCGGGCCGAATCGGCGATACCCCAAGCGGCGAATTCGATGTCAATCTCACGGTTGCTTTCGGCCGGGCGGGTATCCCAAGTGAAAAAGCCGGCCACGACATGGGGATCGTAGCGGTCTATGGCCCCGTCGATCACAAACGTATAGGTGCCGTACCCAAGGGCTTTTTGGGTGAAGACCTCAGTGGCGTACCACTTGCCGTCACGCCTGGTTATGCTCAGGTGCATCCCTTCATCGTCCAGCCAAACCGACTGAGACGAATTGGACCACCAATTCGGTCCCGGGGCGATCGGCGTTGTCGAGTTTTTCGTTCGCCAAGTCTGTCCGCCAAACACCATCTCGTTGGTGACCGGCGCCGCAGCGGGTGAGGCCAAGCAGAGGGCAAGCATCACCATGTTCAACACATTACTTTTAATCACCCGAGACTCCTTGCACGAAGGAGTATACCGGTTAGGCTGCCGAATCGGCAATGGATTGAGAGCTTAACGTCACCTGCAGACGTAGGCCGATGCCTTCTGGTAGAGGTGGTCGGGCACCCGCAGCGCATCGAGCGAATGGATCGACAATCCCGAGCGGGCTTTCACGATCCGGTCGGCCCAAGCCGGCCCCACCCCGGGGACCCGCAACAACTGCTCCTTGGAGGCCTTGTTCAACGAAACCGGGTAGAATTCCGGATGGGCATCGGCCCACAACTGCTTGGGATCCTTGCTCATGTCGAGGTTCCCGTCCGCATTGAAGGGAATGTCGTCATAGGTGAACCCGTACCGCCTGAACAGGAAATCGGTCTGGTAGAGGCGATGCTCGCGTACCAAGAGTGAAGTACCGGGAAGTGCTATCGGCACGGGAAACAAGCCTGTATCGTCGGTCTGTTCCTGCAAGGCCAAGCTGCGGCGCTCGCCCGGAAGCGAGGGATCGCCTAATCCGCTTTGATAAGCTGAGTAATAGAGGCGGTCGAACCCCAACCGCCGGTACATGCCCCAGCTATAGGCCAAGATCTCTTTGTCCGATTCATCGGAAGCCCCGACGATGAACTGGCTGGTTTTGCACACCTTGGCGTGGGCAGCGCCTTTGGCTGTCTGCTCACTGATGTATCTCAGCGGGGCAATGATATCTTCCTCGTACCGCTTTCGCAACGAGAGCTTGGAAAAATGGGCGGCTCCCGGGGTCTCGATGTTCAAAGATACTGCCGAAGAGAGCGAAAGGGCTTTGTCGATGGCCGCTTTTGACGATCCAGGGATGATCTTGAGGTGGATGTAGCCTTTGTAGCGGTAATGCCTGCGCAAAATTTCAGCCGTCGAGACCAAGCGGTCCATGGTGTTGTCGGGCGAACCCATCACACCCGAGCTCAAGAAGATCCCGACAAGCGGTCGTTTGGCTTGCAACTGCATGAAAAAAGCAGCCAGCTCATCGGGTTTCAGACCAACCCGGCGGGTGTCGGAATCGTTCCTGAGGGGACAATACAGACAATCGTTGGAACAGGAGTTGGTCATAAGGGTTTTGAGCATGATGCCGGTACCGCCATTGGCCACAGTGACCGGATACAACCAAGAGTCACCACGGCCACGCTGACGGTGCTCGGCAGGGTTCTTCGTCCCGCAGGCGCATGATAGATCGTATTGGGCATCCCGTGAAAGAATGTCCAGTTTATCGGCGACGTCCATGCCCACAGGGTAACATATGTTTAGTAACGATTCAAGAAGAAAGCGTCTTACACCTCACACGACCCGCGGATCGACATCGACCTCGTAATCTATCGAAGGATACCCGAATCCGTGGATGTTGGCGTACTCCTGCCTAAAGCCCTCCAGGTCGCCCTCAACCAAGACATCGCCCTCTTTCAAATGCGCCCAGCGCTCTTGCACCTCGCGCTGCACCGCCTCGGACATCTCCCAATCGTCCATCCTGATGCGGCCTTGTGGGTCAACCGGAACCTGCCGGCCCGCATACAACCGATCGTTGAAGAGCCGGTACATCTGGTGTGTGCACTGCTCGTGGAGGCCCCGTTCCTTCATCACCCGGTACAACAAGGCGATGTACAACGGGACCACCGGGATGACGGCGCTGGCGCGGGTGACCAAGGCTTTGTTGACGGCCACGAACGCTCGGCCGCCAAGCGGAACAAGCATGCCTGACAGCTCATGGGCGGTCCGCTCGAGATCCTCTTTGGCCTTCCCGATCGTCCCCTCGCGGTAGATCGGATAGGTCACCTCGGGACCGATATAGGAATAGGAGACTGTTGTGAATCCGCGGGCTAACAAACCCCGAGCGGACAGGTAGGAGACCCAATCCATCCATGGTTCCCCTCCCATCACTTTCACCGTTTCGGCCACTTGGGCTTCATCGGCCGGTTCCACCACTGCTTTGGACATGATTCCGCTGAACACGTCGACCGAGAGGGCCTCATAGGCTTCTCCAACCGGTTTTATGACCGACCTGTAGGTGACCCCCGTCTTGGCGTCGATGCGCAGCGGGGAGGCCACACTGAACACCATCAGGTCGATCTGACCGAACACGGCGGCAACTTCGTCAGCGGCCCGTTGCTTGACATCATCGGAAAAGGCATCGCCGAAGACCGAGGAGGCCACGAGTCCCTCGGCACGGGCCAATCGTTCAAACACGGCCGTCTGGTACCAACCCGGCGTGGCGGTCTTGTTCTCGCTCGGCTCACGCTCGAACGAGACATTGATGGTGCCAG
>CAZJAK010000039.1:0-22244 GCA_964543935.1 uncultured Spirochaetaceae bacterium
ATGAGTGACACTTGCCATGTGCATGGAACAGCCACCCGGATTCTGTACGGACAGTTAAAACAAACAATGCACCATGATGGGAAACAACCAGTAATTGTTTAGGTTTCATATCCAAAGCTGTTTTAAAATGAAATCTTTTACAAACATTTCACTTTATCCCATGCAATCATGGGATTATGATGTCGATAAGATGTCTGCATGATGGAGGAGGAGTATGACTCATCAAAAATCCATGATCACCGTGTGCATCTTAGCTTTGGTCTGCGTGGGGTTCAGTTGTGAATTGCCATCTGTGGGCGACCCTGGTGGAGATGAATCCGTCACATACACCGTGACATTTGAAAGCAACGGAGGCGACCCCGTTGCACAGCAAGTGGTTGCCTCTGGTGGAAAAGTCATCAAACCCACCGATCCGACCAAAGAAAGTTTCACATTCCAAGGGTGGTTCAAGGAGGTCGCCTTGACGACCTTGTGGGATTTTGATGCCGATACCGTCACACAAGACCTCACGCTCTATGCGGGCTGGGAGAGTACGGCACGGTATGTCCATTTCAACGCGAATGGAGGAACCGGAAGCCTCGACTCACTCCAATGTACGCCAGGGGAAACACAATCACTTCCCTTCATGGACACCCAGATAACCCGCGAGGGCTATAAATTCATTAGCTGGAACACGGTTGCCGACAGGATTGGCGGAACCGAATACATGCAACAAGCCAATGTCACCTTGACCGACAGCAACCTCACCCTCTACGCTCAATGGGTCAAACTGTACGATATCGGGGATACCGGACCGGGCGGCGGACTGGTGTTCTACAGCAAGAATTTGGACTCCATCTGGAGATATCCCGACTGGGTCTACATGGAAGCGGCTCCCGTAAGCACCGAAGTGGAGAGGACCTGGGGAGGGAATGCCGAACCCAACACCTCTGAGGATATTGGCAAAGGATTGGAAAACACCGCCATCATCACGGCCTCCTTCAGTGGGGATTATGCCGCCCACTATTGCCAGAATCTTGAATATGGTGGATATGATGACTGGTATTTGCCAAGTAGACCGGAACTTGCCTACATATGTGACCGTTTGTACCGCAACAACGTGGGTGATTTTGAAAGCCAAGGAGTCTATTGGAGCTCATCGGAGAAGACCCAGGACACCCAAGAGTACGCATACGTGATCATCTTCGACCTAGAGCTTTACAATCCGCTTGTGATGGTGAATCCACAGAAGAAATCGACCGCATTCAACGTACGGGCGGCCAGAAGGTTCTGAAAGCCACATCGAGGCACGACTCGGTGAGAATAATGGAGCACCCTGTCCTCCCAGACCAAAAAAACTGGGAGGGCAGGGATCGGACAAGCTCTTCATGCCAAGTCTTGAAGTTCATTGACGCAGTCGTACCTAAGGTGTATGAATCAGGTCATTTGAAGGAAAGCCTCAACTCGTAGCCCATGTGTGGAGCAAGGTCCGTGAGGTAGCAGCGGGCGTCGATACCCGAGTGCCTTGGGGTGTATTGGCGAACAGGCATCCCCTCAATCTTCATGAGGATTTGAGAGCCAATATCCTCAAATCCTCGTTCATGAAGATTTTCCTGATTCAAGGAACAGTGTGGGAATCGTAGGTATTCAATCCGGTTGCCTTGCAGTCAACAGTACCACTGCAAGCCACCCCAACCACACGATTTGCAACATCCCAAACACCATGCCGACATCGTGCAAGGGAGGGATGACCGAAAGCAAGCCCGCCAGTCCTATCACCGTGCCAAGCCAGCTGAGGGTCTTTGGAAGCGAGCCGCCTTTCAGAGCCACCCAGCTTGTCAACAATACCCACAGCCCCCCAAGCAACTCGCCGCCTGCTCCGCCTAGCGCCATAGCGACAGGCTCGACCACCTGCCACGTCTGCTGGGCTTGCACCACATCGGTTTTTGCCAATCCAACAATGGTGCTCATGCCATAATTGAACACCATCCCGCTGGTCGTTAGTGCGAAAGCCCACAGTAGGCCAATGAAGGTAGCAATCCTCATAAGGATAGGCGAATGCATCTGAAGCCGGTCATATAGGGTAAAGGCAAGCACTCCGAGCACGATGCCAAACACTACGTAGGTAACCAAGTACATGGCGTACATGCTGGGATAATGTGCGACGATGAGTCCGACTTTGTCCGCGGCCGTAGCCGCACCCAGGTAGTCCACTACGATCAGGAAGTAAGGCATCGCTGCCAGATAGGCGCATGCGAGGTATAACGCCGCCACACCTCCGATTTTCTGTCGCATCCCCTCTTTTCGATTTAATTTCTCCATGGTAATCCCCCTGCTGGGTCCTGATACTCTTGCATGTCAGGAAAAAATACGTATACTTACTAAGTAAGTGACACCATTCTTATACTTACAATGTAAGTTTGTCAATACGCAAAGGGGGACGAATGAGGGAAAAAATCGATAGTGGTGAAATTAAATCCAGACAGCGCCTCCCGTTGAATCGGGAAAGGATATTCGCTGTGGCGGTGGAGCTTGCCGATGAACGCGGATTTAAGGCGGTCACCATGCGCGAAGTGGCTTCGCGTCTTGATGTCGAGGCTATGTCGCTCTACAACCATGTCGCCAACAAAGAGGACATTCTGGACGGTATGGTGGATATGGTCATTGATCAGTTCGACTTACCTGATGATGCAGGCCACTGGCGTGAAGCGATGCGCCGGCGTGCGATTTCCGCCCATCGTCTGTTTGGCCTTCACCCATGGGTGCCACCCTTGTTGGATTCGCGCAAATCCAGCGGCCCCTCCAGGTTACGTTACTACGAGTGGGTGTTGGGCACGCTTACCCAAGCTGGTTTTTCTTTAGCAGATGCGGGACATGCGTTCTCATTGCTGGACAGCTACATCTATGGCTTCAGCATCCAACAGGTCAACGCATCGGCTGATGGAGAAGCTTCGCCCGAAGAGATGGCGGCAGCGTTGCTAAAAACCATCCCCGCCAGCACGTATCCCAACTTGCACAGAATGACGGTGAATTCGATGCAAACCGGCTACAATGCCGAGGAGGACTTCGCCTTCGGCCTGGATATCATTCTGGATGGGTTGGAACAGATTCTATCTGCGTCGAAGGGCTGATTGAGGAAGAATAGCCATCACAGCACCTCGCGGTGCTGTGATGGGAGACTCCGTTTTGAATTTGGATTCTTTTCTTCTTCAAGGCGACATATCGTCAAGCAACTCGCAGCGCAATGAAATTGGATTTTTAAGAGTCCCTACCCTCGGTATAAGAAAGGCACATGCTGGCGGTCATGCAACAACAGGACACATCTGTGGTGTAGCTAATCGGAATACACGAGAAGTGTCTCAGTATAACGTCCCACGGCCTTCGACCATCATGTCATAGGCTTGTTTGACAAGTTCGTAGTTCCGATCCCGGTCCAGTGCGAATCCGCGCCCGATCCCACCTACGATACACCCCGTCCCGACAGCTTGCAGCTTGCTTTCAAGCTCCTCCAGCAACGCAGGGGCAGAACCCGGCTCGGTCGAACGGCCATCGAAAATGAGATGGAGATAGACTCTTGCAAGTTTGAGCGCTTTTGCCATCCTGACGATGGCCACAGCGTATTCCATGCTTCCGTGGGAGGAATTGTACGTCAAGTAGGTTATCAGATGGAGTGCTTTATTGGTTTCCACAGCTCGCCTGATGGATTGGAGAATTACAGGATTCTCCTCAAACGAACCGTCAGCGATGGCTTTGTCGATTCGGATGTCGTCTTGGATGACACATCGCCCGCCACCTAGGTTTAGGTGACCGGCTTCGGAGTTGCCCGCTTTACCGTAAGCCAATCCTACATACGTACCCGAAGCATTCAGTCGGCACCAGGATGAAGTACGGATGAGGTTATCCCAATATGGTGTCGAGGAAAGGAACACTGCGTCATTGTCGTCCCCGGAACCAAGCCCCCAACCATCGAGGATCACCAGCATGACCCTGCGATTCCTGCCCCAATCCCAATCCCCGTTCAGTATGCTTCCCGTCATCTCGCCAGGTTTCTCAATACCCATGATGTCCAAGACTGTCGGAGCGACATCGCACAGTGAGCCATCTTTCAGAAGGATCGTCTCGCCGGGCTTGCGTGGATCGATGAGTATGAAAGGCACCATATTTGTGGTATGGGCAACATCGGGCGTCCCGAGCTCAGTATAGAGCTTCTCGATGTTCCCGTGATCCGCTGTGACGATCACCACATAGTCGTCCTGCAGGCCTTTATTCACTACTTGTTCAAGGTAGTTGCTCACTGCAAGGCACGCTTCAAGCTTGGCTTGCGTATTGGACGTATGGCCGATTACATCACCGTTGGCAAAGTTGACGACGATGAAGTCATAGCCCCCCACCGCCGCTTGCACCACCATGGCGACCTCCGGCAGGGAAAGTTGCGGCACCGTGTCGAAAGCAACCCCTTTGGGAGAGGGAATGCACTTGTCCGTTTCCCCGATAAAACCTTCATTGGTGCCGCCGTTGAAGAAAAAGGTCACATGGGGATATTTCTCCGACTCGGCGCAATGGAACTGGGTTTTACCGGCATTTGACAACACCTGAGCCACAGGTAGGCTCACTTTGCATGGGGTGAAAGCGATCGGCAAGGATTGGAACTTCTCGTGGTATTGTGTGAGCAGGACAAAATGCAGGTCTTCACGGTACAATCTGGGAACAGCAGAAAAAGACGCGTCGGTGAACATTTCAGTAAGCTCAATTTCTCGCTCACCCCTTCTGCAACAAAAAATAACACTGTCGCCATCTTCAATTTTTTTCGGGGGATCGGCTACCAATGCGGTCATGTGGTAGTCGTCCACGCCTAAGGCATAAGCCCTTTTAACAGCCGCAGCCAAAGGAAATCCTCCATGCCCAGTGTTTCCCATACCCTCCCCCGCACTAGACGGTATTCCGTCGTTCCCGTTCTTCTTCGATGTCCCGGCTCTCCGGTTTGTACCAGGCTGGATCTTGTATCCTGATGAAACACTGCTCCCCGGACCTGAAAAAATTCCTGTGCGGTGTTTGTACCATGAGTGAACCGTTGCCCACCGCCACCAAGTATTCCATGAAATCTGTCTTGGAAGTCCTCTTGAGGATGGTCGTCCTATAACCACCCTCCTTGTTGACTTCAATCGCATTGGGTCTGGTGGCCATCACATAAGCCCCGGACAAATCCGGAGAAACACCGGAATACAGCAAGTTGGAATCGTCCTCCTTGAGAAAAGCCATCCCGTTTTTAACAACTACATCAGTGAAGTTGGACTGACCCAAGAAGCTATGGACAAAGCGGTTGACTGGCTTGTAATAGAGCTCCTGCGGGGTGCCGACCTGCTGGATCACACCCATGTCCATCACCAACATGCGGTCGGACAAAGCCATGGCCTCGGCTTGGTCGTGCGTGACGAAGATGATGGTGAAACCGAATTCTTTCTGAAGCCTTTTGATCTCAAACCGCATCGACTCGCGCAGATGCGGATCGAGATTCGAAAGCGGCTCATCGAGGAGCATCACCTCCGGATTGACCACTATCGCCCTGGCCAGGGCGATACGCTGTTGTTGGCCGCCGGAAAGGTCAGAGGGAAAAGTTTTTTCCAATCCATCAAGGTTGCAGTGGTGGAGGGCTTCCGCCACGCGTTTTTTCATCTGAGTCTGCGGACATTTTTTCACCTTCAGCGGGAAGGCCACGTTCTCAAAGACATTCAAATGGGGCCACACAGCAAAAGCTTGGAACACCATCCCCAACTCACGCCTTTCCGGAGGAAGGTAGATATTCGATTTCTTGTCGGAGACAAGCTTGCCTCCAAGGTAGATCGAGCCTTCCGTGAGGTCCTCGAAACCTGCGATCATGCGTAGCGTAGTGGTCTTTCCGCAACCAGAAGGTCCGAGAAAGGAGAAACACTCGCCTTTTCTCACACAGAGGTTAAAATCCTTGACGGCGACAATTGTTCCCAGCGTCTTGGTGGTGAACGACTTCGTCACATGTTCAAGCACAATCTGGTCCACGATCAACCTCTCTTCCTGTCTTTCGTGAGTGCCTTGACAGCGTTGTTGCAAATGATGATCAGCGTGATAGTGACTACTGAAAGCGCCGCCGCCGGTGCAATTTGGCCATTGATCCGCAACTGATAAATGGCGACACCGAGCGTCCGGCTATTCGGTCCGTACAAGAGGATGGAGGTCGTCAGTTCCCTCATGCAGGGCAAGAACACGAGAAAGAATCCCGATATCATGGCTGGTTTGATCAAAGGCAGCGTGACATCCCTCAGGGTATCCATATGCGTCGCCCCGCAAGACCGTGCTGCTTCTTCGAGCGAACCATGGATCTGCTGCAAGGCGGCGGAACTTGACTTGAGCACATACGACAGGTATCTGGCGATATATGCCGCCAAGATGATCCAAATGGTATTGTACAGGGTGATCCCGAAAAAGGCTCCCGACCAAGCCAGGATACATCCAATGGCCATGACGGTCCCGGGTAATGAATAGGGAAGGACCGCCATCATCTCAAGAGCCGTGCCCCCCTTGGGTTTCACCTTGTAGATCACATAGGCGAGCATCGTACCAAGGACAAGGCAGAACAGACCTGCAGAGAAGGCCAGGAACAACGAGTTCTTCACCGAATCGCGGACCATGATATTGCCGACGAAAATCCTGCGGAAATTGGCCAAAGTCAAGTTCTTTGCAATAAAGGGCAGCCCGTACGCTTTCACGAAGCTCACAAGGATGATCATGATGATCGGCGCCACTACAATGATCCCCAGGAACACCAAGGAAAACGCCAAGAGAGGGTACTTGGCACCCCTGAGCTTGATGAGCATCGGGCGCATCGACTTACCCTTGATGATGTCGTAACGCCCGTGGGTTAAAAGGCGCTTCTGCACAAGCAGCGCGATGGAAACGACGAACACCAGGACGATTGAGAGGGCGGCCGCCTGCCGGATTCCCTCAAAACTGCCCCCGGCCCTGTTCATCAGCTCGACTATCATGGTGGGCAAGGTGAAGATGCTTTGCGAATACCCAAGCATGGCGGGAATGCCATAGTTCGACAGCGATGTGATGAGTACCAAGAGCATCCCGGAGGAAATTGCCGGGATGGTGAGCGGTAAAGTGATCTTCCTGATCACATACAGTTGGTTTGCCCCTGCTATCCTAGCGCTCTCTTCAAGGGTCGGATCCATCCGCTCGAGCGCGCTGACGACCTGCATGTAGACAAACGGGAAATAATAGACAACTTCAATGACGATGATGCCGGCCACACTGTTGATGTTGAATGGTGCTTTTGTCAGGTTGAACAGGGACATCAAGGCTTTGTTCACATAACCACCGCGGCCAGAAAACATCATGTCCCACGACATGGCTGCCAAAAATGGCGGAATCATGAACGGTATGGAAAAGAGGAACTTCATCAGTCCTTTCATGGGGATGTCGCTCCTGCCCAGCAACCAGGCGAAGAACACCCCCACGACGGTTGCCAAGACGGTCGAAAAACATCCGATCACCAAAGTGTTCCACATCGAACGGATATTGCTTTTTTGGAAGATCACCTGCTTGAACATGGCGATGTCGATCTTCGTCCCGTCCCAGAAAGCGTAATAAAGGATCATGAACACAGGAAGGATGACCACGGTTATCAAGGCGATGTAACAAAGGACGATCATCACTCGGTCAAGGGAAATGCCAAAGTTGCCTTCGAGACGCATCAGGTCGCGGTTCCTTACTCTGGAAAACATCATGCATCCTCCCTTTTGAAATACCGTTCCTCAAGAAACGCCAACCCAACCTCTAGCCCCTCCTTATAGGGCTTAGCGTTTTCAGAGGTGGCGATCTGTTGAACACGGATTTCCAGTCCCGGCAAGCGGACGAAATAGTTGTACATGTTACCTAAGAAAATCGCTTGGGAGACAGTCGCACGCACGGGGCTGTCAGTGGCGAAGACAATGTCCATAGGCCTGACTCCGAGCATGGCCTTGTGTTCTGCCAAAGCATAGGGCGTCGCCGATTTGAATGGTATCTTCTTCTCAAAATCGAGGAAGACATGCCCGTCCTCTACCACCACCGGGATGAAGTTCGACACTCCAATGAATTGGAAAACAAACTTGTTGGCGGGATGCTTAATGATCTCTTCATCCGTCCCGATCTGGGCGATCGAGCCGTCGGGTTCCATAATGACTATCTTGTCGCACAACTGCATGGCAGCTTCCTGGTCATGGGTAATGTAAATGATCGTGGTGCCCAACCTTTGTTGGAGCATGCGGATTTCCACGAGCATTTGCTCACGCAACTTGGCGTCAAGGTTCGTGATAGGCTCGTCCATGATCAGAAAATCACGGGAGGAAGTCAGCGCGCGTGCGATCGCCACCCTTTGCTGTTGGCCGCCGGAAAGTTGGGAGGGCATGTACTTCTCATACCCCACCATGTTGACCTGCCCGAGTGCTTCGTGCACCTGCTGCCCTATGTCCTCTTTGGACAGTTTGCGTTTTCTCAACGGATAGGCAATGTTGTCATACACACTCAGGTGTGGCCACACCGCGTAATCCTGAAAAACCACGCCGATGTGCCGTTGTTCAGGGGGAATGTCGATCCTATCGCTATGGCTGAACACGATTTCACCGTCAAGGTGCACTGTTCCTCGTTGTGGCTTGATGAATCCGCATATCGTCCTGGCGACTGTGGTTTTCCCGCACCCAGAAGGACCTACGATGCCGATGATTTGGCCCGGTTCAACCTTCAATGAGAAATCCTTAAGGACGGCATGCTCACCATAGCTCACGCAGATGTCTTTCAATTCAACTTTTTCCACGAGCCACCCCCTGTCCACCCTGCAGGCCGGACAATTGGCGCCCGGCCTGAGGATTCGGAACCATGGTTACTTCTGTTTCTTGAAGTATGAATCGAACCTGTCGAGCAGCTCGTTGCTGACTTTGGCAAGGTCGATCCAGTCGATTGGAAGTGCTTTAACGGCGACCTCGGTCGCACTCAGCATCCCAGCAGGAAGCTCAACACCATCGACAATGGGGGTGATGTTGTACTGGGTGAGCAATTTCTGGCCACCGTTGGGGTCTAGGATGAAATCATAGAGAAGTTTGGCAAGGTCTTCGTGCGGAGCACCCACAGGAATCGCGATGGGACAGGGAACGGCAACAATGTCGGCAGTGTCATGCCAACCGATCGGAGAACCTTCGGCCATGAGGTTTTTAGTGTTGTAGTCGACACCGAAAGCAACCTTATAGGATCCAGCGGCGACTGCATTGTTTGTCGCCCCTGAGCTTGACTGCAATTCGGTTCCCATTTCGCCAAGTTTTTTGAAGTAATCCCAACCGTATTTGGGATTGTTCACCATCGCATAGACTAGCGCCTTGGTCGAGCCGGAACCAGTCGGGTCGGTCATGATCAGCTGTTTGTTGAAATTTTGGGCAAGCAGGCCGTCCCAATTGAATGGGGCTTCTTTGTCTGAGCTCGATGTCGTACTGAACGTAATGCCCATGATCAAAAGCCGTGCTCCGGTGTAGTAGCCGTCGGCATCCTTGAACTTTGCGTCCACTTTTGCTGCGAACGGGGACACATACTTTACCAGATGATTGTCGGCCTTGAGATTGATCATCGCCGAGGGATCGGCAAGCCAAGCCAGATCACATGTCACCGATTTGGATTGGAACTCTGTCGACAGCTTGGTGACGCATTTGCCTGAAGTGGCTGAATAATAATCCAGCTTGACATTCGGGTACTTGGCCTCAAAGGCATTCTTCAAAGCGATGACGACATCCTCGCCTGTGGAAGAATAAAGCATGACCGTTCCGCTGTATGACGTATTGACGTCGGCAGCTGCGGTTGGGGCTTGCGCCTCAGTGGCTCCGCCTGCTGACAACGGCACCAAACATACCGAGATCAACAAGCAAACAAGAACATACTTTTTCATATCACCTTTCCTCCTTGATAACGGGCTCGCGCCCGAAAGGTGATTTTTAGTATAAATTACTGATTTTTGGCAGTGTAGTACAAAAAAATGACTTTTTAATATGTTGTTCGAAATTTGAATATTTCTAATTTTTCTTTTATCTTGTCAAGAATTAGTAATATCATGCATACTGAGATTGGAGAATTCCATGGCAAAAGTGAAACGCACCAAAAGACTTTCCTTGTCGCTGGTCTTCATCGGTTTGCTGATAGGCATGTTTCTTCTTTTCCTGATTCTCATGGTCATTCTCTACAGTCAGTTCCAGGAATCCTTGCTCGCCTCTCTTGCCAAGCAGAACGAGGAATTTGCATCCCAGGTCAGTTCAATGACCCAATTTGCCGATGAGATTTTGATCAGCACGACCAATCAAATCTTTTACGATCCAGCGGTGGCCTTGCTGCGCGAAGGCGTCGGAATCTCCAACTTCGATTTCATAGCCGGAATGAGGCGGATCAACGACATCACCGCATCGACCATGCTAGTCGATTCAATCTATATCTATAACGGCAACCAAGACTATGTCTACAGCACCGCCCAATATGGGGCAGTGAACGATACCGCTGAGCATTTCAAGGACAAAACTGCAGTGCAGCTGCTCCGCGAACGTGATAGCGGACAACGGCTGGTCATGATCCCGCGCAGGACCTATCTCTTCAGCGGTTCCGGGAATCCGGCCCTCTATTCGTTCATGTTCTTTGAGATGAATCCCGAAGGGAGGCCGGGCAACAATGCAATCCTGCTCAACCTGAAGGCCACAGCCTTCACTAGGTTATATTTCGGTAGCGACTTCCAGAATCAAGCGTTCATCATGAACAGTGCAGGGAGCCTGATTGCTTCCCAAGATTCGTTGGAGGAGCATCCCCGACAAGAACTCATCAATGAAATCCTGGCAGAGAGGAACAATGGAAAAAGCAGCGGTTATTTCACCTTCCGCAATACCGATGGGAAAAGGTTGCTTTGCTTCTATTCATCCATGGGGGAGCACAACTGGCTCTACGTGAAGGCTCTCGCCTATGAAGAGGCCTTCCCTGCCCTGTTGCATTCACGCAACCGTACCCTAATCAGCCTCTCCGTCATCATCCTCGTATTGGTGGCAGTGTCGGTCTTGATGGCCAAACGCGTCTATGTCCCTTATAGGAGACTATCAACAAAGATATCCAACGCCGTATCAGGGAGTGCAAATGAGAATCCAGACCAGATCATCAGGAACCTTGACCAGCTCATCGACGAGCACGACAGCCGGGGTTATTTGGAACCCATGATAAAAACTGAAGTCCTCAAAGACCTCCTGTCGGGCAAAATCTCCATCGACACACCAGACTTCAACCTGGAATCCTACCGCCTGCAGATAGCCATTGGCTTCCCGGTCACGCTGTATCTTGTGAACACCAAGGAGGCATCGCCGATCATCGAAAGCATTCAGGCAAAGATACCCTATTGCGAGGCAGTGGCGGTCGATGCATATACCATCATGTTTCTCCAACCGATGAACTGTGATCAGGAGGTCCAATCACGAAATGAATTCGTCGAGAAGCACCCTGATATGTTGCTCATCTACTCGGGAGAGGTCAGGAAATGGTCTTCGATCCCCGACACATACCAGAAGCTCAGGGAAACCTGGCAACTCAGATTCCTACATCCTGGCAAAAGGCTCATCGCCTTGGAAGATCAACCGATGAGAAAACATGCGATGGCGCCTCTTTCTGAGAAATCGGCCGCGACAATCGGTTTTCTCAAAAAGGGGTTCTATACAAAGACCACCGAAAGCTGGAACCTGTTTGTTCGAGAACTGGAAGACAAGCAGTATGCAACGGTCAACATCGCCCTGATCAACATTACCAACGCCATCCTCAAGCTTGCATGGGATCACAAACTGCTTGACTCGACCTATGAGGAAGCCTGTATGGCATTCCAGAACAAGATCGCCGCTCTTGATGACATCCAAGAACTGTATGACCATCTCGACGGGCTGTTCCACAAAATCACCGACAATGTCCAGATGATGCAGCAGACCAGCAAAAAAGGCACGATCCAAGAGATTGCCGAGTACCTCGCCCATAATTACACCGATATGCAGATTTCCACCAAGTCTGTGGCAGATGTTTTCGGCATGTCTCCCGCTTACCTCTCCCGAATCTATAGGCAAAGCCAAGGCCATTCCCTTATGCACGAGATCAATGCACTGAGAATCCAACATGCCAAAGAATGCCTTGCCGATCCCGGCTGTCTTATCAAGGACATTCCCCAAAGGATTGGACTTGAAAACTCGCAATACTTCTTTCAACTATTCAAGAACATGACGGGCAAAACACCCAAGGCTTATCAGAACGACCTGTTGCTGCTCAGAAGGAGAGAGGTTGCGAGACAGCGCAAACCACTCTGATGTTGCGCTGTTCCAACCATGCCACGAGGGAACTGCAAGCTTCAGCTTTGGCATGAAACAGCATGACCGCAGAAGGTTTGACCTTCTCCACCATGTTCATGACATCGTTCCGGTCGGGATGCACTTTTATGGTGGTGGATTCGACTTCCAAGCATATCGATTCCTTTCGGCGGTATCCGGGGTCCTGTATCATGGCACCCAACGATCCCGCAGCTACATGCCCGCTTAAAATCACCTTGTTCTTGTAGCTGCCCTTGATTTTTTCCAAGTAGTGGACCGATACGGGGCTTGTCATCATGCCGTCTGGACAGAGAATGGCAAAACCGTCCAGACTCTTTCCCGATTCGGTTTCAGCTTGGAAAAAACCGTCCTGTGCTTTCCATAACGGCGACGGAGCAATCCACTCGTCCTTCCCTTTCAATAGAGAATAACATTTCAATATGCTCGGTTCCACCATCAACGGCACACCATGGTGTAAAAGATACAAGAAGAGGTCGATCCCCCGCCCCTGAGCGGGAACTGGCAGCAACACGGTTCCTTTTTTATCAATCGTCTCCTTGACTGAGACAAGGATCTTTGCGAACTGCTGTCCTTGATCTAGCGTCCTAGCGGCATATGCCGCATCAGCGACAAGCACGTCGCTGGCAGGCAATTCATCGGCCCGCAACAGGAGAGCGTCAACACAGATATCGCCCGTGTACAGCAATGTGGTACCGGCGATATCCAACCGGTACCAGAGGCCTCCCACCATGTGGGCGCTGCGTCCGGCGAGAACCCCGATACCGGCGATTTCATGGTCTCCAGGTTCCAGCGGCTGGAAATCTAGTGAATCTACATTGTCTTCATCAAAGGGAAGCCGTCCCCCTTTATATTTTACATACGAGACCCATTTGTGCATGAAATCCCTTGCAAGCGACATGGTCTCCGAACTGCAGAACACCGGCCCGCGGTATCCGAGCCCGAATAGGTACGGTAGTGCGGCGCAATGGTCCTCATGGGCATGCGAGAGAAACACAGCGTCGAGTGACGATGCAATTTCCTTGCTCAACGCAGGATACATGCGTTCTATCGAAGAGATTTCCCTCCGCACGCCACAATCAAGCAGGAAATGCCTTTCGCCGGAGGAGACATAGAAACAATTGCGCGCCTCTTCCCCGCTGCCACCCAAAGACTGGACTGTGATCATCCGACCCCCGATTGGCAGAATTCTAAATCAATTCCCGCTCCCATACAAGGAATGATCCGCGTGAACCGACCCTCCATCATATGGCTTTCGAAGGCGCAAGGCCTTCTTCGTCATCGACGGATCACATCTTGGTCACTTGAAGCGCCAGATCAGGTCCTTCATCTGCAGTTCGTCTTCCAGTTTGCCGACGGTCGTTTCCTTGTCGATATGGATGAACTCGATGTCCATGATCCTGGCCCAGTCGCGCATCATCTGGGCCGTCACATCAAAGCTCAGCACGGTGTGGTGCGCTCCGCCAGCCAAGATCCAACACTCGATTCCCGTGGCAAGATCCGGCATTGCTTTCCACATCACCCTGGCCACAGGCAGGTTCGGCATGGGCATGATCGGCTTGACCGCCACGACATCCTGCACGATCAGGCGCATCCGTCCGCCCATGTCCACCAACGAAGCCACGATGGCCGGGCCTGTTTTTCCTTCGAACACCAGACGGGCCGGGTCCTTCGCATTCATCCCGATCCCGAGGAAGTGGGTCTCGATCCTGGGTTTGCCGGCCGCCAAGCTCGGGCAAACCTCGAGCATGTGGGCACCGAGCGAGTATTCTTGCCCCTCTGCGAGATGGTAGGTGTAATCCTCCATGAATGCAGACGCTCCGTTGCCGTCCGTCCCCATCGATTTCATGATGGCTGTCATTGCAGCGACCTTCCAATCGCCCTCACCGCCGTACCCGTAGCCTTGCGCCATGAGATGCTGGCTGGCGAGCCCCGGCAGTTGCTCCATGCCGTACAGGTCTTGGAAGGTGTTGGAGAAGGCCCGGCAGCCTTCCCGGTCCAACATCCGTTTCATCGCGATCTCTTCCCTGGCCTGATACCGGACCGCTTCAAGGTCGTCCGTGGCGATGTCGTACTGCTGCCGATAGGTTGCGAACAGCGCATCGATGTCCGCTTCGGTGACAGCCTGCATCTCCTTGACCAAGTCTCCGGTCGCCCAAGTGTTGACTTGCCACCCGAACTTGACCTGAGCCTCGACCTTGTCCCCTTCGGTCACTGCCACCTCGCGCATATTGTCGCCGAAGCGCATGACCCTGAGATTACGTGAGACGTGCGCGCCGACACACACCCTCATCCAAGCGGCAAGACGGGCAGGGACGGCGGGATCCTTCCAATGGCCGGCGATGACCTTCCTCGGCATCCTGAGGCGGGCTGCGATGAAACCATGCTCGCGGTCGCCATGGGCCGATTGGTTCAGGTTCATGAAATCCATGTCGATTTCTTCGTTCGGGATTTCCCGGTTGTATTGGGTGGCGAGATGACAATAAGGTTTCTGGAGGATCTCGAACCCATTGATCCACATCTTCGACGGGCTGAAAGTGTGGCACCACGTGACGATGCCGCAGCATTCGTCGCGGTAGTTGGCTTCCTTGACGAGGTTGGTGATCTCGGTGTTGCTTTTTGCAGTCATCTTATAGACCAAGGGATACGGAAGGACCTTGGACAGCTGCTGCGCCATCTCCCTCGCCCGCGCGTCGACTGTATTCAGAACCGTATCGCCATATAATGACTGACTCCCCACTACAAACCAGAATTCCTTATGTTCCATGCTCATTTCTCCTGTCGATGATACGCGGTGCCTATGAATTTTTCTCGGTTGCATGCATGTAGCATGACCAGCATCAGTAGCTTTCCACAGCCGCCCTCTCCACCGTGAGGGCCTTCTTATAGTGTTCGGCAAACCGGTTGAAACCCTCCACATCGTCTGCGGAGGCCATCAGCGTCTTGGTCGCAGCAGTATGGAACACTTTGTCGTCAAGATAATCCTCGAGCGACTCGCCGGTGTTCCATATCATATAGGCGCTCAGCAAGGCCATGCCGTACGGCCCCCCTTCGCCGGCTGCCTCCATGACGGAAACGGGCACGCCGATTGCGGCACTCAGCAGTCTCTGGCCGACTTCGGGTGCCTTGAAATAGCCCCCATGCCCGTACAACCTGTCGATTTCGACATGTTCCTCCCTAAGGATGTCCATGCCGAGCTTAAGGGTGGCGAGGGCGGAAGTCAGGTGGGTTCGCATGAAGGTGGCCAGATCCATCGTTGCGTCCGGCTTTCTGAGGAAGACCGGCCGCCCTTGATCGAAACCGGTGACACCCTCGCCTGAGTAATAGTTGTATGAGAGCAAGCCCGCACAATCGGACCGCCCCTCCAGCGCTTTGACATAGAGCAGGTCGTAGAGCTCTTTCTTCGGGATGCTCAGCCCGAGTTGCTCGGCAAACTCTCCGAAGAGGTTAATCCAGGCGTTGATGTCGCTGGTGCAATTATTGCAGTGGATCATCGCCACGGTTTTTCCAGTCGGAGTGGTGACGATGTCGATTTCAGGATGCACCTTGATCGGCTTGGAGAGGACGACCATGGCGAAGTCGCTCGTGCCGGCGCTGACATTGGCCGACCGTGCCCGCACCGAGTTCGTTGCTGTCATACCGGTGCCGGCATCCCCTTCCGGGGGGGCGAACGGGATCCCCTTCTGCAATTGCCCGCTTGGGTCGAGTAGGAGCGCGCCAGCGCTCGTCAGGCTTCCGGCCGGCTCCCCGGCCATCTTGATTTCAGGCAGAATATCCTCGATCTCCCAAGGAAGAGCGCGGGATTCGATGAGCGAGTTGAAGCCCTTGACCATTGCTTCATCATATGTTCCCGCATCGTTTACCGGGAACAGGCCGGAGGCGTCCCCCACCCCGGCCACGAACGTGCCGGTCAACAGGTAGTGGATATAGCCAGCTAGCGAAGTGATCTTCCTGATCTTCCCGACATGGCTTTCCTTGTTCAGGATCGCTTGATAGAGGTGGGCGATGCTCCATCTGAGGGGGATGTTGAAGTTGAACGTGTCCGACAGCACCCGGGCGGCCTCGCCGGTGGTTCTGTTCCTCCACGTCCTGAATTCGGCCAGCGGCCGATCGTTCCCGTCGAGCACCAAATACCCGTGCATCATCGCCGACACGCCGACCGCCCCTGTGCTAGTCAACGGGACGCCATGATTCAAGAGGAAGTCGGCTTTCAGATTTTTAAAACAGCCTTGCAATCCCGCCATGATGTCTTCATAGCGATAGGTCCACACTCCATGGTCCAGGATGTTTTCCCACTCATGGCTGCCCGACGCCAGGATCGCATGGTCCTTGCCGATGAGTACGGCTTTGATTCTCGTCGACCCCAATTCGATACCGGTCACCGTGTCTTGTAGATTCATGATCGTCCTTCCCAGCAGCAATCCTACAACAATCATACTATCGGGCTAAAAAGAAAGCAAGAAATATGTACATACATTTTATTTATTATGATACTATTCGTTTATCATATGTACGCATGTATCAGAATTATCTTGAAGAATGGTCGGATAAGCGGAGACAAAGCCTCCTCTGGTCGGCAACTTCTTGGTACGAAAGCCAGCCTTCCCTTGTCCGGCCACTGTTGGAAAGGAGATGCCATGATTTTATACGATCTTGGTAAGTTTTTCCCAAGACCACATGGGGCAAGGCTGCCGCAACCGGCAGGAAACAATACAAATTGCGGAAGTACTTGTAATTTGTACGCTCGCAGATTACAGTACATCGCGGAGAGTCATTATGTCGAAGTATGCTGATATAGCGACCATATTGCGTGAAGAGATCAAACAAGGCTCCTATGGCAAAGAGGGCAAGCTCCCTACCGAACAGGACCTTGTGGGACGCTTTGGGGTGAGCCGGCAGACCGTGCGCCAAGCGATCGGCCTCCTCAAAAACGAGGGTCAACTCCACCAGATCCAAGGTAGCGGGACCTATGTCTCGCCAATCAACGCGACCAAGCAACGGACCAATTCGAAGACCATTGCCATCATCTGCACCTATATCAGCAACTATATTTTCCCCGACATCATCAGGGGGATGGAGCGAGAGCTTTCGGGTGAAGGGTACGCCATGAACCTCATCCAGACAGAGAACCGGGTGGACAAGGAACGGGCCATCCTCGAAAAAATCATCAATGATGGCCATGTCTCAGGCATGATCGTCGAAGGAACCAAAACCGCTCTCCCCAACCCTAACATCTCATTGTACAAGAAGATAAAGGAGATGGGAATCCCACTCGTATTCCTCCACTGCACCTACCCGGAGCTGTCCGGTGAAACTGTAGTGGGGATGGACGATTACCAAGGGGGCAAAGCCCTGGTCAAATACTTGGTTAATAAAGGCCATACGGCGATCGGGGGGATATTCAAATCGGACGACCGCCAGGGTTTGGCCCGCTATGCTGGGTTCTCGGAAGGACTGCTCGAATCGAACCTTGCCTTGAACGATGCCAGCATACGGTGGTACACGACCGAGGATTATATCAAACGCCACAAGCTCATCGAAGGCAAGGACGAGGTGTTCGACAACCTGTGCGGGGCGACCGCGGTCGTCTGCTACAATGACGAGATCGCGGTATGGCTCTCGCGCACTTGCAAGGACACCTCGGTGAAACTGCCCGAAATCGCCAGTTTCGATTCAAGCCAGTACGCCATGCTGCTCGACAAACCGTTTGTATCGATCGGGCACCGCAAAGAGTTGTTGGGTAAGATTGCCGCTAAGAAGATCCTCAACATGATTGCCGGCGGGCGGGAAGAATCCATCCTGATGGACTGGGACACCTCCGTCCTTAATTAAACGCACGCATCGAACATCGCCACCACCTCTCGCCTTGAATCAAGCAGGATAGGTGCGCTTTCCTGGGAAGAATGCTTTATTGTACGGACTTCATGCGAGCGTCAGAATAGTGTCTTCATTATTTCGATAAATAGGTATTTACAACTGGCAAGAGCGGTGCTACGATATTCTTGATTTGTACGGATGTATGGGATTTGTGGAAGAGTCACCTAACGCAAAAGGAGGAATCTGTCGTGAAGGAAAAGAAGTTTACCCTGAGCACGAAGAAAGGCAGCTGGAGACTATTGGGTCTCATGATTGCCATCATGTTGTTCTTCGCGCTGCTGTCCAACGTGATTTCAACCGGTTTCTACAGGGTCCAGAGAAGCAGGGTTGTATTCGATGTCCGCGGTGCCGATATCGCTGTCGAGATTTGGCGACCGGTCAATGTGTCTTCCAAAGACAAGCTGCCAGCGGTCATGCTCAGCCATGGTGGTTCCGAGATGTTGGGTTGTACCAGTTTGTACGCTTGGGAACTGGCACGGCGCGGCATCGTCGTAATCAATGAGAACATGAACGGCGCCGGCATGAACGGCCAGCCGAACATCGATGAAAGCGGATTCGGAGAGGGCACCTATTCGCGCGCCGGTGCAGCAGGTCACCTCGACGTGCTGAATTATGTGCGCACCATCACCTATGTCGACCAGACCAGAGTCGCCATGTGGGGGCATTCGCAAGGCAACGGTACCCAGGGTGCGGCACTCAGGCTCACCCAGATGAACTACACCCTCAATGACCGCATGCTCAACATCCTCTATAACGATTATAAAATCGCAATCACCCAAGAGCAGATTTCGCAGAATGCCGACAACATCGCCAAACAAGTCTTGACGCCTGTCCAACTTGGCGAATACAACCAGAAAAAGGTTGAACAGAAGAAGATTGTCGACACGTACGTCCAATTCGCCCGGGCTGCCGGAGCGAATGCGAAAGTCAAAGTGGCCGGAATCGAAGTGGTCCGCGACTCCCAGTGCAATTTCATGCCGAGTATCGGCAGACATGAGAGCGCCGGTCTTCCCGATCCCGAGAACGCTGCGAATTACAAGCGCAGCTTCCGTCTTGGAGAGAACGACAAACTGGTCGTGTTCGGCATCTATGACGTTCCCGACAACACGCTCGGGACCAACTATCCGACCAAGTATCTCGGAAAGATCCACGAAATCTCCGTCCAGACCAATCCCGAATTCAAAAAGGCAGTCGAGAACGGAACCGCCCGCTTCTACAACGTCCCCGATACCATCCACAATGGTTGGCTGTGGGGCTATGAGGCCGTCTCGAACTCCATTGAATTCATTTGCCAGAGCTTGCAGTACAACAACGGCGAGTTAAGCGATCCTGCCACACAACCGATCAGCGGCCGCGACATGTGGGTCGGTTACTCCACGCTGTTCTGCACGACTTTCGCCTTCTTCTCGATGATCGGCGCGTTGATGTGCTTGTGCTCGATCCTGCTCAAGACTGAGTTCTTCTCTTCGTGCTCCTTCGAACACGCTCCGGCCAAGATGCCCTACAAGAGCAAGAACATGTGGATCTGGGTTGCCGCCACAGCGCTCGTCGGTTTCATCGGGACCTGGTGCTGCTCTCAGGAAAATCTTGCGTTCACGACTTCCATCAACACGATGTACAAGATCCTTCCGTGGGAACCGGCCCATATCCGCATCATATTCTTCACTGGTGGGACAGCCGTCGCCGGTGTTCTGATTTTCCTCTTGCTCAAATGGATCTTCAAGAAAAACCAGCCCTCCGAACCAGTCCTGGCCACTCTCGCAGAACTGAATATCAAAGCCCACTGGAGTCGCGTCCTCAAGACGATCTTGCTTGGCTACATCCTGTTCATCGCCGCTTACCTGAGCGCCTGCTTCATCGATGTCTTCTTTGAAACCCGCTTCCTGCACGTCGATGGTTCGTATGAGGTCATGCAGGCTTACAACTTCGGAAGGATGTTCAGGTACTTCATCGTGTTCCTGCCGTTCTGCCTGGTTGTCAGCACACTGAACAACATGGTGACGATCAAGGGAGTCAGCGAAGGCAAGGATACCTTGATCAACGTGCTGGTCACCACCCTCGGCATGATCATCTTCATGATTATCGGATTCGCCGTGACCTACAGAGCGCCTGGCGCACCCCAGATTTGGAGCATGCACTCCATGCTGTCGATCATCTTCATCACGCCGTATGTGAACTATATCTACCGCAAGATGTACAAGCTCACCGGCAGCGTGTGGGCTGGTGCGATCCTGGTAGCCCTGTTCTTGGCTTGGAGAGCCGCTGGGTATCTCTGCCAGAGGTTCATGTGGTATGGTAACAATGAAGTCGCGGCCTTCTGGGGTCTCTATTTCTAACTCAGTATCGGGAGGAAGATATGAAAAAAGCTATCGTTTTGATTCTTGCAGTGTTGGTGACCGTCTTGGCGGTCAGCTGTAACAATCCGAACAAATCCCCTACGGACAAAGTCGGTGGTTACCACACAGGGTACGTAACGGTCTGCGTTGACAATCAACTCGCCTGAACACGAGCGGACACTTACGTAGCTCCTTAGTATGAAAGACTGTTGCGTCAGCCACATGGCTGATGCAACGGTCTTTTTGTACCATCTCATCACATCCCAAGTCTTGATAATCATGATTACCCTCTCTGCTAATTCAAGAATACGAGGGAATTGGATTGTTGTATGTCTTTGCCATGCAACACAGGCAACGTCACATCATGGCAGAGAACAGAGCCGATAAAAGTTGCAAAATGCATGCTCTGGTGCTAGCCAGCCATAAAGACTTACCTTGAAAGTCCACTATCTGTAACGATTTACAACCTGTGCATACCAGTAAACCAACCACAACGACACCGCGAAAACAATCTTCCCGAGACTCTTGGGCCATTATGATGGTTGGAATCAGGGTGACTGGAGAGAGCGGTGGCATCATTGAAACCTAAGCATCATGCTTGGACATTTCCGATACTTCTCAGCCTACTTTTGTCGAGCACAATCCAATACGAAGCGTTAACATGGGTGCAGTCGGAGGATGTTCGGATGTTCAAGGATCTCAATCATGTCGTCGATTATATCGAAGCGCATCTCACACAGGAACTGACGCTCGCAGAGATTGCAGGATACGCAGGCATGTCCGATTTCCACTTTAGGAAGCTGTTCTACTTTCTCTCGGGCATGACGCTGAGCAATTACATCAGGGGCAGAAGGCTCTCCCAAGCGAGCTTGGATTTGTTGCACGGTAAACGGGTCACCGAAGTAGCCGTAACATACGGCTACGAATCCCTGGACGGCTTCACCCGGGCTTTCAAGAATTGGTGCAACATGCTGCCGTCCGAAATCAGCAAGAAGGGCATGGGCACGACCTGCCCCAAGCTCACATTCATCAACACGGTCACAGGAGTACAACCGATGGAATTCAGAATCGAACAGAAACCTCCATTCAACATCGCGGGGGTCAGCACACGCGTTCCCATGCAGTTCGAAGGTGTGAACCAAGAAATCGTCAAGCTAGCCCATAGCATCACAGAGGAACAACGAAACGAGATGCACGCGTTGCAGGACATGCAACCACGCGAGGTTGTGAATGCCTCCTATCATGCCGATGCCCGATACATGAAGGAGGAGGGCCTGCTCTCCCACATGATCGGGGTGTTGACCACCAAGGGAGAGGTGACCGCTCAATTGGAGAAGCTCCCCATCGATGCCCACACATGGGCAATATTCCCTAATGAAGGTCCCTTCCCCGCCACCCTCCAACAGACGATGGCCCGAATCTATGCCGAGTGGCTGCCATCCTCGCCGTATGAAGTGCTCGATGTCCCCACGTTCTCCTTCACCAAGATGCGCCAAGACAACACCGCCTGCAGCGAGATATGGATGGCAGTGAAACAGCGGGAGGGATGTTCATCTTCATAGGAACCGGGCAGCAAGGGCCCCACAGCTGCATGCATCATGGGTGCAGGGTGATCAGATGACAGGTTAGGCGTGATTTTCCGATGTCAAGTTGAAGCTCCGTGCCG
>CAZJAK010000040.1:0-21771 GCA_964543935.1 uncultured Spirochaetaceae bacterium
GGGATCACGTACCTCTAAACACCCCCGCCACCGGTGGGTATTCATAAATGTATCGCTATGTCGCTTGTTCGAAGTGGAAACACCCCCGCCTACGCGGGGAAAACTATTATATAGTTAAATTACACTCCCTCTTCCATTGACACTTCCAGCCGTCTTTAACTATAAATCGGTTTCTCAAGAATTCAATCGTTTTCTACTGAAAATACAGGCTTGAAGTATACTGGGAGAAAAAAATTCCTGCATTGACACCGTACCTACGGTTTCCATTGTTATGGACTCTCTGTTTAACTAAACGCAAAAATCGCCCAATTGCATTGAATGGGGTGGGAATTCATCAATCTTGTGATGAAGAGATTGGATTTTGGTTCATCTTTCCGCTCAATGACTATTCAACGTATCGATCCACTAAAATTCATTTGAATCCATATATGGAACGGGTGTAAGCTACATGGAACAGCTTTGTCCATAATGCTTTTCTGTAGGAGACATCCATGAGACCGACCGAAATCGTCATCATCAATGCCAGCCCCAAAGGGGAGTACAGTCTTACGGTGCAGTATGCCCGTTACATGGTTGCGCATGAACCGGACATTACTTCGACCATCATCGATGTCGGCGAGAAACTGACCATGATGCAATATGATACAGCTTGGTTTGACGAGACGTGTAGCGCCATCGAGCGCTGCGATGCAATCGTGTGGGCCACTCCGGTCTACACCATGCTCGTCCCCTGGCAGCTGATCCGCTTTTTCGATTTGGTCAAACAAGCCGGGCGGTCAACCATTTTCAACGGCAAGTACGCCACGAGCGTGATGAGCTGCTTCCACTATTACGACCATCTCGCCCAAGATTGGCTACAGGGGACTTGTGAGGATGTGGGCATCTCGTTTGTCGAGGGTTTGACTGTCGATAACAAGGATTTGCTTAGAAAGGAATTCCGCGCCAGCATGCGGTTTTTCATGAGTGAGTTCCACAACGCGTGTCGGGACCGGCTTCCCGCAGTACGTAAAAGCCGGCCCCTCAGCGGAACGCGTTCACCCAGTTTCGCTGTTGCACTCGATCCTTCTGGTCGCACTGTGCCCAAGAAGAATGACCTGCGCACCGTGTTGCTCACCGATGAACAGGGCAAGGACGGCAACTTAACGCGCATGATTGAGGTGTTCAAGCAAGCCTATCCGAATGCTGTCGAGGTGGTCGACATCAACGACTTCCCCTACGAAGGAGCCTGCCAAGGCTGCCTGCGTTGCGAACTGGTCGGTGAATGCGACCGACATGACGGATTTCAGAAGTTTTATCAGGATCTGGTGAACTCCTGCGATGTCCTCATCCACGCGATGAACCTAGAGGGTCGCTACCTGGTACCGATCTGGAAGCTCTTCCTCGACAGGACATTCTCAAACGGGCACCGCACCAGCATGATGGGCAAGCACACGTGCTATCTGGTCGCCGGACCGCTTGGAGAATTGCCGAACGTACGGCAATTTCTGGAAGGTAAGGACAATGTCGGACGGGAAAACTCGATGGGTGTCATCAGCGATGAAGTAGCCGATTCAGCTCAGTTGCAATCGTTGATCGAGACCACCGCCCTGCGCCTTGACCGCGCTGCACGTGCCAAGTACCAAAAGAGCGTCAACTTTCTCGGAATAGGGGGCATGAAGATATTCCGCGACCTCATCTACGGCATGCGAAAAGTCGTGCGCGACGACCATCGCTTTTATAAGGAACGCCGACTGTACGACTTTCCGCAACGCGATTTGAAGAACCAGCTGTTCAACTTCTTGATGGGCTTCGCCTTCATGTTCAGATTCGTCCGTTTGCAAGCATTCAACACTATGAAACCGCTTTACATCGCCCCCCATAAAAAACTGGTCGATTCGGGCGAGCTGTGAGGTGCTTCAGTAGGTATCGCGCAGGTGCGTCACGTGCAGCCCTTTCAGACCATCCTCTGGTGGATCGCTTGCTCGTAGTTCGATGACTTTCGGCCGATCGGGAAAGAGGTGGAAGCAGTTGTCCGAGAAATGGCCGTCCCACCCGGGGATGTCGAGCATGACGAAGAATGCGGGTTTGTCGGTCATGACAGCAAACGAGTCGTGTCCATGGGAGGCCTGGAAGGTGACAGTTGCCTTGTGGAGTTCGCACCGTTTGGGCTCGTCGAGGAACAAGACCGCTTCGGTCGTGTGTGCTCGGGTGCTCTCGAATGTAGCCCGCACGAGCGCCTGTTGCTCGGTAGCGCACCGCAGGGACACCATCAACGTGGATCCTTCGGGAGCGATCGATACCGTCTCCTTTTTGAGGACTTCGATGCTGCCGTCGAATCCGATCCGGTCGATTGTCAAGCGTCCTTCGAAGCCCTGCTGGGTGTCGTTGACTCCGAAGAGCTCGATTTCGCCGTCATCCTTGCGCTGGAAGGTAATCATGAACGGAGCATAAAAGCGGGCGGCCGCGTAATGGAGGGCTTTCCATTTGCCACCGTATTCCAGTGATGACCACGAAGCGGCCGGCCAGGTGTCATTCAGCTGCCAATACAAGGTGCCCATGCAGAGCGGACGGCGCGACCGCCAATATTCCACTGCTGTGGCGATGGCCATGGCCTGTTGCACTTGGCTCAGATAAACTTGGTGGGCGAAACTGACCGGGAACCGGAAGTAGCGGGTGAAAGTGGTGATGATGATCGAGTTGCCCCGGTCGTTGCGCTGGTGGTGTTCGAGCACCGGGCTGCCGATGTTCAAATCATGCTCGTCAGCGCAACGGTCCGATCCAAGGTAATAGGTCTTCATCAGTTCGAGCGACGGGAACGACTGGAAGCCGAATTCGCTACAGAAGCGCGGAGTGACCTCCTTGTAAGCCTCGAAGGGTTTACCCTCGTGCCAGACACTCCAATAATGCATGTCGCCCTTGCTGTCGTCGTGCCAGTTGTCCGAATAATCGCCTTCGCCAGCCGAGGGGGAGGAGGACCACCACCGTCGGTTCGGATCGAGTTGCTTGACAGTCTCTCCGATGACCCGCTCGTTGAGCCGGTCGTAATCGACCAGGTAACGGTCGCGGTTCTTGCGGGAGATGTCGAACCACGTCAACGCTCCGATATCCTCGTTGTTGCCGCACCACAAGGCCAGGCAGGGGTGGTCCTTGAGCCGTTTCACTTGATGGGTCACCTCGGCTTTGACCGAGTCGGTGAACCAGCGCTGTGACGGATACAGGGCGCAGGAGAACATGAAATCCTGCCAGACGAGAAGGCCCAAGCGGTCGCACAGGTTGTAGAACTCGTCCGATTCGTACTGACCGCCACCCCAGACGCGCAGCATGTTCATATTGGCTTGCACCGCCGAGCGCAACAGGTGCTCGACATAACCTGGTGCCGTGCGGCCCGGCAATGCTTCTGCGGGAATCCAGTTGGCCCCTTTGCAGAAGATGGGGCGGCCGTTGACGCGAAAAGTCATCGGAGTGCCGTATCCGTCAGGAGTGTTGTCGACCTCGATGATCCTGAACCCGATCTGTTTCTCGCTATGGTCATTGCTGGTCGTGACGGCAAGCCGGTACAGCGGTTGCTGGCCGCAACCGGCCGGCCACCACGGCTCGACTGCGCTGATGTCGAGCGTCTCGCGCACGATGTTCTGCCCAGGATGGAGGGCTACCGTGCAATTCAGCGTCGTTGTGGCGCAGGCGATGTTCAAGTCGGTTTCCCCGAAGCCGACCGCATGGAGCTCGACGGTAACGGTCAAGTGCCACGTTCCGTCGTGTCTTGAAAGGTCGCAGTGGACGTACTCGATATGTTCCAACGGTGAAGCGTATACGGCTGCGTTCCCGTAGATGCCGCAGGTCATCAAGCAGGGGCCCCAGTCCCATCCGGCATGGCATTGGGTCTTCCTGACAAGGTTGCGGTGCTGGGACTGCACCGGGTATTGGGTGTGGGGGATCGGGTAGGGCAACTCACCAGCTAGTCGTTCGGCTTCCAATTCGGCCGAACGCAAGCTGATGGAGATGGTGTTTTCCCCCTCTTGCAACACACCGGCCACATTGAAACGGTTGCGCAGGAACATGTTCGAGCAGGAACCGACTACTGTTTCGTTGACCGAAACCTCGGCGAAGGTGTCGACATGTTCAAGCTCAACAAAGCAATCGCTGTAGGTGAGGACCTCGGGCGGACAATCGAACCTGCGTTGCAGGATCCAGGCCTCCCGTCCGGCCCATTGGGCCAGAGTCTCGTTCATGCCCCGGTAGGGGTCCTCGATGATCTTGGCCTTCATCAGGGCTGTCATGATGTCGCCGGGGATGTCCACGGGGCACACCACCTCGCCGCCAACACGGCTGAGGTGCCAGGTTCCACGCAGGTCGATCGTATTCATGGACGCTCCTTCAAGACCGCCTTTTGCCGCAGGCCTGTGCCGACAGTGTAGCGGCAGCGCTGTCGGCAGGCAAGAGCGCATGCTTTACGAAACCGAGCGAAAAATTTTTGTTGACAGCCGGATACGGCCATGCGAGAATCATGTTAGTTGATTTAAAAACCAACCAAATGGGATACTGGACACTGTATCCAGCACGGAAAAGGAATGCAAGGGGAGCGCATGGAGATGAAACGGACAAAGAAGATCAACCGGGCCCTCATCATGCGCGAGATTTGGTTGCAGCGGGAGACCAGCCGGATTGAGATCGCCCGGCGGTTGTCGTTGGACAAATCGACCATTTCCAATGCCGTGAACGAACTGATCGAAGCAGGCATCATCATTGAGACCGAAGAGGGTTCATCAGGCCCTCAAGGAGGCAGGAAACCAAAGTACATCACTTTGAACAATGCGTATGGGTGTGTGCTCGGTATCGAATTCACCCCTGAAGCCTGTACTGCCGTTGCGGTCGACCTCAACGGGGATATCGTCTATTCCCATGTACAGAACATCCATCTGCAGAAGGGGCAGTTGACCGAGATGATGGTGGCCAACATCGGCAAGTCGGTCGATGACGTGAAACGACTGGGGCAGAACTTGCTCGGTATCGGAGTGGGGGTTTCGGGAGTAGTCAACGGGGAAGACAGCATCATCATGTATTCGACCCGCTTGGGCATCTCCTCCGATTACGATTTTTATGAGGAGGTCGCCTCCAAGTTCACCGTTCCGGTATTTGTCGACAACGACGCCAATGCCTGCGTGTGGGGTGAATTGGCTATCCATCGCGAGCGGCAGTTGCGCGATTTTATCTTTCTGTTGCTGGAATTCCGCGATTACGATCCCCAAAGGGATGAGACCTGCAACCGCATCAGCGTGGGAATCGGGTTTGTGATCAACGGCAGTGTGCATTACGGACACCATTATTCGGCAGGTGAGTTCCGCAGCCTGTACCGCACGACCGAGTCGACCGGACAATTCTCGCTCACCGAAGCGGAGCAGCAGAGGATTTTCTCGGATTCGGCCGTGATGGAGAAGTGGCTGACCGAGTTGAGTTCGCATGTGGGATTGATCGTGAACACCCTGAACTTGAGCCACATCATCCTCGGAGGGGCGTTCGAAGAGCTTGGCGACGAGGTGAAGGACATCATGGAGCGTGAGATCCGCAAGAATTGGCCGTATCCCTACGAGTACACGGTGCGGGAGAATATCCTGTATTCCTCGTTTGGGAAAAAGGCGGTCGCTTACGGAGCCGCCGGGATGGTGCTCAACACCCTGTTCGGGGAAGCAGAAGTGATGGAAGGATTGAGCAGGAGAAGGAATTTGCAACACGGTATCGTGGTTTTTTCTTAACGGTGTGCGCACGGCTACCCCGTGCAGGCGGCATGGGGGGTCTGAAAAGGAATATTCTCAAAGGAGAGAATGGAGGCAATATGAGAAAACATGGTTTCAAAATGGTTCTGACGATGCTCGCGCTATGCGTGTTCGTCGCGACCCTGGCTGCCCAAGGCGTCCAAGAGACGGCCGCCCCGCAGAAAGTCGTTGTCAAGGCGATGGCCTATGGCGACAACTCCAACCAAGAGGGAGTGAACTGGGTCCGTATCGTCGATGCGTTCGAAAAAGCCAATCCGAACATCGACATCGACTACGAGATGCTTTATGACGAAGCCTATCACCAGAAGGTCGTGGCCCGCCTTGCGTCCGGCGATGTGCCCGATTTGGCCTACATGGGTGCCGACGCCCGCTGGGGCTTGCCCTGGAAAGAGGCTGGACAGCAGTTCGATCATCGCCCGTACATCGATGCCAATTACTACGATTTGGCGTTGATCCCGCCGATGGGCCTTAACGGGGAAATCTTCGAGATCCCGCTCGGGACCAGCAACATCACCACCGTCCTGTTCATGAATGAGGACCTGGTGAAGAAACTCGGTTTGAGCGCTCCGAAGACCTATGAAGACTTGGTCGCCATGGTTCCCGTCGCCCAGAAAGCCGGTTTGGAAGTGGTCTCCATCGACGGCGCCGACGGTTGGGCGTGGGGCTCTTGCCTGATGTCCACCATCATCGCCCGCATGTCCGGGGATTCGCAGTGGGTTTCCAAGGCTGTCGCCGGCACTTACAAGTTCAACGATCCGGCCATGGTCGCGTCGCTCGAGTTCCTTGCCCGCATGGTCAAAGATGGTGTCATCTCCGCCAAGTCCGTTTTGGTCGATTACGGCGCCAACGTTTCCAATTACAGCAACGGCAAGGCCCTGTTCATGGTCCAAGGCCAGTGGGTTGCTGGAAGTATCGAGAATCCCGCCGTCGCCGAAGCCACCAAGATGTTGGCATGGCCGAAGCTGCCCGGCGAGAAGGGAACCCCCGGTTCCGTCGCAGCCGCCATCCAAGTCGGTTACGGTTTGACCAAGAAGGGTGCCACCAACGCCACAGTGCGTGAAGCCGCCCTCAAGTTCATCCGCTACTTCTACAGCCATGAGGAAACCACTCAGAGACTGCGCGACGGCGCCATCGTGGCCCCGATCCTCAAGAACTTCGTGGTTCCCGCCGACCTGCCCACCATTGTCAAGCAGAAGGTCGTCCTGGCCCAGTCCGCTCCGACTACCGACGTCATCGACGCCTTCCTCAGCGGAGCCGCCAACGACGAGCTGAACACCGGCATGCAGAAGATCGTCAGTGGCCAAGCCACTGCCAAAGAGATCGCCGACAAGGTCGAGTCGCTCGTGAAGCGCTGATTCGAGAATTCCTGAGCATCACGGGGGAGAGTGGAAAGCTCTCCCCCATTGATGTAGACTAGGTAGGACAGGAGACGAAAAACGATGAAGAAACGCGATGTGGTTGCCTTGCCCACCTATGTGGCCTTGGTCGCACCGGCATTGATCGTCTATCTGCTGGTCATAGCCTATCCGATCGTCTATTCGGTATGGTTGAGCTTCACCAATTTCAACCCCAACCGCGGATCGGGCAACTTTGTGGGATTGTTGCAGTACAAGACCATGCTCGCCGATCCCTATTTCTGGCATGCGTTGAAGAACAACCTCATCGTGGTGGGCGTATCGGTGTTCGGCCAAATCCCGCTCGGGTTCATCCTGGCCTACGTGCTCTACCGCAAGATGGTCAAGGGCGACCGCTTTTTCCAAGTGATCGTGTTCCTGCCCCATTTCCTTTCGACGATCGTCATCGGTATCCTGTGGAAGCGTCTCTTCCAGGCCGATGGCCCCGTCTCGCGCATGATTCAATTAATCAGTGGTGATCCCACCGCCCAATTCGACCTGATGCTTTATAGCCAGACGGTCATGATTCCGATCGGTATCGCGTTGATCTGGATATACACCGGCTTGTACATGATCATCTTCTTGGCGAACCTCCAGAAGGTGAACGACAATCTGATCGAAGCCGCCAAGATCGACGGCGCCACCGAACCACAAATATTCTTCCGCATCATCGTCCCGATGCTTTCGGGGACGATCCTTGTGTCGACCATTCTGGCGATCGCCGGATCGCTGAGGGGTTTCGACCTGATTTTTTCCATCACCACGCAAGGCTTGCAACGCAACAATGCGATGGTGTTGCCGATTTTCATGTACCAAACGGCTTTCCAGGATTATGTCAATGAAGCGCGCTTCGCGTACGGGGCGGCGATCTCGAACGTCATCGTGGTCATCAGCCTCATCCTGATTGCCATCAGCAAGTTCATCGGCCGCAAGACCGACCAAGACGGGCAGTAGGAAGGAGGTCGCAGATGAACTTTGAACGGACCAAGCAAGTGACCGGGCGGACCATCGCCTATATCCTTTTGATCACCTGGGCTTTGATCACCATCATTCCGCTGGTGTGGATGATGTATTCCTCGTTCAAGTCCAACGAGGAACTGACCCGCAACATCTATGCATTCCCCAAGGACTTGTTCGACAACGCCGATGACGAATATGTCGTGATCGCCCCGCAGTTGAACGTGATTCCCGATTATGATGTCGAGAAAGACACACGGGAGCGCTTGATCATAGAATCCACCACGATATCCCCGCAACGGAGGTTGATGGTATTCTTCTTGGTCAAGGAGGATTTGCCGCCAGAATTGGCCAACCTCAAACCGGGCGACCATCTGGTGCTTTCCGCCCTGCCGGCCTCGATGCGCCGCGAGGTGAGTTTCAAGACCATGCTGTTCAATTACCGCTCGGCCATCTCTCGGGGCGGGCTGGGTCAGAAATTCATCAACAGCATCATCTACTCGGTGGCATCGACCTTCTTAGTGATCTTGTTTTCATTGATGGTGTCGTTCGCCATCAGCAAGATGCAATTCAAAAAAATTTCCATGATCATCGCGGCCTTGATTGGATTCGGGTACCTGATCAGTCTGAACTCGATCATCATCCCGTTGTTCCTGATGCTGTCGCGCATGAAGCTTACCGACAAACACGTCGGCATCATACTGGTCTACACCGCCTTCGGTTTGCCGCTGGCCGTGCTGTTGACCACCCAGTTTTTGCGTGGCATCCCTGACAGCTTGGTCGAATCGGCCCGGATCGACGGAGCGGGCACGTTCCGCATCCTCACCTCCATCATCGCGCCGATGGCCACGCCGGTGATCGTGACGGTGAGCATCATCACCGCCTTGGGCATTTGGAACGAGTTCATGCTGGTGTTGGTATTGGCCAGTTCCGAATTCACCAAATCGCTGCCGGTCGGTGTCTACTCGTTCTCCAGCCTGACCAGCACCCAGCTTGGCTGGCAACTGGCTGCTTTGGTGGTCGCCACCGCACCTGTCATGATCGTGTACTTCATCTTCCAAAAGCGGTTGGCGGAAGGCGTGGTGGGGGGAGCCATCAAAGGCTAGGAACGACACTACAGGTCATGTTCCTCGGCGAGCAACCGGCGGGAGCCGGTCGTCTGCAGGTGCTCCTTGAAAGGAAAGTCAGCATGGAAGCTTTGATTCCGAGACCAAGAAACATGGTGGTGGACTACAGCCGCCATCATCCAATCTCCCCTGAGGCTGCCCGGGCGTTGCGCTCGTACCGGTTCGGCCAAAGTCTGCCCGCTGGAGTCGTCCATCGGAAAGTCCTGCCCCCACCCGGGCAAGAGTGCTTCGACTGGCATCGGATCGTCGTCGCCCCCGATTCAATCACCATCGAGTGCGGCGATGAACGAGCCTTGTTCGTGGCGGTGCAGACAATCAAAGCATTGCTGGCCGCTGGCAGCCAAACAGGTCTGGCTTGCCTGACGATAGAAGACTGGGCCGACTTCGAATGGCGTATCGCCATGCTCGACATCAGCCGCGACCGTGTTCCGACAACTGAGACCTTATTGGCTCTGATCGACCTGTTGTGCAGTCTGAAGTACAACCAGCTGCAGCTCTATATGGAGCACACCTATGCTTATCGCGGGCACGAGGAGGTCTGGAAGGACGCCTCTGCCATCACCGAGGACGAACTGCGGATGATCGACGCCTACTGTGCCGAGCGCGGTATCGAGCTGGTCCCCAACCAGAATTCTTTCGGGCACATGGAACGTTGGCTCAAGTTCGAGACATACCGCCATCTCGGCGAGATGCCCGACGGGTTTATCGACCCATGGGGTGTCTTCAGGGCGGTGTCGACCACACTGGCTCCGGTCGACCATCGTTCGCTCGAATTGATCGACGACCTCTATTCGCAACTGCTGCCGGTGGTGCGCAGCAACTTGGTCAATGTCGGCGGTGACGAACCGTGGGAACTGGGCCAAGGCCGCAGCGCCCAGCGCAGTGCTGAAGTAGGTGTCGAGCATGTCTATGTGGAGTACTTGGCCAAACTCCATGAGTTGACCTCCTCGTATGGCAAACGGATGATGGTATGGGCCGACGTTCTGATGCGCCACCCCGACTCGGTTCACTTGTTGCCCCCCGACACGATCGTGGTCGATTGGGGCTATGAAGCGGACCATCCGTTCGAGCGTGAAGCCGCCATGTTGTCCGAATCGCATTTCGATTGGATCGTCTGCGTGGGCAACTCGGCCTGGAACACCGTGGCGGGCCGTTGGGAAAACGCTCGTTTGAACATCCTGCGGGCCGCCACGGCGGCTTTGAGCGTTAAGCGAAGGGCCAAGGGTTTCATGGTGACCGAGTGGGGCGACAACGGTCATTTCCAACAATTGCCCATCGGTTTGCCCGGCTTTATCCTCGGCGCAGTTGCAGCTTGGAATCGGCAAGAGGCGCAAGTATTCGACATCGTTTCGGCTGTCGAGAGGGTCTTGCTTACCCATCCGGCCCTGTCCGGTGGCGCTCAAATACCCGATAGGATGGTTGCCCACGCTTCTGCCCAGGCGTTGATGAAGTTGGAACGGGTGGGGGAGTTGTACGTCGAGGGCAACGGCAAACCACCGATCCATAACTCCACCTTGCTCGGAGCGTTGATGATCGACCACTTAGCTCCCTACTACTCGGAGGCGATCGCCAGTTTCACAGGCCATGCGTTCGAACGGGAGACAACCCTGCTCGATGAAGTGGATGCCCTCCTGGCCGCAGCGGTATCGGAGTCGACTCGTGTTCCGTTGATCGTGCACGAGTTGCGCTGGACAAGCTCCATGCTGCGCTTTGCCTGCGCACTGGGCTTCAACCGTTTGGCACAAGGCGACCGAAGGGTTGTACCCACCCAGGACATCCCTCTGGCCGAGCGTATACGCTTGGCCGCTTGGTTGGATGACCTGATCGTCGAATACCGCCGGTTGTGGAACATCCGCAGCCGGATAGGCGGATTGTCGGACAGCGTCGGGCGGTTGGAGTCTTTACGGGCTTTGTTTAGGTAGATTCAAGACTCGACTTCAATGGGCATGCTTGTCGAATGGAAGTGGGTTTATCAATAACGCCTTTTAATTTGACAGACGGCGGCAGACGGGCTATCCTCGAAAAGGACATCACGAGCATTGACCGTCATGCTGCACTTGATGAATGACACCACACGCGGTCTCGTGCTTACATCAATTTGTGTGGTAATGCTATGAAACAACACGACAACCGTATCTTTGCCGGCATGCTTGCATTGGTTCTCTTCATCCTCATTCCCTCGTGTGAAGAGCCTTCGTTCACCATCCTATACAACGGCAATGGGAATACCGGAGGGTCCGTGCCTGCCTTGGGGGTGACGGCCCCTGCCGGTACGATGGTCACCGTCAGCGGCAACACCGCTGCTTTGTCGAAGACCGGCTATGATTTCGCCGGTTGGAACACGCAAGCCGATGGGTCGGGCTTTCCTTATCAAGAGGGGACGTCGCTGATCGTGCCCTATGGGCAGGCTGTCACGCTGTATGCCCAATGGAGGGCAAAATCCTATGTGGTTGAGTTCGATACCCAAGGGGGGACTTCTTCGGAGACCTCGCGCACCATCACGTTCGACCAAGCCTATGGGACATTGCCTGTACCTACAAAGGAGGGCTTCAGGTTCCTTGGTTGGCATACGTCAACCGACGAGTCGTTTGCCAGAAAAGTCAGCTCTGAAACCATCCACCGGGAGCCCGGCCACATTGTCCTGTTTGCTTGGTGGGACGATTTCATCGACGCTCCCTATGTGGTCAACCATTATTTCCAAGATATCGCAACCGATTCGTATGAACTGGGACTGACCAGGGTGTTGTATGCCACTATCGGTAGCGAGGTGCAGGCCGAATTGCGTCGGTTCGAACACTTTACTGTGAAAGAAAATCATCCCAGCCATGTGGCCAGCGGGGTGGTGTCCGAAGCAGGGGATCTCGAGCTACACCTGTTTTATGACCGTGACCGCTATACGGTTACCTTCGATTCCCAAGGCGGTTCGGCGGTGCCTTCGGTCACGGTGCGCTATGGAGACACCATCGAGGCAGATCGGCCTACACGGGATGGCTACCGGTTCGAAGGGTGGTGGACTGGTGCTGGAAAAACAGGCACGCAGTTGACCAAAGATGTTCCTATTGCCGCCACCATGACCGTTCATGCAGCTTGGTCGCCCAATCCCTATGTGGTGACATTCAACACAGCAGGTGGTTGGGATGGAGATGCAACGGTCAATGCGGATTATGGCGTTGCCATGCCGGCAGCACGACAGCCGGTCAGGCTCGGCTATGTCTTCGGTGGTTATTATGATCAGCCGAACGGCCAAGGCAACCAATATTATGACGAGCAGATGGAGAGTGCCGGGTATTGGGACAAAAACACCAGCGCAACCCTGTACGCATCATGGACCCCCAGTCCGATACCGAATTCAGCTGGGGGATATGTTTTCTACGACAAAGGTGCCTATGACGACACTGGTTGGCGTTATTTGGAAGCAGCTCCTTCAAACCGTATCCTTGCCAATGGTCCGGCTTCCAAGTTTGTCTTCGGCTATTACATCCCGACACAAGGGGAATCCATCGAATTCGTCGGGACATACGAGTTGCATGGGATAGGCCAAGGAGAACCCAGTACCGACATGCTGGTGGACGCAATGGGAACTACTGGCTATACCCAGTTGGATCCATTGGCAGCCACTTCAGAGTATGCCGCCAAGGTGTGCAGCGACTATGCCTTGGATGTATATGGCGACTGGTTCTTGCCAACGAGAGATGAGTTGAACCTCATCTATGAACGGTTGAGCTTGCAGGGAGTGGGCGATACCATGATCGAAGGGGATGCCCTCTACTGGAGCAGTGAAGAATGGGGCGCCCCCTCGCCATCATGGTCATGGGCCCAAGATCTCTTCAGCGGTGAACAAAGTCATGAAAGGCGCACGACAGCCTTGCGGGTCTGGCCGGTGCGGGCGTTCTGAATCATGAAGGAACCGGCCCGTTCATCATCTGTCCACCATTGTGTGCAGATCTCAGGCTTATCCCTTGCCATAGGCGTTGCAAAGCTTGTTCATCATCGTCTCCGGCACACCGGTTGGCTTTGATGGTGCCGCAGGTGCGGCACCTGTGCAGGATCATGATTTCTCCGTCTTCTTTCTGCCAAAGGGCGATCGGTTCCATCGGACCGCGGCACAGGCATGCCCGATCACCCGCTCGGATGTCGACGTGGCGGCTCCACAGGCAGTGGGGGCAATGATTCCTATGGTGGGTGCCATAGGCAAAGGCGGCTATCGGCATCCCGCAATGGATGCAGGTGTAATGGTCAGTCATGGTTGTTCCTTCGCAATTGATACTGCAATCGCCCAATGGATTTCTCTTTTTGTTTGCGTTGGTTCAGGATTTCCTCCCAACTTCTCGCTTCTTGGTTCAATTGCAGGTAGTTGAAGTAGCGGTCTTGTTCCAACTCACCGTCGATGAGTGCTTGTCGTACGGCACAACCAGGCTCGCCGGTATGCTTGCAGTTGGAAAATTTACAATGGCTTGCCAATTCCGCTATATCGCAAAACGATTGCCCAACTTCTTCGGTGCCATTGTTCATTCCGACGGCCCTGATACCGGGAGAGTCGAGCAATAAGGCTCCAGTGGGGAGCCGGTACAGGCACCTGGCGGTCGTGGTATGGCGGCCACGACCGTCCTGGGTTCGCACGGCAGCGGTTTTGGCGACATCCTCTTGGCACAGGGCATTGATCAAAGTCGATTTTCCCGCCCCGCTTGTGCCGAGCAACATGATCGTCTCGCGTGGTTTGCACAGCTCTTTCAGCTCGTCGAGTCCTTGTCTGGCGAGGGAGTCGATGATGTACACTGGGCAATCGGGGAAGCGGGCAAGAGTGCGCCGGCGATAGGCTTCGGGCTCATCGAGCAGACTCGCTTTGGTGAGGATGACCACCATCGGGATAGTGTCCGCATGCAGCAAAGCCATGAATCGCTCGATTCTGCGCAGGTTGAAATCAGTGCTGCAATCCTGCACAATCGCGGCTAGGTCAATGTTCGCCGCCACTGCTTGCCCGCTGCCTTCGATACACGGCCCGTCGTGCACTGATGGTCGGTGGAATTCATTGCTTCTCGGCAGGACATCCTCGATGAGGGCCCGGCTCTGTGCATACGGACGGATGGCACACCAATCCCCGATGACGACAGCCGGCCGCACCCCCAGGTCGTGCAGATTGAGCAAGGTGCCGGAACATTGTAAAAGATATGTCCCTGCATCGGAAACACCCCGGTAATATCCCTTGCCGCCTTCCCATACGATGCGGGATGGAACGAGGCCTTGTTGTTTGTAATGTTCGAATTGAAGTGAGTGGCGGTCCTGCCACCCATACGCATTGATTGTATTGTCCATGTCACACCGTCCGGTTGTCGATTCCCATGCATGCACAGCCTACGGCTGCGCTTAGGTAGGATTTCCCCGAAAACGAGTGCGTAATGTGGACGAGGCCCAGTCTGTCAGGCAGGCCGTTTCGACATCAGCACCTGTTCCCAGGGTTGACGACCGTGGCCATTGTTGTAGTGAACATCCAATCTCCGTGTGTGAAGTCTTGTAACCGAGCGCACTATACTCCCATGCGACGATTCAGTCAAGGATTGTTGTATGAAATTGTCATATCGATTTGTCTGTCGGTTCCCATCATGCCTGAAGCGGTTTTTTGAGGGCCTTCAGCAATTTCTGCAGTATGGCCAAGCAACGTTCGTTCTTCAAGATCAAGAAGAGTCCCGCCAGTGCTTGCACGAGCCCGATGGCGAAACAGGCGATGTGCAAGAATGTGACTGCATCGATGATGACAACTTGGACGACGATCCAGACAATCATGCCCGCTCCAAGTGTTCCTGCGATTGCGCCATAACCCCAAAATTTCGTGAGTGAAAGAATTGCGCCAATCACATTGCCAATGCCGAACAGGACGAACAGCACGATGCCCGGGATGAGAAACGAGGTGAAGGGCGAGCCCTCCAACATAGACACCGGCGCACCCATGGGGGCCATCGGGTCGAGCAGGCAACCGAGTCCTCCGGCAAGGGCTCCCAATCCTATGAAAGCATGCAGGACGAACAGGACGATTCTCAGTATCTTCATGTCGTGTATTCCTCGGCGATACTATAGCCGAACGTATTGGAGTTGTCATATCATGTTTTTGGATGGAGGAGTGCCATGGAAAGACCTGCAACGACGAAACCGACTACAATTGACGAGTATATTGCAGGGTGCGACAAAGAACTGCAGCCTAAGCTCGTTGCATTGCGGGCGATCATACGGGAAGAGGCTCCTCAAGCCACCGAAAAGATCAGCTACGGGATGCCCACATTTTATCTGAAAGAGAATTTGGTCCATTTCGCACTGGCAGCTCGCCACATCGGATTCTATCCGAGCCCTTCGGGAGTCGAGGCCTTCCAGTCGCAACTGGCAGGCTACAAGTGGTCCAAAGGCGCCATCCAATTTCCCAAGGATGAACCGTTGCCGGAGGATTTGATCCGACGTATCGTGCGCTTCAGGGTGGCTGAAGTGAAGGGAGAGTGAAAGGCGTCTTTCATAGGCGCAAGACCGCAATCCATGCCGAGATTATGTCTGAATATTCATAAAAAGGAGCGCTCCCATACCTTTACATCGTTTTGTAATCGGTTATCATTTCACATTACATGGGGAAGCAGTGACATGAAGCAGTGGTGGGTCGGCTCGCAGACGCGAAAAAAGTTATTCCTCCTTGCACTCATCGTCGCCCTCATGAGCATTCCCGCTTTGGTGATTTCGCAACGCCACGACGCCACCGTCATCGAGGAACTCCAAAACCGGGCTGCGAACATCGCCTCGATCGTCAATGTGCTGGTTTCGACCGATGTGGAGGCATACCGGCAACTGTCGCAGGTGGGGAACTACCAAGAGGGCGGTTATGACGTCGTGTACTATCAGGACATGAACGCATTGCTCAACCGCATCTTGCGCGAGACCGGTGCCGATTATATCTATACCGAGAAATGGGTGGACAACCAGACCGTCGCCTACCTATTGGACGGTGCCGATCCCGAGAGCGAGGGATTTTCTCCGATCGGTTCACGGGACGCCATGACCGATGAGGAGCGCACCGCCTTCTTGCAGGCAGTGCCGACGGTCACCGGTTTAATCAAAGACCCTCTTTGGGGACACTACCTGTCCGCCTTTGTCCCGATAATCGACGATCGCGATGGATCGGTGATCGGGCTAGTGGGAGCGGACTTTTCCGCCGACAGGGTCAGGGCGACGAGCCGTTCGATGAACATCACTATCGTGATCGGGTTCTTGTCGCTCATCATGCTTACTTCGATCACCGTGTTGTATGTGCTCGATTATATCTACCGATTCTCATACACCGATTATTTGACCGATTCATCGTCCCGCCGCTACTTCTCGAAACAGCTGGCCGTGATGGTCCGTGCCGCACAAAGCAAACAACAACCTTTCTGCCTGTTGATGATCGATGTTGACTGGTTCAAGCATCTGAACGACACCTATGGGCATTCGAGCGGAGACAGATTGCTCATCGAGGTCTCTAAGAAGATTCGGGAGCACATCCGTTCCAGTGACAGTTGTTCGCGCTATGGCGGAGATGAATTCACCGTGTTGCTGTCAGATTGCCGCTTGAAACATGCCGAGATCGTTGCCAGAAGGATCTTGAAAGGCGTATCGCAACTCGAACTGCCGTTTGAGGTGGATCTGCCGGTATCGGTCAGCATCGGCGTGGTCGCTTGGGGTCCGGGCATGGACGAACGGGCCATGGTCGATCTGGCCGACAAAGCTTTGTACCAAGCCAAAGCACAGGGCAAGGGCCGCATCGTGGTCCATCAAGAAGTGCTTGAAAGCACCATGGCAAAGCAAACATTGCATCCGGTGGCAGGGCCGGCGGACGGGCGGCCACATTGACTGAGTGCAAGAGGGAATCCGCAAGGGCCCATCTTCAGCCAGCAATGGTGTATGATGTGGCATCGCTCGCCAGTGATAGGGATTGTACAGCATGGATAAAAAAGCGCTGAAGGAACAGTACAAGAGCACGAAACCCGACATGGGGGTGTTCATCATACAGTCGATCAAGGAACATTCCTGTCTGGTCATAGCGACTGGCAACCTGACAGGGGCGATGAACAGTGCCAGGTTTCAATTGGACTTTGGCAGCTATCCCGACAAGGTTCTCCAAGAATGGTGGAAGCGCGATGGTGCAGCAGGTTTCAACATTCGGGTCCTCGAAACACTTCCCTACGGACAGGATGAAACGAAGCAGGATTACAGCGAGGAACTGAGCATCATGAAGCTGCTGTGGGAAGAGCGGTTGTCTGCTGAGGGGATGCGCTGCTTGGCAAGGTGAAACATCCTTGCCGAAGAGCAGTGCTCCCTGTGTGAAGTGTGTTGGGAGGATGAAACGATGGCCACAAGCCAGGAGTTCATTGAATTCGTCTGCAACCAAATCGATGAAGCATGGCTTCCTCGTTACAAGAAGATGTTTGGCGAGTATGTGGTCTATGTCCATGCCAAGCCGTTGTTCTTGGTGTGTGATAATGTCGTATACGTGAGAAAACATGATGCAGTGAAGCATGTGTTGGACCAAGCTGAACTCGGCCGTCCCTACCATGGCGCCAAGGAACATTACATCGTCGATGCCGAGGACAGGCAGGTGCTTGAAGCGGTGATCGAAATTTTGGAACCTATTGTCCCGGTTCCTGTCAAGAAACGAAAACAGTCATCCAATTCCCATATTACCGCGCCGATGTCGGACCAATGCACTGATTTCCCGCCCGCTGAGTAGAATTACTCATAGCTTCAGGTAAGTCATGCATCTGTGTGCGCTCGTGCACGAGGGGTATCGTAAACCCGCGGAGCAGTGCGTTCACGCTCCCTGACGTGTCGTGTCCAGCCTCATTGCAGGTCCCTCGGACCGCCTCATCCAAGGCTGGGCGGGCACAAGGAGTGACCATGACACAAATAACAAAACCATCGTTAGCAGTGATTTTCATGGTAGCGATCATCGCTTTGGTCGGTTGCCCGGATACACCTGAACCAGTCTATGAAATCATGTATCACTTAAGTGGCGGGACGAACCATCTCGATAATCCTGCCACATACCGAATGGACAGTCCGGATATCATCCTAGGGGAACCGAGCAGGATTGGATACACCTTTGACGGATGGTATCCCGATCAAATGTACGGCGGTACCGTGACGACCACGATCCCCACTGGTTCGGAGGGAGATATCGATCTGTATGCCAAATGGATTGCCCAGACATACACGGTCAGCTTCGATGCCCAAGGCGGAACCGAGTTGTCGCTCGATACCAAGCAAGTGACCTTCGACTCAGCCTATGGGGAATTGGCCACTGTCACCTTCAACGAAGTGGGTTATACTTTTGGCGGCTGGTACACCCAACCATTGGGGGCGGGAACGAAAATTGAAGTGTCCACCATGGTCAAGACAGCTGCACACCATTCCTTGTACGCCTACAAAGCCGCTATCGTGTACGGCATCGAGTACGTCCTCAACGGTGGATCCAATCCCGGGACATATCCCGAGACCTATACCATCGAAAGCGATGCGATCCTTTTGGACGATCCCCAAAGGGACGGATATGACTTCGCCGGTTGGTACGACAACCCAGATTTTACCGGGACTTTAATCGTTGATATCCCGAAAGGCTCCCATGCCGATGTAGTCCTGTTCGCCAAGTGGACTCTGCACCTCTTCGCCATCACGTACCATCTCAACGACGGGCTTGATCCTGGAACAAATCCCGCAACTTACACCATAGAAAGCGATGACATCGTCCTCAACGATCCTAATCGCAACGGGTATCTGTTTGACAGTTGGTACGGCGCTGCCGATTTTTCCGGCCCGGTCGTGACGACAATCCCTTCTGGCTCGATTGGTGATAAGCATCTCTATGCCAAGTGGACTCCACAATCGTATGCGATCACTTACATCCTCAATGGAGGGACCAACGCACCCGCCAATCCCACGACTTACACGATTGAGAGCGCAGACATCGTGTTCATCGATCCGACCAGAGCCGGACATACGTTCGAAGGGTGGTTTGCCGATGCGGTTTTCAGCGGTCCTGTGGTGACCCTCATCGAGCACGGCTCCGCCGGTGACGTGTCCGTGTATGCCAAGTGGACCGCCAACACCTATGCTGCAAGTTTCGATGCTGGGTTAGGCACTGTTGCGGATCCGGTCGAGAAGCAGGTCACTTTTGGTGGGCAATACGGTGCATTGGCGACAACGAGCCGAGTCGGGTATGCTTTTGGGGGATGGTATACCCAAACAGATGGAGGTGGCATCAAGATCGAGCCAACGTCCATTGTAAACGTCGCTGCGGACCATACCCTCTACGCACAGTGGATCGCCAACTCCTATATGGTGAGTTTCAACGCCGGGCCAGGCTCCGCTGCAACTCCAGCCGAGAAGCAAGTCACCTATGGACAGGAATATGGTGATTTAGCGACGACCGATCGTTTGGGCTATACCTTAGGTGGCTGGTATACTGAGGTCGGTGGAGGCGGCATTAAGATCGAGCCATCGGTAGTGGTGACTACCGATGTCGACCACACCTTGTATGCCAAGTGGATTGCCAACACCTATACCGTGATCTTCGATGCTCAAGGAGGGGAGGTACCGACAGATTCGGTCCTCGTGACCTTCGACAGCACATATGGAGACTTGCCTACCGCAACCAAGCATGGGTATACCTTCCTTGGATGGAACACCACTGCGAATGGCAGTGGCGACGATGTCGAGTCGACCAGCATGGTCGGTACTGCCATGGACCATACTGTGTACGCCAAGTGGCAGGTGATCGTCTATCCCATCACCTACGAGCTCAACGGTGGCACCAACCATGTCGCCAATCCGAGCGAGTACACCATCGAGACCACCACGATCACGTTGAGCGAACCGCACAAAAACGGCTACTCCTTCCAAGGGTGGTACATCGATGCCGGATTCGGCGGTACGGCCATCACCGATATCCCGCTTGGTTCCACTGGAGCGAAGACCTTCCACGCCAAGTGGACCCCGACGGTGTATGCGATAACCTACGAGTTGTACGGTGGGACAAACGCAGGGGCTAACCCGGCCACCTATACGATCGAGACCGCCACGATCACCTTCAGCGAGCCTGTGAAGAACGGCTACACCTTCTTAGGGTGGTATGGCGATGCTGGGTACACTGGGGATGCAGTGACCCAGATGCCCCTCGGTTCGACCGGCAACCAGACGGTGCACGCCGAGTGGCAGGTGATCGTCTATCCCATCACCTACGAGCTGAACGCAGGAACCAATCATGTTGACAATCCTGATACATACACGGTGGAAGATGCAGTTGGACTGGGTGTTCCAACGAGGGGATATTACGACTTCCAAGGGTGGTATTCCGATAGCGAATTCAGCGGTCCAGCAATCACCGATATCCCGCTTGGATCTACTGGAGCGAAGACCTTCCACGCCAAGTGGACCCCGACGGTGTATGCGATAACCTACCAGTTGTACGGTGGGATCAATAATGGGGACAACCCTCCCACCTACACGATCGAGACCGCCACGATCACGTTCAGCGAGCCAAGCCGTGCAGGATATTATTTCGCTGGGTGGTTCTTGGAGGATTCGTTCGATACGATGGAACACACTATCGAACATGGTTCACATGGCGCTATCATGCTTCATGCCAAGTGGAATGTCCTGTATCAGATTGGTAATCATGTCCCCAGTCCGGGGGGTATCGTATTCTACGACAATGTTGCTTACGACTATCGTGTCGATCAATGGCGGTATCTAGCAGCGATGGAGATGGACATCCCAGGTACTGTCGAATGGATCGCATTCAATCCTACCTACGATGATGACGAATTCCGACTTGTCGGCGGTACTTCGGAAGATATCGGGACAGGGTATGAAAATTCCCAAAGGATGTTGGATAAGGCTGATTTTCGTAACTCGGCTGCCAATGCATGCATAGGTGTGGATGGAAATGAAGCATGGCACCTGCCCTCGAGGTATGAGTTGGATAAAGTCTATAAGAATCTGTACCTTAATCCGATGATTGTGACGAATTTTCAAGCTGCTACCTATTGGAGTTCATCCGAAGAAGCACTTGATTTAGCATGGAGTCAAAACTTCGCCACCGGTATCCAGAATGCATCCGCGACTGTCAACACGTACAAATTCATCCCCATCCGCAGGTTGTAGGCTTCAAACACAGGGGGACTCCACATGTGGGGAGTCCCTCTGTTGGCCTAGACAATGTGAACTTTTCATGCGCAGACCATGAACGTAAAGGACTCGAGGCAGCTGCTCATGGTCTCAATGCTTGAAAACACTGTGCTTCACTATGACTGGATGCCGATTAGCAAATCTACTCCCGCATGATCTCACGATAATAAGATATTTTATGGTTATACCCATTAAAATTTCGAAGATTGGAAAGTTTTTAGGGTCATACACTTAAAAACATTTTTCAGATTAAACTGTGACTTTCAAAGTTTAGGTATCCCTAACCGACTAGAGGACCGTCAATCTTGATGTTCAGGTCGGTGCACAGCTTCCGGGTATTCTTGGTGA
>CAZJAK010000041.1:0-17061 GCA_964543935.1 uncultured Spirochaetaceae bacterium
TATTGCTCGACATAGGAATCGCTGGCCGGCAAGGCTTTGAGCAACATGGCATGGTACTGCTTGGCATCGAACTTCTCAGCCATCCGCAAGACCTCTTGCTTGTGGGGGGCGTGGACGCAGTACTTCCAGCGCTTGGTCCTGATACCGCGGGCCAGCTCGGCCTCGCTGATCTGGTAATAGACATCCTCGGTCCACGCTTCTCCGCGCACCAAGTCGTTCAGCGATCGCTCGGGCATGCTGGCCGGGACGGGCAAGCCGGCCAAGTCCATCACCGTCGGCGGCAGGTTGATGATGCTGACCGGTTCGGTATAGGTCTTGCCGCCCCGGAACAAACCACCGCGCATGATCAACGGAACACGCAGGCACGAATCGAAACACTGGCGCTTGTACTCGCCCTCACGGGTTCGGAAATGGTTGCCGTGGTCGCTGGTGTAGATGATGATCGTATCGTCATACACCCCCTTCTCCTTGAGCGTGTCGACCAAACGGCCGACGTTGTAATCCAAGCTATGGCAGCTTCCCAGGTAGTCGGCGTAATTCTCACGCCAGTCGCCCGGATACTCCCCAACAAGGAGGTCTTGGGGGATATCGTAATCCTTGAACTTGCGCTTGCTGCCATCGGGGCCTTCGCATAGGTTGGTGTCGTTTTGCTGATGCGGTTCGATATAGGAGATGAACAAGAAAAAGGGCTTGTCGCTGGTCTTCTTGTGCAGATAGGAGATGGCGTAGTCGGTCAGGCAATCGGGCCGATAGCCGGTGAACTCCATCTTGTTGCCGTCCTTGTCGAACACATAGCCGTCGTAGCCGTGCGAGGTGAATTCCAGTACGTCCACCATGGCGACATAGTCGTCGTACCCGCCACGGCGGTGTTGCGGGATGGGACGGTCGATGTACAACTCGTTGGCATGGTGGTCGCTCGCCAAGTGCCATTTGCCCACATAGGCCGTTTCGTAACCGCTCTTCTTGAGCTCCTTGGCGATGGTCAGCTCGTTCTCCTTCAACGGGCGCCGGTTGATGAAGCAGCCCGTCTCGGAGGCGTACCGACCCGTTTGCAAACACGAGCGGGCCGGTCCGCACACGGGCTGCGGCGTCATGGCATGCTCGAATTTGACTCCTTCACGGGACAAGCGGTCCAAGTTCGGGGTCACGTCGAGTCTCTGGCCATAGCACCCCATGCTGTCGGCCCGTTGTTGATCGGAAAGGATGAACAGGATGTTCGGTCTGCGTTCCATCGTCATGCTCCTTGGGAAGTTTTACGTTTTTTAAGATTGCGCGCGGCCGTTTGCAAGAACGGATACAAAATCGAGAGGATCGAGATGATCACGAACACCAACGACAGCGGCCGGGTGAAAAACACCGAGACCTTTCCGTTGGACATGATCAGAGCTCGCCGGAGGTTGTTTTCAGTCAAAGAACCAAGCACCAAGGCGATGGTAAGAGGCGGGAACGGGAAGTCGAATTTTTTGAGGATATACCCCAGAAAACCGAAGATCAGCATGATGAAGACATCCAAGACCGAGTTGGACACCGCAAAAGCGCCCAGCGTGCACAGGATCATCACACTTGGCACCAAGACAGCGAACGGCACCCGAGTGACGTTGGCGAACGCCCTGATGAACATCGAGCCTTGCAACAACATGAAGATGTTGACCACCAACAATCCACCCATGATGGCGTACACCCAGAAATTGCCAGCGGTGAAAAGGTTCGGGCCGGGGATGATGCCCTGCATGGTCAACGCCCCCAGCATGATGGCCACCCCGGTGTCCCCCGGGATACCCATGGTGAGCAACGGGATGAGTGTGGCTCCCGTGACGGCGTTGTTGCCCGTCTCAGGAGCGATGACGCCCTCCAAGATGCCGGTCCCGAACAGCTCGGGATTCTTGGAAGCCCGCCGGGCCTCGTTGTAGCTCATGAAGGCAGCGATGGCTCCACCGGTCCCAGGAATGGCCCCAATGAAGATGCCGAAAACCGAAGAGCGCAGGATGGTCTTCCAATAGACCAGGATGTCTTTCAATTTGACGGTGGCTTTGTTGAACTCAGCCTTTTCGGTGATCGGCCTGAGACTCAAACTGCTCTTGTCCAACATCTCGCTGAGGGCGAACACCCCCAGCATGACCACAGCCGGGCTCAAGCCGCCCAACAATTGGGTGGTGCCGAAAGTGAAGCGGGCGATGCCCTCGGTGGCATCCACGCCGACAGTGGAGATGAACAGGCCGATGCAGGCCATGATCAAGCCTTTGAAGACATTGCCGCCGCTGATGCCGGAGACGATCGAAAGTCCGAACAGGCACAGGGCGAAGTACTCGGGAGGACCGAACTTCAAAGCCATCTTGGCCAACGGCGGGGCGATGAACATCAGGCTGAAACAGCTGAGGATGCCACCGATGGTGGAGGCCACCAAAGCAGCTTTCAACGCATCGCCGGCACGGCCCTTCTGGGCCATCTTGTACCCGTCGAAGATGGTGGCACCGGCCGCCGGTGTCCCGGGAGTATTGATCAGGATCGCCGTGATGGAACCGCCGTAGGTCCCACCGCAATAGGCGCCAAGCAACAGGTACATGCCGGCGACCGAGTCCATGCCGAAGGTCAGCGGCAACAGCAACGTGATGGCGACGACGACAGACAGACCCGGCAGAGCCCCGATGATGATGCCTGCCGCCACCCCGATGTTCATCATCAACAGGTGCATCGGGAGGAATATTGAACCGACAACTTGAGAAAACATGACGATTCCTCCTTAGGGCAGCCGCACTTTCAGCAGCAGCTCGAATATCACATACAAGAGGGTGGCGAAGGCGTACACCCCCACGAAATTCCATAACTTGCGTTCACCGAGGTACAACAGGATCACCACAGGGACAATCAACGTCGCCACGATGAAGCCGACTGTCACCATGAGGATGCCATAGGCAAGGAACAATCCGAAGGTGGCCAAACCCCGCACCTCTTCCTTCATGCTCCGTTTCTTCCCATCCACATGGGCAACAACCGGTTGGGTGTCCACTTGCGGCTTACGGCCTTTGGCATACTGCGACAAGCTGACCAATAAGAAGGCGAACGCCACGACCCCCATTGCTGCAGCAGCGAAATAGGGGAAGGTGCGGCTGTCGACTCCCACATCGCCGCCCCAGGAGGCCCGGATCGGCACCCCCCACGGGATCGCCATGAAATACAAGAAACCGCTGATCGCCATGAACACGATGGCGAGCACGATATTCTCCTTGATCTTCTTCATTTCCATATGCCGTCAAGCCTCCACGGGCTATAACCGACGGGCTGCCGTCAATCGGACAGCCCATCGGATCGTATCGGTGCGGTCGAAACGATCGACCGCCTATTTCTTCATGCCCAAAGATTCCAACAACTTGCCGGAGACTTCAAGGTTCGCGTAGACAATCTTGTTCAGTTCTTCCTCGGTGTAGGTCCGCACACCCGTTCCGGTGAGCTTCTTCAGATACTCCTGGAACTTCTGGCTCTGGATGGCATCGTCGATGCTCTTCTTCAGATACTGCACGATCGGTTCGGGGGTGTCCTTGTGGACGGCGATCCACTTATAGCCTTGGAAAATCATCTCGGTGTAGCCGAATTCTGGTGCTGCCGGCACGTTGGGCAACGTGATGGCCCGTTCGTCGGCCATGGTGAGCAACGGCGCGAACTGGCCGTTCTGGACCCGCGGAACAACCTCGGAACTGTCGATGACGTAGAAATCGATGTGGCCGCCCAACAAAGCCGCAATTCCTTCGGGAGAGCCGTTGAACGGAACGAACTTGGCGTTCTTGGCACCGATTTTCTGCAACAGGTAGATGGTCGCCAAGTGGCCGACACTGCCCGGGTTGGCGCTGCTGTAACTGATCTCCTTGCCCGCTTTCAATTCAGTTTCAAGATCCTTGAAGCTCTTGAAGCGCGAATTCGGCGTCACCACGATGACCTGCTCGATCGGAGCGGTCAACATCGAAATGTGCCTGAAGTCCTGGGTCTTGTAGGTCAATGTCAACAAGTGCGGCTGGATCATGAAGTTGCCGTTGGCTCCGAGCAACAAGGTGTATCCATCGCCTTTCCTGGCGGCGGCTTCGGCCGTTCCTACGGTCTGACTCGCGCCGGCGCGGTTGACGATCACCACCGGCTGGCCCAGGTTCAACACCTCGAGCAAGGCCCTGGCCGGCACGTCGATGGCAGCTCCGGCGGCGGCCGGGACGATGAACTCGATCGTCCTCGTCGGATAATCGGCTGGCTTGGCACCCGGTGCCACAGCAGCGGCCGGTTGGGCGGTTTCAGCAGTCCCAGCTGCAAAGACCACGGTCATGGCCAACACCATGAGGCACAACAGTCCAATCATTCTCTTCATAGCATTCCTCCTTGATCTCTTCCAAAACGCAACGCGTCATGATGGAATACGAAATCGTTCCTTCAATCGATGTCCTGGGGCAACCCCAGCACACTCCAACCACCGTCTACGAACAGCGTCTGACCAGTGACGTAACTCGCCTGATCCGACGCCAGATACACCACAGAATCGGCAATCTCTTCCGGGGAAGCCAAACGCTTGAACGGAATGGCCGCCATCAGCTGCTTGTTGCTCACCACCCCGAGGCGCATGCCCTCCTTGACCATGTCGGTCAGGATCCAACCAGGCGCCACGGCGTTGACCCTGATGCCCTCCTTAGCCCATTCGGCCGCTAAAACCGCCGTCAGCGCATTCACCCCGGCCTTGCTGATCACATAGGGGGCCCGTCCCGGGGTGGTCTGGGTGGAGGTGCCCGACGAGATGTTCACGATCACCCCGCCAAAGCCCTTCATCGTCCTGGCCGCTTGCTGGCTGCAGAAGAAGACCGCCTTGAGGTTGATCCCCATCAAAGCATCCCAATCCTTCTCCTTGAACTCCATCGACGGATTACGGATCTGGATGCCGGCATTGTTTATCAAGACATCGACCTTCCCGAAGCGTTCCTTCAAGCCGTTGAAGAAGCCTTCGATCTCGGCGACATTGCCCACATCGACCCGGTAAGCATGACACTCGACTCCCATCGCCTCCAATTCCTGGCGGGCTTGGACGGCCATCTCCTCATTGATGTCGGCGATGACGAGATGCGAGCCCTCATCGGCAAATTTCTTGGCGATGGAGAATCCGATTCCCCGCGCCCCTCCGGTGATCACCACCAGTTTTCCTTTCAATCCCCTCATGATACCCTTCCTCTTACTCACTGTGCTTGCTTCAGATATGCTTGTATGATCCGTTTCAGGCCGCCCACGTCGAAACCAATCGGGGCGGTGAACTTTGTCAACGCCACCAACCCTCCCGACACGGTCGCCACCGATGCGATGGCGGCAGCATTCTCCTCTTTCAGCCCTCCCCCGTAGACAATCGGAAGGCTCCGGCCGAACCGTTCGCGGCAGACTCTGTCGATCCACTCGCTCACGAAGGCGATGTAGTCGGGTCCGGGCGGAGTCTTGCCCGGACCGATCGCCCAGACCGGCTCGTAACCGATAGCCACGTGCAAATCGGACGGGAAGGCGGACAGCCCACTGAGCCCACGAGTCAGCTGGTCTTCGATGACCTGCTTGACCCGTGGTTCGTATACGGTGGGGTCCGTCGATCCTTTCTGTTCCAAAGTCTCGCCGACACAGAACAGGATGGACATTGAACGGCGGGCCGCTTGGGCGACCTCGCCATTGAGTACCCCGTCAACCACAGCAGCTGCTTTGTGGGACGCTTGGACCGAAGAGGCCACGGCCGGGTCGTACATGTTCAGTAAGGCCAGCTTGTCCTTGCGCTCCTCGCTATGGCCGATCATGGTCCACCGGCAACCCAACGCCGCCATGGCGCTAGCTGGCCGGTTGGTCGTGAAGGCCCCGAAATTGCCCTGCGGGACGACATCCTCGCGAAAGACCCCTTGGCAGCCGACCGACAGGTTCCCCGGCAGGCCGTGCAGGACGGCAAGGGCAGTCGCCAGCAACGACTCGGGAACGAAATAGACCAAGCCCACCCCGTCGATTTCATGCAAACCGGCGGCAAGGCTGTCGCGCATGGTCCGTTCCATCCATGCAACGGGATGCTCGGACGGACAAATGCCACCCATGCTTGCCGGCACATCGAATCGTTTGAGATTGACGAATATCCACTTCATCCAGCTTCTCTCCTAACGGGTGACCAAACCGGCCCCGTAATCGTCGTTCTTGAAATAGGCGTTGGCGCCATGTTTGCGCAGGTAGTGCCGGTCGAGCATGAAAGAGGGCAGTCGTTCCGGTGCAGCTTCGAGGGCCTGCATGAAAACGGCCATCTTGGCGATTTCCTCCAAGACCACGGCCTTGTGGACCGCATCCCAGACATCCTTGCCCCAGGTGAACACACCGTGGAACGGCGACAAGGCGGCAGGCACGTCGTCGGCTCCAAGACCGTGTTCGCCAAAGTAGCGCACGATCGCCATGCCGGTGTTCCATTCGTACAAGCCGTCCACCTCGGCCTTATCCAAATCGCCCACGCAGGGCACCTCACCATAAAAGTAGTCGGCATGGGTGGTGCCGTAGCACGGCACGGGCCGGCGCAATTGGGCCAGCACGGTGGCGAAGGTGGAATGGGTGTGGACGATGGCGTTCACCGTCGGGAAGTTTTCATAGAGAGCCCGGTGGATGTCCAAGTCCACCGAAGGATTGAACGGTCCCTCAAGGATCTTTCCGTCCAGATCGACCACACTGACGTTCTCTACGCTCAAGATGTCGTAGGGTATACCGACCGGTTTGATCACGATCAGGCCGTCCTCGCGGTCGATTTCGCTTACGTTGCCCCACGAATATTTCACGAGGTTTTGCTTCGGCAGCTCCTTGTTGGCGTCAACAACACGAGCTTTCAAGGCCCGCACATCCATGTCTTCCTCCTTGACGAGTCGCCTACACTCTTGGCGACTGTTCCATCCAATCTTATTAGTAAACGTTTTCTATTTTATGCAAAAGAAAACTTCCCGAATGCCTCACATAATTTTTTTTACAGAATCACCCTCGACGAACCTGGCCTCGATGACTTGCTTGACCGAGGCGTTGGTGCTGCCCTTCATCCGTTCAAGCACCAGGTTCCCGGCCGCCACCCCGATCTCCTCGGAGCGTTGGTCGACGCACACGATGCGCGGCCTGAAGACCGGCGAGCGCGACAACACCCCATAGCATGCCAACGAGATGTCGCTGGGAATCTTCAGCCCCATCTCGTAAATCGCCTGCATGGCGCCTTCGGCCATCAATGTGTTGCAGGCCACCACTGCAGTGGGGAACTTGTCCCTCGGCATGCTTTTAAGCAATGCCATCATTTTCTCGTAGGCCTTCTCCCGCTGGAACTCACCCTCGAGCTGGAACTCGGGAATCAGCGGCATGCCCGCCTGTTCCATCGCCTCAAGGTACCCTGTCGTGCGCTCATGCCCGATGACGATCGAATCGATGCCCTTGAGGACCGCGATGCGCACATGCCCCTTGGCGATGACGTAGCCCGTCAGCCTGGCCGTGGCCAGGCGGTCGTCGTTGACCACCATGTCCATCCGTTCGCTGGGGATGCTGCGGTCGACAATCACCACCGGGATGCGGTCGGCGAAGAACGGCTCGAACACCTTGTCGTCGCGCGACACGCTGACGGCCACTAAAGCGTCGACCATGCGCTCCCGCAACGATTCAAGTATCGTCTTCTCCTTCACGAGTTCGTTGTTCGAACTCGAGATGATCAGCTGGTAACCCTCTTTCTCCAAAACGGATTCGACTCCCAATACCGTCTGCATCACCAACGGGTTGTTGAATTTGGACACCACCATCCCCACCGTCATCGAACGGCGGGTCCTGATGCTGGCAGCCACCGCATTGGGACGATACCCCGTCTCTTGGATGACATGGTTGATCTTGGCGCGAAGGTCATCGCTGACAGGGTAATTGTCGTGGATGACGCGGGAAACAGTCGCGATGCTCGTACCGGCCCGTTTGGCGACGGTCTTGATCGTGACTTTGCTCTCTCCTGACCTTCCCTCACCCATGGTTCATCCTTCCGTCTTGGATTAGAAAACGTTTTCTAATTGCCATCATAGCCCCTGTCCAGCCATAATTCAACAATTATTTTCGTTTTTTACGAACGGTCGGTCGCCATGCACAGATGGACACTGGCGGTTTTAAAAGCCTTGGGCAGGGCCAATATGGCCGCATCGGGTCCGGTATACTTGCGGGCGTCGGCCAAAGCCTCCTCGAAGGTGGCGCGAGTCTTCATCCCCATCGCCCGGGCATAACCCGGCTCCTTCGCCCCCACTATGTAGATGGCCGCGCACCTCTGTTCGGCGATGTGTCCGCAGCTGATCATCGAAAATGCGTGGAACGGATGGTAACCGTAGCGGTAACGATAGGCGTCGATGTACCGCTGGTCGCGCGAAAGGGCCTCCCCGAACTTTTCCACATCGGGCAAAGTTGCCGCCCGGTCGCGCTGGAACAGACCGTACACCTCGCGGTAAGCGGGGAATTCTTCATCGTGGAAATACCCGTCGCACACCGACGAGCAGATGACCACTGGATGATCGCTGAGCACCCGTTGGTGGCGGATGATCTGGGCCGAGATGGCCTGCAGCATCAATATCGGATTGGTCCCCATGCCGTCGCCATAATGGAACGAGCGCGGCATGCCGATGACCATCACGTCGTAGGTGCGTTTGGCCCACTTGACATAGGTGCGCCGGTCGGCCAACTCCCAGCAGGCTTGCTGGACCAAGTCGGCTGCTCCCGCATACACCCCGATCTGGCGCGAAGCGGTGTCGAGCACCGCGTCGACGGTGAAGAACGGCTTGCCCATGCGTAATTCCATATGCCGCCCGATGGCGTCGAACTTGGAGCGCATCAAGCTGTGGGTGCTCACCGGCACGAAATCGGGGCGGTGCATCACCTCGGGGCTGTGGTGCGATCCGATCGACCGCCAATGGGTGATGCCGGTGGCACAGTGCTTGTAACCGCCCGAATAGCCCCCGTATGGATTGCCCAATGCATGGCCGACCAGGACCGCCACATCGGCTTCGAAGACCTCCCGGTTCATGATCACCGGGGCACCGTATTGGCTCTCGCATCCCAGGTCAACCAAGTTGTCCCAGTCCTCGCTGTCATGGTTCACGATCTGTCCACGTCCCCAGAAGCGGTCGAACAGCGCCGGCCCCAAGATCGAGCGCAACTCTTCCTTGGTGTTCTTGCGGTGCAGTCCATTGGAGCAGATCAACTTGATGTCCCGCTCGTTTGCCCCCGCTCTCAGGCATTCCTCGATGATGATCGGGATGCTCACCTTGCGGTGCGAATCGGCTTGGAAGCCACCCTTGACCTTGTCGGGGAACACGATGGCGACTTTCGAGCCTGCCTTGACCTGGGCACTCAGCGGAGCAAGGCCGAGGGGGTGTTCGATCGCCGCCCGCGTGGCGCCGGCGATGTCGGCGAGCACCGGCGGGTCGGCCACCGTCTCGCCCGGGATGAACACATCGGTGTTATCGGGGAGGTTGGCCTCCATCAGCCCCTCTCCGTATTCGAACGTCAGTCTCATGATGGCCCCCCTATCGGTCGGCTTTGCGTGCCATGGCGGCGCGCACTTTCTCAACGATGCGCTCGCTGGTCAGGCCGAAGCGTATCCTCAAGTCGGCCTCTGGACCGACTTCACCGAAACGGTCGCCCACCCCCACCCGTTCCATCGGTACGGGGCAATGCTCGGCGAGCACCTCGGCCACGGCCGAGCCGAGTCCGTTGATGATGTTGTGGTTCTCGGCCGTAACGACTGCCCCGGTGGCGCGAGCCGCCTCGACAATCGCCTGTGTATCGATCGGCTTCCAGGTGAAGACGTTCAGCACTGCCACCGAGATGCCCTCGGTCGCCAAACTCGCAGCGGCTTGCAGCGCCTCGGCTACCATGATGCCGCTGGCGATGATGGTCGCATCGGGGCCAGTGGTGAGCTTGACGGCTTTGCCGATGGTGAACTGCGCTCCCGCTTGATAGATTGCAGTGGCGATCTTGCGGTTCAACCGGAAATAGACAATGCCGTGCATGCCGATGCTCTGGCGCATCAGCGATTCCAGCATGACCGAGTCGACCGGCTCGAGCAAGGTCACCGTGGGGATGGTGCGCAAGATACCCATGTCCTCGAACGGCATGTGGGTCCCTCCGTTATAAGCGGCGGTGATGCCGGGGTCGCTGCCGATGATGCGCACATTGAGGCGGGCGTATGCCCCCGAGATGAATATTTGGTCGTAACAGCGCCGGGTGGCGAAGGGTCCGAACGAATGGGCGAAGGGGATCTTGCCGGTGGCCGACATGCCGGCGGCAAGCCCGATCATGTTGGCCTCCTGGATGCCGCAATTGAAGGTTCGCTGCGGGAAGGCCTTTGAAAACGGCACCATCGCCATGGCGTTCATCAAATCGGCATCAAGCACGACGATCCTGGGGTCTTTCTGGGCTAAATCGGTGATCGTTCGCACATAGGTGTCACGCATCATCGCCGTCTCTTTCTCAACACGCTCGCGTAGCATGGTCGCCATGTCCCACCTCCTGTAGCTCAGTAGCCGATCGAACCAGCCAGCTCGCTGATCCGGCGTTCGACATTGATGATGGCCTCGTTGGCCTGTTCGCTCGATACGGTCATGTGGTGGTTGTTGAGCACCCCTTCGGCAAAACCGCATCCTTTGCCCTTGATCGTGTTCAGCACGATCATCGAAGGCGAACCGCGGTGCTCTTTGGCCGTCATGACGGCTTGGTGGACCGCCCCCACATCGGCTCCGTCGACGCTTTGGACGAACCAGCCGAATTGGGCGAACTTGGCCCCGATGTCGCCGATATCCAAAATATCTTTGGTATAGCCGTCCAATTGCTGTTGGTTGCGGTCGACGAAGGCGATCAAGCGGTCGACTCTGAAGTGGGCGGCAGAAAGGGCCCCCTCCCAGACTTGCCCCTCGTCGCATTCCCCGTCGCCGAGGATCAGGAAGGTATGGTTGTCACGCTCGTCCAAGCGGTGCCCGAGGGCGACGCCGATGGCGGTCGACATGCCCTGGCCCAACGAGCCGGTGGTCATGTCGACCCCGGTGGTGAGGTTGCGGTCGCAGTGGCTCGGCAACGAGGTGCCTGCTTTGTTGAGCGTCTCGAGCATCGCCAACGGGAAGTAGCCCTTCAACGCCAAGGCAGCATACAAAGCCGGTCCGGCATGTCCCTTGGACATGACCAGCCAATCCCGTTCGGGCCAATCGGGCTGACGGGGATCGATGCGCATCACCTGACCGTAGAGGACCGCTAACGTCTCGACGATCGACATCGCCCCGCCGACATGGCCGAATCCGAGCGTCTTGAACTGGCGCAGGGTATTGAGCCGGATCGTTTCGGCGAACAGCTGCAGCTCGAGCTTTCGTTTCTCGCTCAACTTCTCCATCATTGGTGCTCCTTTGTCCCGATGAGAACGGCATGTGGCATCGGTAACAACTATAGAAAACGTTTTCTATACCGAACACGATACCACAAGAATCCGAAGCTGGCAAGAGTGTGCGGAACAAAATCCCTTGGTACCGATAACGGTTGCATATTCAAACAAGGCTGTTTTATTATGGAACACATGAAAGAAATCCTGCTGATCGCACCTTATCAGGACATGCTCGAGCTGGCCCAAGGAATCATCGCCGACGCCGGCTTTGACGATATCGAGGCTGTCAAGGGGGACCTCGAAGAGGGGGTGCGGATCGCCACCAAAGCGGTCGAATCCCATGCCAAGGTGATCATCTCGCGGGGCGGCACGTATCGCCTCATCCGCGACGTGGTCTGTTTCCCGGTCGTGGAGATCCGCTCCAGCTTGTACGATCTGCTCGACACGTTATCGCAAGTAATCAAGCACCCGGCCCCGCTGGCCATCGTCGGTTTTTCCAACATCGTCGACGGATACGATCTCGACTTCCTCTCGACCATCCTGAAAACCCCAGTGCGCAAAGTCGACTTGCAAAGCGGGCAGGATGTCGAGCAAGTCATAGCGACCTGTGCCGCCGAGGGTTACACCACATTCCTCGGGGATGCCGTGGTCCAGAAAGCCTGTCAACGGCTCAGCTACCCCTGCTACCTGCAGAAAAGCGGTAAAAACGCCATCATAGCGGCCATCGAAGCTGCCCGCAGGTTGTTGCGGGCTTCCAAACAGGAGGTGGAGTTCGCCAAGCGCCTGCGGACCATCATCGACTGCGTTCAAGAGGGGGTGGTCGCCACCGACAATGCCCATAAGGTGATCATCTGCAATTCCATCGCCCAACGACTATTCGGGCAACGCATCGAGGATGTGCTCAACAAGGACATCCGCAACCTGAGCTTCTTAGGCGGTGTCGGTGAGGAGATCGCCTCGCGGGCCCACCTCATCGACCAGGTGCGCACCATCGGGGACACAGCCTTCTCGATCAGTTGCATCCCGATCGAGGTCGGCGGAGAATACTTCGGCTCGGTAGCCGTCCTGCGCGACATCCATGAGTTGCAGAATTACGAGAAGAAGCTGCGGGTGATGTTGGCCGCCAAGGGATTTGTCGCCCGCCACAGTTTCGACTCGATCATCTACGCCAGTTCTGAAATGGAACGATGCATCGCCATCGCCAAAAAATTCAGCCAGTACGACGCTGCTGTGCTCATCGAAGGGGAAAGTGGGGTTGGCAAAGAGTTGTTCGCCCAAAGCATCCACAACGCCAGTTTGCGCCGTAGCGGTCCGTTCGTGGCGATCAACTGTGCCGCCTTGCCGAAGGGCCTTGTCGAAAGTGAGCTGTTCGGTCATGTCGAGGGCGCCTTCACCGGCAGCCGGAAAGGCGGCAAGGCTGGCGTGTTCGAGATGGCCCACAAGGGGACTTTACTGCTCGATGAGATTGGCGACCTACCGGTCGACGTGCAAGGCCAGTTGTTGCGTGTCATCCAGGAACGCCAGATCATGCGCTTGGGCGACAACCGCCTGATCCCGGTCGATGTGCGCCTGATATGTTGCACGAACCGCGACCTGGGCGACATGGCCCGCGAGGGGACTTTCCGGCGCGACTTGCTACACCGCATCAATACCCTGTCGCTGTACATCCCTGCTCTGGAAAAACGCCGTCAGGACATCGCGGTGCTTGCCCGCCACTTCCTTTCTGTCTTCTGTACCAAATACGGCAAGGTCCTGAGCGATTTCTCCCCGGCTGCGCTGGATTACTTGGAACACGGCCGCTACGAAGGCAATGTGCGCCAATTGCGCGGCATCGTCGAGCGGACGGTGATCATCTGCGACGGTCCGGTGGTGCGCTTGGGAGACCTTACCGATGGACGCAACGACACCATGGCATCGCGTAGCGACGACGGCACCCCGGTAGCGCAAAACGATTACCCGTCATTGGAGCAACTCGAGCTGCGTTACGTGCAGGCGGTGATGGACAAGACCGGCGGTTCGACGGGTGAGGCGGCTGCCATCTTGGGTATCAGCCGCTCCACATTGTGGAGGAAACTCAAAGAAGGTGGCTCTTGACCGTACCGTTCGATAGGACATTCTGAGACCAATGATCTGTATTGAAACAGTTTTTGTTTCAATTTAAAACATAGATGTAAATATTGATTGTACAATCCTGCTCTGGTGACTGTAAAAAGAGATTGTCAGACATGTTCTAAGCTTGGCACGCATCCTGCTTATAGGTTGGACGACCGCTTCGAACAAGGACTGACCATGATAATCGTAGCCGACGATCTGACAGGAGCCAACGATAGCGCCATCCAATTCACCCGTCGCGGGTTCCCCACCCTCGTGATCACCCATGTGGACGGATCGGTCGATCGTTCGTTGCTCGACCAGTACGAAATCCTTTCGGTCAATACGGACAGCCGCTGGATGTGCGAACAAAACGCTTACGCCACAGTCCGCGCCACCTTGGCACGAGAACCGTTCGCCCCCTGTGCCGATAAAGGATCCCGCCTGCCGGCTTATTACAAGAAAATCGACTCGATGTTGCGGGGGAACACAGCTGTAGAACTCGACGCCATGATGGACGGGCTGGACAAGCACATCGCTATCGTGGCCCCCTCATTCCCCGAGAACAACCGCACCGTCGAAGCGGGCATCCTCAAAGCCGGCCAACAAAGCATCGACGCAGTGGCGTTGCTGAGCGAGGGCATGCACCGGGCCGTGGCCAATCTTCCGCTGGCCATCGTGCGCTCAGGCCGTCAGGCCATCGTCGACTTCATCAAGCGACAACGCTCGAATTCCATCGAAGTCTTTGTGGCCGACGCACTGGAAAACGCAGACTTGCGCACCATATTGGAGGCCGCCTCATTCATCGAGGAACGTTTGTTGTTGTGTGGCTCAGCTGGTTTCGCCAAACACATCGCCGTGAGCAGTTTCATGCATGGAAAAGCCAGCGGAGCGCGACCGTTCGCCGAAGAACCGCACCAGGATGTGCCCACATTGGTCCTGGCCGGAACGCGCAACTTCGAGAGCGCCCATCAAATCAGGCTGGCCTCACAGTTGTTCGGAGTCGAAATCATCGAGTTGTCGGTCCCGTCAATCTTGACCGGTGAGCACGAACAAGCCGAGCGGGCGGTCATTGGACAAGCCCGCGGGTATTGTAAAGACAAACAGGGGCTTGTCCTCATCGCCGTCAGCAGCATGTTCTCCAATCATGCTTTCAAGCTCAAGGATGAGGAGCACGAGATCGCTCAAGCCGACCAGATTGCCCGATCGTTGGGAACCATCGCCAAAGGATTATTGACCGAAGTGGGAAATTGCCGGTTGATCACCACTGGCGGCGACACTTCGATGAAGGTGTGCGCGGCCTTGGAGGCTGTCGGCATCGAGCCGATCGAGGAGATCTGCCCGGGAATACCGTTAGGCCGGTTGGTGGGTGGCTGGGCCCACGACACCCTCATCGTGACCAAAAGCGGCGGCTTCGGCAACGAATCGTCGCTGATAGACACCATCCGCCATCTCGAACGCCGCTACAGTAGGAGCGAATCATGACCAGCATCGATATCAAAACCCCGTCCATCGTGCACTGCGGTACCGGCACCCTCGGCAAGCTTGCCCAGTCGCTGGCGGGACACAAGGCACGCTCGATCTTGATCGTCACCGACCGCGTCATCGCCAAACAGCGTTTTTTTGCCGATTTGACAACCTCGTTGGCTTCAACCGGCATCTCGTGGAATGTCGTCGACAACGTGGCTTCGGAGCCCTCAATCGACGATGTCCAGCAGGCCCTCGAACAAGCGTATGCATGTGCTTCCAATCCTGTCCAAGCCATTGTCGCCATCGGTGGCGGTTCGGTGATGGATACCGCCAAGCTTATCGGAGTGCTTTGGAATGCTTCGTACCAGTTGGCGGATCTGTTGGACAACAGCACGCTGGCGGTCAAGCAATTACCGACTTTCATGGTACCTACCACCTGCGGGACTGGCTCGGAAGCGACTGGCAACGCCATCGTGGCACTCCCTGCCCTGAAAACCAAGAAGGGCATTGTCAACCGGCAACTGATTCCTGACGAGGTGTACCTCGATCCGGTCACTGTCTCTGAGTTGCCCCGTCACATCGTGGCGGCCACCGCTGTTGATGCCTTGGCCCATTGTGTCGAATGCACAACCGGCAACAAAGCCACCGTTTTATCCGATTTGTACGCTACGGCCGGCGCTAAACTGATCTTCCACAACATCGTGCCAGCATATCGCGACCAGGATGTCACGGCCCGGGCCAACTTGCTGTTGGGAGCGTATTACGGCGGCGTGGCCATCACAGGAAGCGGCACCACAGCCGTTCATGCCCTCTCTTACCCACTCGGAGGGCGCTACCACATTCCCCACGGGGTTTCCAACGCAATCTTGTTTGCCAGCGTGATGGCTGTAAACAAACCGGCTTGCGTAGCCCAGTTGGCTGCACTGTGCGATGTCGTTTATCCACAACACTACGCCATGGGGGCTGACCGTAAAGCCGATATTATTGTCGATTCGATTGCCAGCATCGTGAAGGAGGTCGACATCCCGACCAATTTACGCAACTTCGGACTTCAGGACAGCGACCTAGAAGACCTTGTCGAGGCGGCCGGCCAGCAGCAACGGTTGCTGGTGAACAATCCCAGAGTGCTGACCGCCACCGACATCCGCTCGATCTATGTGACGGTGATGGGCACAAAGGGGGTCGGCAATGCCTAGAAGACCGATCATCGGCATCACTATGGGCGATCCGTCGGGCATCGGGCCCGAAATCACCGTCCGGGCCTTGCTTAATCCGCAGGTCTACGAATCGTGCCGACCGCTCGTCATCGGCGATGCACGCATCATCGAAATGGCTGCCCGTACGGTGTTCAACCGAAGCGATGTGATCATCAATGCCGTCCCGAAAATCGAGGATGCCCGTTTTGTTCTCGGAACCATCGATGTATACCATCAAGAGAGCATGAATCCATGCAATTTGAAAATCGGTCGTGTGGATGCAGCCAGCGGTGAAGCGGCTTTTTGCAGCGTCAAGCTGGCCATCGATCTAGCAATGAAAGGCTTCATCGATGCCACGGTGACCAATCCGCTCAATAAAGAGGCTCTCAACCTTGCCGGGCACCACTACTCGGGCCATACCGAAATCTACGCCGACCTGACCGGCACCACCCGTTATTCGATGATGTTGGCCGAAGGGGATGTGAAAGTGGTGCATGTTTCCACCCATGTGTCGTTACGCAGAGCCTGCGACCTGGTCACCACTTCGCGGGTGCTTGAAGTGATTCGCCTGGCACAAAACGCCTGCCGTTCGCTGGGTATCGCCAAGCCACGGATAGCGGTGGCCGGTTTGAATCCCCATGCCGGCGAACATGGCTTGTTTGGCGACGAGGAAATCGAACAAATCATTCCGGCGGTCGCCCAAGCCAAAGCCGAAGGAATCGATGCCGACGGCCCGCTGCCGCCCGACACGATCTTCCCCAAAGCACGCGGCGGTTTATACGACATCGTGGTGGCCATGTACCACGACCAAGGCCACATCCCGCTGAAGGTGATCGGCTTCAGCATGGACAAACACAGCGGGCGCTGGAACGCCGTCAATGGGAAACCGACTACGCTCGCCAGCAGGCGGAAATC
>CAZJAK010000041.1:17071-21357 GCA_964543935.1 uncultured Spirochaetaceae bacterium
CCGTCAATGGAGTCAACATCACCTTGGGTTTGCCGATCGTGCGTAGTTCGGTCGATCATGGGACTGCGTTCGATCAAGCTTGGAAAGGAACCGCAACGGAATCGAGCCTGCTGAGCGCCATCGAGTATGGCGTAAAACTGGCGCTGCACCGACAGGAGGACAATACATGAAACAGTACTTCGGCATCATCCCACCGATCATCACCCCGGTCGACCGACACGAAAATGTCGACGAACAGGGATTCAGAGCGTTGCTCGACCATTGCGTCGACCATGGTTTGCACGCCATCTTCGTAGCCGGTTCCAATGGCGAGACGATGGCGCTGACCCAAGCACAACGTGACCGAGCCATCCAGATCGCCATCGACCAAGTCGGCTCGCGCGTCCCGGTGATGAGCGGCGTGATGGACACCAGCACCCGCCGGGTCATCGATAACATCAAGCGGCTCGAGCAGATGGGCGGTACCTGCGCCGTGGTGACCAGCATCTTCTATGCTCGCCACACCAGCCAGGACGAGACCGTGCGCCATTTCGAAGCCATTTCTCGGCAGACCGCTGTCGACCTGATCATCTACAACATTCCGATGTTCACCAACTTAGCCCTCACCTTCGACACCGTTAAGCGGATCGCCCAGTTCGACCATGTAGTTGGCTACAAGGATTCGGGTGGCAATTTCGGTGACTTCCAACGCTGCCTGTCGCACTTCAAGGGAACCGACTTTTGCCTGTTGCAGGGAACGACCAACCTAGCCGCAGCCAGCATGCTGATGGGAGCCGATGGTTTCATCCCATCGATCGCTCCATTGTTCCCCGAGTTGTTCGTGCAAGCGTACGAAGCCGGCAAGGCCAAGGACATCGAACGGACATTAGCATTGAACGAATTGTTGACCGAGACCTCGGCCATCCTCGGTATGTCCAAGAGCGCCACTGCGGCCAACAAGTTCGCCCTGAGCACTCTCGGATTCACGGACAAGCGGGTCATCGCCCCGCAGGACGAGACCAGCGCGGCCGACGAACAAAAGATCGTTGCCAAGATCGCCGAAATCAATGCGGTGCTCAAGAGCAAGGGGATCATCGCATGAGCACTATCGATACAAAACCGGTGATCGTACTTTCGCATCGTTTGTACCAACCGGGCATGGATGTGTTGGAAGGCAAAGCTGACTTGATCATCCCGGACAACGGGGACAGCAGCGTCATCATCGAGGACCTGAAGAAAGCCGATGGATTCATCCTGCGTATCGGCAAGATTGATCGCGCGGCCATCGAGGCCTGTCCGAAGCTCAAGGTGATCACTCGTCCCGGTGTGGGGGTGGACAACGTCGATGTGGCCGCCGCCACCGAACGGGGCATCCCGGTCGTGATCTGCCCAGCAGCCAACTCGCACGCGGTGGCCGAGCATACGGTGGCCCTCATGTTCGCTTGTGCCAAGAACTTGGTGGAAAGCGACCGAGAGACCAGAACGGGCAATTTCGCCATTCGCAACAAGTACGCTGCGGTGGAACTGGCCGGACGCACTTTGGCTGTAATCGGATTCGGCAACATCGGCAAAGAGGTCGGCCGTCTAGCTTTGGCGTTGGGTATGCGGGTCGTCGCTTACGATCCGTTCGTGACAGCCAGCCAAGCTGGTGCGCTGGGATGCTCCTATGCCTCCGACATGCTTGAAGCGGTCGCGCAAGCCGATATCGTCAGCCTACACATGCCTTCGTTGAGCACGACCCGCGACATGGTCGATAAAAAGTTCCTCGGAGCAATGAAACCATCGGCGTTCCTGATCAACTGCGCCAGGGGAGACATTGTCGACGAACAAGCCTTGCTACAAGCACTCAAAGACAAGCGCATCGCCGCTGCGGCTGTGGACGTGCTCAAGACCGAGCCGATGGACAAAAACGGGCCTTTGATGGGACTGCCGAATCTCATCGTCACCCCCCACATGGCTGCCCAGACCCAAGAGACCACCGCCAAGACAGTGCGGATGGCGGCCGAGGGGACGCTTGCCATTCTGGCCGGCAAACGGTGGGAACATGTCTGCAATCCAGAAGTCTACCGGCATTCAGTATGGAAGGAGAAATGAATCGTGAAGATTCGTTCTTATAAAAGTTTTTCGAGGAGGAAACCATGAAGACAAGACTTTTCGCTCTCGTGTGCCTGCTCCTGTTGGTGTTGGTACCGGCCACCCTCGGCGCTCAAGGCGTCGCCGAAGCGCAGAAAGCGCCCGAGTACCCTACCGGACCGATCAAGGTGATCGTGCCTTGGAGTGCCGGCGGTGGCTCTGACGTGATCGTACGGGCCTTCCAGCCCTCGCTTGAGAAGGAACTCGGTGTGCGGCTTGTGATCGAGAACATTCCGGCCGGGGCGACCAAGGTCGGCACGATGGAGCTGATTGGCTCGAAACCCGACGGCTACACCATCCTGTTCTCCAACGAAGCCTGGATCACCCGCTATTACTCCAAGGTCTACACCGAGAAGGTGTGGCAGCAGATGGCACCGATCGGCAGTATCACCACCGAGCCGATCGCCTGTGTGGAAGTCCGCAAAGATTCCAAATTCAAGACTTGGGCTGAGTTGGTTGCGTATGCCAAAGCAAATCCTGGCAAGCTGACCTGCGGCAATCCTGGTACCGGTTCGCCGCTCGACATCGTCTTCAACCAAATGTCTGCCGAAGCAGGCATCGAGGTCCAGTATGTTCCGTTCGCCGGTGGTGGTGCCTCCAAAACGGCACTGTTGGGCGGACATATCGACTTCCGTCTTTGCCAACCCACCGAGGCCATCGCGATGGTCCGCGCTGGCGAAACCCGGTTGCTCGTCCTCTCCTCGCCGCAACGAGACGTGAACTTCCCCGATGTGCCTACCTTTGCTGAAGTCGGACTTGGAAAAGTAACCAGCTACCGCTACATCCGTGGTTTCTGGGGTCCGCTCGGGTTGCCCGATTATGTGATTTCGACCCTCGAGGCGGCTATCGACCGCGCCACCAAAAATCCCGACTTCGTCAAGATCGCCGAGCAGTACGCCTACACAGTCGAGTTCAAGAATTCCAAGGCTGTCGACGAGTTCGTCAATGCCTTCGACCGCGACTTCGGACCGATGCTGGCCGAGATGAACAAATAGCTTGCACCAGATCGGTTGAGAATTCATCATCGATTCACGAGGACGTCGGGGCGCTTGCCGTCCTGACGTCCGCTTGGCAAACCCGGTCGGCTTACACATAGTGTGGAGCCACTGTGGCTTGGAATGGATTGGAAAACGGATGGAAAAGGAGGTAACACCCATGGAAGAACACTCCGGATTGGAATCGGTCAAAGGTTTGTACGTCAAGAACCGGGTCGTCATCGCTGCCTTGTTGTGGATGATGTTCGGTATCGTCTATCTGTTCGGGGCAATGAAGCAGGGATTGTTCCTCAAAGGAGTGCCTGGTCCGGGGTTCCTGCCGTTCTTGTGCGGTGCCGCTCTGGCAATTTGCGCAGCCATTGTCATCGCCATCGACATGGTCAAACGTTTTTCCCGAACACAGCAAGACCGCACATCTCCCGAGGCTTTCGACAGGGCCGCCCTCGTGCGCGTGATCTTCGCATTCGCGGCCTTGTTCGCCTACTCGTTCCTGTTGGACTATATCGGATTCACCATCGGAACCTTCCTGTTCATGCTCGCGTCGCTACGGATCATGGAACCAAAAAGCTGGCGTTTCACCGTGCTGGTCTCACTGGCAGTGGCCGTGATCGCCTATGTGCTCTTCGTGCTGGTGCTCGAAGTGTCGTTACCGAAAAGCCTGCTGGGCTTCATTTAGAGCAGGGAGGTTAAGGCATGGACTTTTTTTCCAATCTTGCAATGGCCTTCCAGATCACTCTCGAACCGATGAACGTCGCATTCTGTTTCATCGGGTGCCTGTTGGGCACGTTTGTCGGCGTTCTGCCCGGTTTGGGGCCGGCCGCATCGTTGTCATTGTTGTTGCCGCTCACCTTCGCCCTTCCGCCCGAGACCGCCATCATCATGTTGGCCGGGTTGTATTATGGCACGATGTACGGCGGTTCGACGACTTCAATCCTTTTGAATATTCCAGGTGAAGCTGCTTCGGTCGTCACATGTCTCGATGGCTACCAGATGGCCCGTCAAGGGAAAGCCGGTCGGGCCCTGGGCATCGCCGCCTTCGGTTCTTTCATCGCTGGAACCTTCGGTACGGTGATGATCATGTTGCTCGCTCCACCATTGTCAAAGTTCGCGCTGAAGTTCGGCCCGCCCGAGTTCGTCGGCTTGATCTTCTTCGGCCTGACTATGGTCACCTACCTCTCC
>CAZJAK010000042.1:0-20894 GCA_964543935.1 uncultured Spirochaetaceae bacterium
GGGCGCTTCAGACAGAGAAAATTACCACGATTTTGCTATTTTGCAAGACCCTCATACATAATAAGATAATAATACTATTGATTTGACAGATAACCGGTAGAAAGATAGAATACCTTCAACATAACGAGAAAAAATCGTATTATATGGGAGAAATGCATGTTGGTTAGTGTGTCGATAGAGAATTGGATGTCATTCCGTGATAACGTTACCTTTTCTATGATCGCAAGCAAAGAACGCCAACATGGAGGGCGGGTTCCCAAGATAGGTAAGTACCAGACCAGGGTTCTCCCTATCGCTGCATTATTTGGTGCCAATGCTTCTGGAAAAACCAATTTTTGCAAAGCTCTGAAGTTTGCTAGACTCCTGGTTGTGGACGGAACTCGAACGGACCAGAGGATTCCTGTCGAGCCCTTCAAAATGACTACAACCAAGCAACAACGGTTGTCTCGATTTCGATTTGAACTTCTGATCGACGAGACAATGTATGAATTCAGCTTTGCAGTGAATGCTCAGGAAGTGGCTGAAGAACGACTGGTAATGATTACCAGCACCAGTGAGAAAGTGCTTTACCATCGTCATGATGGCACGATTGACTTCGAGCATGCCTTGCGTAATGACAAGTTCCTTCAGTTTGCTTTCAGGGGGACTCGTGAGAATCAGCTTTTCCTGACGAATTCAGTCACCCAGAATGTCAAGAATTTCCAACCAGTGTTCGATTGGTTCAAGCATTCACTCGTGCTGGTGGCTCCCGATTCACGCTTGGGCCTCATTGACCGTTTCACGGATGGAGCGTACTTGCTGAATCCAGCCATTGGCGAAATGTTGCGTCAACTCGATACCGGTATCGTTCGATTGGGTAGCGAGGAATTTGAGCTTCATCAACTACCGGTCTCCACAGAGATGAGGAACTCGCTCCAAGAGCGAATTCAAGAAGGGGGAACTGTCAGTGTAGTGATCGGGCCGATGGACGATCGAATCATTCTGACCCGTAGAGGTGGTGAGTTGATTGCGAGAAAATTGGTTGCGTACCACAGAACGGGCAGTGGTGATGAGGTGAAATTCGAAATCAACCAAGAATCGGAAGGAACCAAGTGGGTGATCGATGTATTGCCAGCCTTTCTTGAACTCTCGACACCATTATCGAAGAAGGTCTATGTGATCGATGAAATGGACCGGAGCTTGCATCCGATCCTTGCCAGAAGGTTGTTGGAGTATTTTTTAACTACCGTCACCACTGACGGAAGGGCTCAACTTATCTTTACCACCCACGACGCGTTGCTCATGGATCAAAAGCTTTTGCGGCGCGATGAGATGTGGATTGCCCAACAGAATGCCGGCGGGGAATCGACTCTCATCTCATTCAATGAATTCAAAGATGTGCGTTACGACAAGGATATCCGAAAGAGCTATCTGCAAGGCCGGTTGGGAGGGATACCGATAATCCTTGTTGATGACCAGTCTGATGAAAAGCGCATGGTAGGCGAAGGGTGGGGTGAGGTCCAATGGCCTTGAAAAGGCGAACGTTCTCAAGGCCAATGGGTTACCGCCGATACCGCAAGTTGTTCATCATCTCATGCGAGGGGAAAGAAACGGAAATTCAATATTTTCGTTTGATCCAATCTTATAATCCTGAAATCCTCGTCGATTGTCCTACAAGGAACCGGCAGAGTTCACCGTTTCAGGTATTGAAAACATTAAAGCAACGCATCATGGAGAAGAATCCAAGGCCACCGTATGAAGCATGGTTGGTCATCGATAAAGACCATTGGACAGGCGTACAGATCGATGAGTTGGCTAAATGGGTCGATCATCATGGAAATCGAGGACTTGCTGTCAGTAATCCAAAATTTGAATTCTGGTTGTTGCTTCACTTTGAGATGGGAAACGATGTACATACCAGTCGTGAATGTACAATCCGCTTACAGCGTTACCTTGACGATTTCAGCAAGCATATTGATCCACGTGCGATAACGCTTTTTGGAATCGAAGCAGCCATCCAGCACGCCAAACTGCGTGACAATCCTCCATGTTCTGACTGGCCGCACGATTCAGGTTCTACTACTGTATACCGATTGGTTGAGAGAATGATTGTTGATGAAGGTTGACATAATGCACGCGCATGATGTTTGGGGCTGCTTCACATTGCTGTCCTCCTAGAACTGCACTACAATCATGGACAAGCTTCCTTATTACGAGGAGATGTACTATGGAAAAGCTGGCATGTTCAGGGACCATTCGCTCGGTGCAACCGCGCATCCGCCTGACCAGGTCGTTTGACGAATCCTACCATTCTTACTTGGGCTATGCTGTTCGGATCGAAGGGATCATCGCTGAGGAACACAGGACGTTCACCATCGGAATCGGTAAAGCAGCTCAAGCCAAGTTGCAGCTGAAGGTCGGGGATATCATCTCAGCCCTGTGCCTGCCCGTCGAGGATCCCGAGCGAGATCCGGTTGAGTATTTCAAAATTTCCCAGTTGACCGTGCACGAGCATGCTAAAGAGAATGCGATTGGTCCACCGTGGAAGATGGTTCCCCCGGAGTTGGACACCTACCGCCAACGCGGTCATCGGCGTTTGGCGACCCTCACTTACGACCGCACCTGCTGCGAATGCACCTGGGCAGCCAAGATGGCGGTGGAAATCATCATCGACAACTGGAATCCCCACAGCCGCATGAAATACCGCAGCGAGACATTCTGCTATGGTCCATTGGATTGCCCGCTCTATAAAGCCGGGGCGAAACGCCAGGTGGAAGGGCGCAACAAGATGGTCTATGTCGAGGAAGATTGGATCGACGAGCAAAACATAAGCCAGCGGAGCCTTGAAGAGTGACACCATAACCATTTTGCTTTATCGTTAGTTGCATGAAACAGACGATGGACCTATTCGATTTGACCGGCAAGTGTGCAATCGTGACCGGGGGCAACCGCGGACTTGGGCTAGGCATCACCGAAGGCCTCTGTGAAGCAGGTGCTGCAGTGGCCATCATCGCTTCGAGCGACAGCGTGCATGAAGCAGCCCGTTCGTTGTGTGCCAAAGGCCACGTTGTGAAGGCCGTACAAGCTGACCTAAGTTCATACGATGAACTCGAACGGACCTTCCAGAAAGCCGTAGATTTACTTGGAGGGAAGCTCGACATCTTAGTGAACAATGCCGGCGTGCAACGACGCTCGAAAAGCGAATGCTTCTCGCAAGAAGACTGGAGAACCGTGCTGAATGTCAACCTGGATGCAGTGTTCTCGCTATGCCAGCTGGCCGGTAGGATCATGCTCGAACAAAAAAGCGGCAAGATCATCAACATCGCCTCGTTGTTGAGCTTCTTCGGCGGCATCACCGTCCCGGCCTACGCCGCGGCCAAAGGCGCAGTGGCCCAGCTCACCAAAGCACTCTCCAACGAATGGGCCGGCAGGGGAGTGTGTGTCAACGCCATCGCACCCGGCTACATGGATACCGAGATGAACGTGAATTTGATCCATGACGAAAAGCGCTATCAGGAAATCACCGCCCGCATCCCCATGGGGAGATGGGGCACAAGTGCGGACATGAAAGGCATAGCGGTGTTGCTCGCCTCAGCTGCCTCCGATTACATCAGCGGGGCGGTGATCCCTGTGGATGGCGGCTATCTGGGCCGATGAGATCCACGTCACACTAAATTGACAGGCTTGCCATCCAAGAACGCTTGCAGGTTGTCGAAGACCATCTTGGCCCGCAGCGACATCGACTCGGCTGTGGCGAAGGCCACATGGGGCGTCACGATCGTGTTGCGCGCTTTCAGCAGGATTTCATCGGTAAGGGGTGGTTCCTTGTCGAACACATCCAAGCCAGATCCGGCGATCTGGCCAGCTTCAAGGGCGTCGTACAAGTCGCGGGCGACAACCACCTGACCGCGGGCGACATTGATCAGGAAGGCGGTGCGCTTCATCTTCGCCAAAGCATCCTTGTCGATCAGGCCTTTGGTCGAGGCCGTCAACGGACAGTGCAACACCACGATGTCGGAAGAACGCAGCAGCTCGTCCAAGCCCACTTGGTCGATGAAAGGCGGACAATCGGCATGCACGCTGCGGCTAGAGGCAACCAGCTTACAACCGAAGGCATGGAACAACTCGGCTGAACGCAGACCGATCTTTCCCAGCCCGACGATACCGACCGTCTTTCCTTTCAGCTCATTACCGACAAGGCCGGCTTTGGTCTGCCCGTCCCGGCACCGTTGTTCCACTTGCGGGATGTTGCGCAGCAGAGAAAGGGCCAAGGCCAGAGTCAGCTCGGCCACCGACTCGGTGGCGTAGCCCGAAGCGTTGCTGACGACAATCTTGCGCCGATGCAACACGTCCATGGCGACATGGTCTACCCCGGTGAAGGCGATGTCCACGAACTTGAGCTGGCTGCAGGCATTGAGCACCGCTTCCGGCATGGGCATGTTGGCCAGAATCATGCAATCGGCATCCTTGGCTTGGTCGATCATGCGCTCGACATCGGCAGTCTTCTCGTAGCTTGAAAAGCGACACCCTCGTTCCACAAAGGGCTTCTGCAGCTTCTCAAGTTCCTCGGAACCAATTCCTAGGGATTCCATTATCACAACGTTCATGGGCGTACTCCTCTACAGTATGGTGCACCATCTGTTTCTTCAATTATTGCAATTATCCATGTAGGGGAAATTCAGTCAACCGGTTTGCAAAACCTTTCTCATAGTGATGTTTGCAAGAAATACGCTTGTCTTCTGGGCCGTTTGCCATACTCATTGCAAACCGTTACTATGGATGAGAAGGAATCAGTGAATATTCACTACCAGGCAGGAAATCTGCTACGGTATCGAAGCGATCGTGAGAAAAGGATGGTGAGGATGGCTGAAGGACATGATTACGCGGTACGGGCGTTGGAACTGCATAGCCTCTATGCATGGGATTACGATTGGATCATCAAGTGCCTGGACTTCATGGTCCGCCAAGAGTACAACACCCTCGTCCTCCACCGCAACGACTTCATCGACTTGATCGCCTATCCCGGCAAGTATTTCGGATGCACCGGCTCCCAGTACGAGACGATCTTCGACCGTTACAAGGAAATCTTCCGCACGCTGTACAAGTTCACCCCCACCAGGAGGTCCAGCCCCTACCAGCGGCGCGCTTTCTTCAAGCGGGTGCTGGAGCAGGCCAAGCGGCGGGGCATCGCGGTGTACATCGAGAACAAGGAGCTGTTCTTCCCCGATGTGATGCTCGAGTTTTTCCCCAACTTGGTGAAAGATGGCAAGGTCTGCGCCAACGACCCCTTCTGGATCGAGTTCCTCAAGGTCAAATATCAAGAATTCTTCGAAGAATTCCCCGAAGTCGCCGGGGTCATCACCGCCGTGGCCACCGGGGAGAGCAAGATCTCGATCACCTCGAACCGGTGCACTTGCGACCTGTGCAAGAGCACCTCCAAAGCCCAGTGGTTCAAGAGCGTGCTCGAGGCGATGCACTCGGTCACCGAGCGGTTCGGCAAGCGTCTGGTCGTCCGTGATTTCGTGTTCAATCCGGCCGCCCACCACGCCATCGCCAGCGTGATGGAAGAGCTGCCGCCGAACGTGGCCATGTCGTTGAAGAACACCCCCCACGACTATTACCCGACCTTCCCGACCAACACCCGCATCGGGGGCGTCGGCGACCACGAGCAGTGGATCGAGTTCGACGCAATGGGGCAGTACTTCGGCTGGGGCATCGGGATGGCCGACTTGCTGGAGGATTACCGCGAGCGCCTGGCCTACGCCAAAGACCGCGGGGCGACCGGCTTCATCGTGCGCACCGACTGGGAAAGCCTGGACGGCCACACGGTGTTCAGGACCCCGAACTTGGTCAACCTCTATTCGATCGCCAAGCTGGCCACTACACTCGACACCCCGGCAGCAGCCATCTACGACGAGTACTTGGCCCGTGAACAGTGGTACGACCCGCAGGCGACCGATGAGCAAAGAAGGCAAGCACTCGGCTGGTTCTCCACCATCATGTCAACAACATGGTCGATCACCCGGCACATTCCCTTCATCGACAGTTGCGTCTTCTCCGACTCCAGCCTCTGTCCGGTGAGCTACGAGCATGCCTTCTGGCTGGCCGAGGAGAAAAACTCGCTCAAGGATTGGGATGCGTCCAAGCAGGATGTGCTGTCCCCGATCGGTGGGCGCGTGGAGTTCGCCCTGCGGGAGAAGGACTCGGCAGTGGCCGAAGCCCGGCAACTGGAACAATGGGCGGGTGCCGGGTGCAGCGGGCTGCGCCCCGAGAAGGTCAAGGACCTGCAGCAGCGCTTGGGCATCCAGAGCCTCTATGCCCGCTTGTACCAGACGGTGACCGCCCCGATCGTGCTGACCCGTTACGTGCTGACGACCAAGGAAGCAAGAAGCGGGGAGTATTATGGCCAGAAGGTGCGCCAGCTGCAGGAAGCCCTCGATGCGATGGTCCCGTTCGCGACCATGCTCGACGAGTTCCATGCCACGACCGACTACCGTCCCCATACCATCTACACCTTGCTCGACCCTGACCGGGTGCGCTGCCTGCAGCGCGACTTACTGGAGAAAACCCATGAGCTATTTGTTTGACTTGACTGGAAAGACCGCCTTGGTCACCGGTGGCGCCAACGGCATCGGCTTGGCCTGCGCCAAGGCCCTAGCCGAAGCGGGCTGTTCATTGCTGCTGGCGGATTATGACAAGCAAGCCCTTGATGCTGCGGTGAACGACTGCCGCTCGCACGGGTGGAAGGTGCAGGGCCTGTTCTGCGACGTCGCCTCGAGCGAATCGGTGGCGGCCATGGCGGCGGCGGCCAAGCAAGCGGGCGGGGTGGACATACTGGTCAACAGCGCCGCTGTCACCAACCGCAAAACGCTGGTGGAGATGACCGAAGCAGAATGGGACCGCATCATCACCACCAACCTGTACGGAGCCTACCGTGTCGGCAAAGCGGTCGCCCAACTGATGATCGAGCAAGGGCGTTCTGGAAGGATGATCTTCATCGTCTCGACCGGTGCCTATCGGGCCGGGGTGAATTTCGGGGCTTACAGCGCCAGCAAGGCGGGCGTGGTGATGTTGATGAAGACCTTCGCCCTCGAGCTGGCCCCCCACGGGATACTGTGCAACGCCATCGCACCGACAGCCACCGACACGAATTTCACGGCCGATTACTATCAACAATTCCCTGAAAAGAAGGAGGCGGTCATCAAGAACCATCCGTTGGGGCGCATCGCTAGAGCGGAGGATTACCAAGGAACAGTCGTCTACTTGGCCTCCAAAGCAGCGGAGTTCGTCACCGGGACCATGCTGGTGGTCGACGGGGGCAAGACCGCCAAATGAAATAACGCCTTCCCGATCAGATGGGAAGGCGTCACATACTGATCTCTATCAGGTCAGGGCATCCAATACGTGCAGCACTTCGGCTTTGAACCTAAGCAGGCGTTCGCCGTCGAGCAGGTAGTTCACCAAGTGCGAATAGCCCTTTTTGTAGGTGAGCGCGTTGCAGCGTCGGGCGAGTTCCTCATAGCCCTCCAACGAAGCCTTGGCTTGCTCGATGTGCTCGGGCAGCTTGGTTTGCTCGGCACGCTTGGTCAACACGGTCGTCTTGGCTTCGATCTGGAACCCTTCGATGTAGGCGACAAACCCATCCATAAGGAAGCGCAGGTACTCTTGGACCGGTTCGGCCACCCCCAAGGCCTCGATGTTCACCAACTGCTTCAATGAGCGGGCCATCGCCATGGCCTCTTCCTTTTCCTGGATGATGACCTTGATGTTCTCTTCGGTGGGTTGGACCCGTTCGGAGGCACCCGGCTCCCACTGCTCGCGGCTGTGGAACACGGTCATGATGTTGTAGGTCAGGCTATAACGGTCGAAGGTCTGGCAGTTGCGGTTGAAAACATGGCCGCGGATGTGGATTCCCTTCTCGATGATCTTCCATCCGGTTTGCATGAACGTCTTGAGCGTCTCAAGGGCGTCTTTGCCAGCCGGCACGGAGGGCTGTTGCTCGAAGGTGTCTTGGATCAACGGCGATACCAGACCATAATCAAGCCAAGCTTGGTAGACATCGTCCAAGTCGGTGTGGATATCCTTGCTCAGCATCGCCCCGGCGATGAGGTTGAGCATGTTGAACGAACAGAACACGCTGGACTGGGTCATGTTCTCCCAATCGGTGCGGAGCATGATCACCTTGGCATCCTTGGCATGGTAACGTTGCATGCGCCCCTGCATGTCCTCGATGACGCTGCACGGGAACACCCCCAAACCGAAGAACTGCCCCCAGGTGTCGAACTCGATCCATTGTTCCAAGCCACCACAGTTGCCCACCGCCGGATTGTCGGGGAAGACCGGGTAATAATCGTGGGGGACCTTTTTCATGGAGATGCCGATATTGGGCGCCACGCTCTTGGCAGCGTCGACCATGGCGAACTGATGCTTCTTGGTGTAGGAGAAATCACGCACCACCAGTTTCTTGCCGACCGGATCGATGGCCCTGTGCATCGCCGCCAGCAAGTTGCGGTACCATGCATCGACATCGTAGGATCTGCACCGTTCGCAGTCACAGCGGTTCGCTGCGAACGAAACCATGCTCTCGCGGGTTCCCGGGCTTACTATGATCCCGGCCACCCGCGGAAGAAGGCTGAAGAACTCGCGATACTTCTGTTCAACGAATTCCCACCAGAACGGATCGGAGGCGCACAGCGCTCCGTTCTTGCCGCGCAGGTCGGGGTACTTCACCAACAGGTCGTAGTGGAAATTCACCTCCTTGACCTCGGCGTAGAATTCCAGATGCTCCTGTTCACAGGCATCCAAAACGGAATTCATGTAATAACGGAAGTTCTTGGTAATGCTGTTGCGCACAGGGTTGAAGCTCAACAACTCGTCCTTGTTGAAGTACTTGTCAGGAAACACCACTTTGTCGATCAGCTCGTTGCAGTGGAATACGATGCCGGTCAAATCGAACCGCTTGGCGAATGCGATCGCCCGCTTCACATGGAACATGTTCCACATGTTGATCCCGTGGATCTCCAACAATCTCTTTTCATAACTCGGTTTCATCTCTTCCTCCTGTTAGTTCAGTGGGATTGCCTGCAACACAGCGCGGCAATCAGCGGCAAAGCGGCGTACCCGCTCGGGATCCATCACATACTCGATGTTGTTCGAATACCCTTTTCCGACTATCAAAGCGGCCAACTGGTCGGCCAGCGGGTAGTGCGCCTCCAACGTTGCCAAAGCAGCCTCGACATCGCTATGGCAAGTGCTCTGTGCGGCTTTCCGGGTCAACGCGGCGCTATGGATTTGGGCCTTGAAAATCATGGTGTAGACCGGATAGACATCGAGCACGAAGTTGAGGTATTTCTCAATCTCGGCCGAGACACCCAACTGGGCGGGCCGTATTGCATCGCGCAGCGCGAGAGCCATCTCGATCGCCTCGTCCTTCTCCTTGAGCATCAGCGCGACCTGCTCGTCGCTCGGTTCGACCAACTGCGAGGCGCCCTTGTCCCAATGGTCGCGGGTATGTTGGACTGTCATGATGAAGTAGGTCAAGAAGTAGCGGTCGAACATCTGGGCGTTGCGGTTGAAGACATGACCGCGCACATAGATCGACTTTTCAAGGATCTTCCACCCTTGCACCATCAGGTGCTTGAGCTGCTCGAAAGCCCCGTGGGCCAGTGGGACGCAGGGAATCTGGTCGCAAGTGTCGAATTGGAGCGGGCTGGTCAAGCCGTACGAGAGCCAAGCCCGATAGGCGTCGTCAAGGTCCATCTTTACATCTTCGCCGAGCATAGCACCGGCGACCAGGTTGAACAGGTTGAACGAGTTGAACGTGCTGCCGTTGAACAAGCGCTCCCAATCGGTGCGCAGCATGACCCCGCTGGCCCCTTTGGCCAGGTAGCGCTGCATGCGCCCCTGCATGTCCTCGGCCACGCTGCAGGGGATGATGCCCAGCCCGAAGTACTGCCCCCAGGTGTCGTACTCGATCCATTGCTCCATGGCCCCGCAATTGCCAACCGTCGGATTGTCCGGGAAGGTCGGGTAGTAATCGTGGGGAGTCTTTTTCAACGCCATCACGATCCGCTCTGAAACGGAGCGGGCGGCTTCAACCATGGCGAACTGGTGGTCGGCCGTATAGGAGAAGTCGCGCACGATGAGCTTCTTGCCTTTGGCATCGAGCGGTTTGAACATGGCGCCAATCAGCTCACGGTACCAGCGGTGCATGTCGTACGACGTGCAGCGGGTGCAGGTGCATTTGTTGGCAGCCAAGGAGACCATGCTCTCCCTGGTGCCGGCACTGACGATGATGCCCGACAGCTTGTCGAAGCGTTCGACGAACTCCCTGATCTTCTCCTCCAAGAATTCCCACCAGAACGGCTCGGTCGGGCAGACCGCCCCGTTCTCCTTGCGCAAGGCGGGGTACTCGGCCAAGATCTCGTGCGGGTAATAAATTTCCTTGACCTCGACATAAAACTCCAAGCCCGCTGCCGTGATCTTGTCGATGAGGTTCTTCAGGTAATACTTGTGGTTCTTGGTGTCTCCGTCGCGGTTGTTGTAGGAAAGCAGCGACACGTTGGGTGAGAAGTACTTGTCGGGTTTGATGGTGCGGTCGATGATGTCGTTGCAGTGGAAAATGATGCCGGTCATGTTGAATTTCTTGGCGAATTCGATGGCTCGTTGCACATGGAATCCGTTGAACATGTTCGTCCCATGAATTTCCAGCAAGCGGTCTTTGTAAGCGGGGATGTGTCGTGTCATATCGTTCTCCATCAGGTTTCTTGTAGTATTCGCAGCGCATCGTCGGCCAACCGCTCCATTCTTTTCTCGTTAAGCAGCCAGTAGGCGATATGGGGATATTCGCGGGCAGCAAGGACGGCGATGACCCCGTCGCGGGTCTGCAGCAACGCATGGATCGATTGCAGCGCTTGCTGTTTGTCGGCAGCGCTGTTGGTTGCATCGGCCCGCAACGTGTCGAACACGACCGAACAACTAGCTGCGCCGATGCGCACATACCATTCGTACAGCAGCAACATCAGGTCGATCTGGGCAATGGTCGCCTCCGGAAAGCCGCAGGCCTCGGGCTGCAACACCGACCTGAGTTGCTGCACCTGTTGAAGGGCTTCCTGCTTTTCGCCCTTGATGATCTCGAGATTCTCGTTCAGGCAGGGGTCCAGCCGCCGTGAGGCGCCCGGTTCCCAATCGTCGCGCCCATGCACGGTGACCAACATCTTCCAGGCCTTGTCCAGCGAGTCGGGGAACATGTTGTCTTCGCAAAACCAGTGGTCGCGCACATAGATGGTCTTGCGCAGCACCTCCCACGAGGCCTTCATGAAGTCACGCATAGACTTCCACCCTTCAGCAGAAGCTGGTGGGGTGGGTGTGGGCATGAACGAACCCGACTGGAGGGCATCGATCCAACCGGCAGTTCCCCAGGCGCGATAGGCATCGTCGAGCTTGGCTTGAGGATCATTTGCCAATAATCCTGCGGCATAGAGGTTGATCATGTTCGGGCTGTTGAAGGTGCTGTTCTCGAACATGCCCTCCCAATCGGTCCTGAACAGCAGCCCAGTGACACCTTTCGCCAGGCAATGGCCGATGCGCCGTTGCATGTCCTCGGCAATGCTGACGGGGAAGAAGCCCGATCCGAAGAATTGGCCCCAGGTGTCGAATTCGACGATCTCGTCATGGCCGGTCGTCCCGATGCGCGGGTTGTCCGGGAAGGTCGGGTAGTAATCGTGCGGGGTGTTTTTCAAAGACACGGTCACGTGGCAACCAGCCTCTTGGGCCCCTTGCAGCAACAGGCTTTGATTGGCTTTGGTGAAACTGAAATCGCGCACGATCAAGGTCTTGCCGGCTGCTTGCAGCGGGCCATGGACCGCTGCGATAATGTCGCGATACCAATCGACCGCCTTCAAAGCCTTGCAACGCGGGCAACCGCACGGGTTGCGCCGGCTGATAGCCGTCTTGCTCTCATGCGACCCGATGCTGATGATGAAGCCCTTCAGCTCGGGGACCCGCCGGCATATCTCGGCGAACACATCGCTGATGAAACCCGCCCAAAATGGGTCGGAGGGGCACACCACCGCGTTCTCTGGATTGACGAGGTGCGGGTATAACTCAAGGATTTCGTCGGGAACGAAGATTTCCTTTACATTCACATACAGATCGATCCCTAGGGCCCGGGCCCGTCGGGCGACCGTCCTCAGGTAATGCTGGTTGTTCTCAATGGCGAACGAGCGCAGGGCATGGAAACGCTCCCACAGGATCGTGTCATTGAGGTGTGTCTCAGGGAGGGCCAGGCGGTTGACCAGATCGCTTTCATGGAACACCAGGGCGTTGAAGCCATGCTGGTGCATGAATTGGAGCGATTGTTCCACCTGGGCCAGCTGCCACATGCGGCTGCTATGGATTTCAAGTCCGATAAAGCGGAACGCGGGAGAGCTTTCCATCGATGGTTCCTTGTCTTGGGTGCACATGAAAGAATGCCGGACACCGCAGGTGCCGATGCCCGGCCGTGTGGGTGTGAAGCGAGCTTACTTCAGGCGGTCGCCAAGTTCGGCAAACGCCTTCTTATACATCTCGGCCGACTCGGTCCAGACCTTTCCGAATCCGGCGCTGTCGAGATACCTGATGCTGAAACCATAGTTCTCAATGGTCTCGCGCACCTTGGGGATGTCCAACGATGCTTTGAAGGCCTCTTCGTAGTACTTGACCACTGCATCGGAAACACCCTTCGGAGCGGCATAGCCATGGTAGAAACCGTTGGTCAGCCAACCGTAGCCTTGTTCGGCCGAGGTCGGCACATGGCGGTAATAGTCGTTCTCAAGGCGTACTGGATCGAGGATGGCAATGGCGCGCAAGTCGCCCGATTTGACATACTCTTGACCATCCGAGGGTGCCTGGACCGTGATCTCGGCGTGTCCACCCAAAAGGGCTGCGATAGAGGCTGCACCACCGTTGTAGATGATGGCAGTGATGTCGCCGCCGAGCCTATAGGCGAAGTACTCGAGTTCCCAGTGGGTTTGGCCACCGCGGTTGTTGGCTGCCATGACGACATCCCTGGACAGGATGGCTGCCTTGAGGTCGTCAAGGTTCTTGATCGGGCTCTTGGCGCTGACATAGACGATGTAGGGGGCATAGCCGATCTGAACCAACGGGCGCAGTTCTTGGTAGTAGACATACGGGGTGGCACCGGTCAAGGTGTTGACAACGACCGACGAGTTGGTGTTGCCGATGGTGAGCCCGTCGGGCTTGGCATTGATCAGTTCGGTGAAACCGATGGCATTGCCACCGCCGGGGACGTTCTTGATGACCAACGGCTTGGCGAATTTCGATGCGCCATCGTTGGCAAACGTACGTGCGAGCAAGTCGGAGCTTCCACCGGCGCCATAGGCGACGATGACGGTGACATCACCGGTCGGGGCCCACGCTGCAGCAACTGGTGCCTGGGCTTCCTGTTGGGCGGCAGCCCACACCATGCTGCCGGCAACGGTTGCCAAGACCAACATGACGATAAGAATCTTCTTCATTTCGTACCTCCACAATGATATTTCGAAACAGATTTACATCTGTTGTCCGCTTTGTTGTTTTTCCAAGGAGCGCTCCTTGAAAAATTTCGTGATGCTGCGGGTGAGCGAGACGACCAAGGCGAGGATGGCGATCGATATGATGACCGCCGCCACCGGCCGGTCGATGAATGCGTTGAGCAAGTTGCCCTTGTACAGCGTCATGGTCCCCAGGAACGAATTTTCCAAGGTGCTGCTGAGGAACAATCCCACCGCCAACGCCGCCATGTTGTAGCCGGTGGCGTTGAGGAAGAATCCGAAGAAACCGCAGGCCACCATCAAGCCGATGTCGAACACGCTGTTGTTGATGGCGTATCCGCCGGCAAAGGTGATGAAGGTGATCAACGGCATGAGGATGCCGAAATCGACCCGCAACAAGCTGGCCCATATGCCCACCAACGGCAAGTTGATGATCAACAGGATGATGTTCCCGATGAAGAGGCTGGCGATGAGGGCCCAGAATAGACCGGAGTGCTCGAGGATGAACATCGGGCCCGGTTTGATGCCGTGGATGATGAAGGCGCTCATCAGCAACGCCATCGAGCTGGTGAACGGAATCCCCAGGCTCAACAACGGCACCATGCCGGCGTACATGGCGGCATTGTTGGCCGACTCGGGGGCGGCGACACCTTTGAGGAGGCCGGTTCCGAATTGCTCGGGATGCTTGCTGATCGACCGTTCCATACCGTAAGCAAAGAACGTGGCCAGCGTGGAACCGGCACCGGGGACCAATCCGGTCAAGAAACCAAGCACCGAGGAGCGGCCGATGGTCTTGTAGATCTGCTTGAAATCGTTGCGGTCGGGGAATTGGTTTTTCAAGCTGAACTCCATGATCTCGCCTTTCTCTTCCTTGGTGGCCACGGCGCTGACCAGTTCGGTGATGCCGTAGACGCCCATGATGAAGGTGACGAAGCTGATGCCTTTATACAGGTGGATCACGCCATAGGTGTAACGCAGCGATCCGTACAACTCATCCAGTCCGACACAGCCCAACACCACCCCGAGACAGACGATCATCAGGCCTTTGACCAAGTTCTTGCCCGACATCGTCACCAGCAGGATCAGGCCGAACATGACGATGGCGAAGAATTCGACTTTACCGAAACTCAACGCCACCCGCGCGAGGGCCGATGTGGCGAAGGTCAGTCCGATCAAGCCGACCGTGCCGCCGCAGAACGAGCTGATGGCGGCGACGCTGAGGGCTTTGCCGCCCTTGCCTTGCTGGGCCAGCGGGTGACCGTCAAAACAGGTGACGATGCTGGTGGCTTCCCCGGGGATGTTGACGAGGATGGAGGTGATCGCCCCGCCGTACTGCGAGCCGAAGTAAATGCCGCTGATCATGATCAGTGCCGTCAGCGGTGACATCCCGTAGGTGATCGGAAGCAAGATCGCCACCGTACCGGAGATGCCCAGGCCGGGCAGCACGCCGATCAACGAGCCGAGCATGCAGCCCACGATGGCCGCTATCATGTTGGGGATGGTCAAACAATCGACGAACCCTTGCCCAAGCAATGCCAATGATTCCAACATACCGCGCCTCCCTTAAAACCAATTCGCGCCGGGTAGCGGCACTTGCATGGCATAGGTGAACAATGCCCAGACAATGACGGTGAACACCACCGCGGTGAGCACCGGTTTGACGATTCCCTTGCGTCCGGCGAGTTTGAGCATCACCGTCAAGCACACCATGGTGTCCACCAGGAAGCCGACCGGTTGGATCAGGGCCACGTAGACGATGCAAATGACGAAATAAAGCGCCCACTTGCGCCAGTCGATGTCCTTCAACTTCTCGGGCGTCACATTCTTCTTGATGAAGAATTCAAGGAACAGGTTGATGACCGAGAAGATGATCAGTCCCGCCGAGAAGATCGTCGGGGCGAATCCACCTTCCGGTTTGGCAACCGTTCCGAACTCGAGGTCGCGCAGCGCTGTCGCGAAGGCGACGATGCCCACGATGAGCATGAAGACCGCCACGATCCGGTTCATGCGCGATAAAATCGCATCCTTCATATCACAACTCCCTCTTCACAGTCTTCGTTCCGGTATGCTTCGTCTTGAAGCGTATCAGTTTCCGTTTGATGTTGTTCTGCAATGCGCTGGCCACCATGTACACATCGTCGAAGGTCTCTTCGTTGATCGGGATGCACACCAACTCGTGCATCGTCTGCTGCCAATCGATGAACACCAGATAACGCTCGTCGTACCAATACTGGGCGCGCACCGCCTTGTAGGGCAGGGTGACCGAATCGCCATCGCAAGAAATCACGATGTCCTTGGTGCGGAAGCTCAGCTTGACCTGCTTGCCGACCCGCTCAGCACTCGCTTGCAAGATTTTGGGCCGGTTGACCACCACATACCCCGTCAGGACGACACTCAAGACGGCGATGAGCCAGACAAAAATCTGCAGCGGGGTGTAGTCTCCTTGCAAGCTGGCTTGCCGGGTGACCAACACAGCCAGGCTTACTGATACGAGCAGCAGGAGCACGACCGCCGGTATGTTGAAAATCTTATAGGTCAACCGGCGGATGGCCTTGAGGTCCTGTGCGCTGTTGCAGACAGTGAAATCGATGTGCTTCTTGGTCTTGTCGCGTTCGCTCTCTTGTGCCATGCTCACCGTCCAACCGTAGAAAGCGCATCTTCGAAGAGTCCGGTTTTTTCAAGCCGGCTGACTATCTCCTGGTGTACGGTCTGCAAGCGCTCGTAGTCCAACAGGATGTAGGTCATGTAATAATGGTGGGTCTTCTCATGCAGCAGCTTTATCTGTGAGATAACCTCCCGCAGGCTGGCGAGTGCGTTCAACACCTTCTCCTTTGCTTGTGCATCCATGGCACCGCTGCGTTTCTGTGGTGCCAGTTCGAAATAGCGCGTCAGGAACATGCCATAGGTCAGGTGGCGGTATGCCGAGACATAGAGATGGTAGCAGGCGATGGTGGAAGTGATGTAGGCCTTGCCGTCAGCACTGATGCCCGAACCGAGCGAAGACAGAGCGCCGACACAGGCCTCGATACGCCTTACCGCTTCGTCTTTCTCTGCCAGTATGCTGGTTAGGTTGTCGAAATCCTCCACCGACAAAGCCTGTTCTTTCGTAGCGTCCCAATCCTTGAGGCTGTTCTTCTCCTCGGCCAGCCACAGGCCGTGGGCGATGCTGGCGGGAAACTGCGACGAATCGTTGAACACACAGTCGTGCACATAGGCGGTGCGCCTGAGAATCTCGAAACTGTCGTCATAGACAGCCATCACCTGCGCGACAGCTTCCTTACGTTGTGCATCGGTCAAACCTTCGGTAAAGAAGCCCCGTTTGGCCAACCAGGCCGAATAAGCGCGCTCGGGGGCGTCGGGGGAGCCGCGTTCGATTTCACAGGCCAGATAGACATTGATGAAATTCGGGGTGGCGAAGACTGCATGCCCGTCGATGGCTTCCCAATCGGTGCGGATGATCATGCCGCTCACTCCGTTGGCTTTGGCATGCTCGATGCGCCGTTGCAAGTCGTCCTTCATGATCGAGACGGCTATGCCTTGGCCGAAGTACTGGCCGTTGGCATCGTACTCGATCCATTGCTCGCGCTCCGGAGTCTGCCCGATCCTGGGATTGTCCGGGAAGGTGGGGTAGTAATCGTGGGGAGTGTTCTTCAACGAGAAAGCGATCGAGGTAGGCAACGATTGCATTGCCCCCGAGATTTCCTGATGGGCGGCTGCGTCGAACACGAAATCGCGCACGATGAGTCGTTTGCCCGCTTTGGAAATCTCTTGGTGCATCGCCATGATCACGTCCCGGTGCCACTCGGAGCTCGACTTCTGTGCACACAACGAACAGGTGCAATGGTTGTTGCTGATGGTTGTCTTGCTCTCGCGGGTCGCTGTCGAGGTGATGATTCCGGCCACTTCGGGGTAGAGGGCGAACAGCTCGCGGTACTTGAAGGCGACGTACTCCAGCAAGAACGGCTCGCTGGGACAGACCGGACCGTTCTTGCGCAGGTGCGGGTAAAGTTCGTCCAAGAAGTCAAGGTAGTTGACCTCTTTGTTCTCGATATAGACATCCAGGTGGCGATCAGCCGCCTCGTGCAGGACTCTGCGGAAGTAGAGCCCCCTCCGGTACGGCTGATCGCGTCTGGTTGGATCGAAACGGTACATGGCCCGATAGACCCGGTCATAAGCTTTCGTGAGGTTGGAATAGGGGCTGCTCTGCGAATCGCTGCCAAGATAGCGAGTCGGAAAGAGCAGCTGGTCGACAAAATCGTTGCGATGGAAACAGATGCCGGTCATGTCGTTCTCGACGGCGATGTCCATCACCTGCATGACCTTGTCGAAGTCCCACGCAGAGGCGCTATGCATTTCTATCAGCCGGGTGGTGAATCTCATGCCCACGTTCACGCCTCTTTCCTGCAATACTGGTGTGTCTCGCTGAGAAACGAGGGTTTGGTCGTGCCCCGTTTGAGAACTTCGCCAGGTAGGATGGTGACTGCCTGGGCTGGTTCCCCTTTCAGAACGGCCAGCATGACCCGAACCGCTTCATGTGAGATGTCTTGGATGCGCGAATCGATCGAGGTAAGTTCGGGGGTGGTGTACAATCCCATGCCCGAATTGCTGTAACCGATCACTTGGATGTCATCGGGCACCACCAAGTCCCTGGTCTTAAGATACTTGAGCACCCTGACAGCCAAAGAATCCCCCGAGGTGACGATGCCATCCACATGCGGTGCATGCAAACCATCTTCGAAGATGCTGGCCAGGACGGCTTCGACCTGATCGCCGCACATCCGGATCGAATCGGCGAAGACAGGCAGGTTGTGTTCCAGCATGGCGGTCAGAAACCCTTGGATCTTCTTACGGTTGCTGTACGATTCGCGGTTGTACAGGTAGAGGAGACGGCCTTTCACCCCGGTCTTGATCAACGCTTTGGTCGCTTGGTAAGTGGCTTGGGCATCGTCGCAGAGGATGTTGAAGACATGGTTGCCTTCAATCATGCCGTTGATGCAGATGACCGGGACCGACTTGGCTGCTTCTATGATGTAATGGTGGTTTTCGGCGATGGTTTCCGTATAGGAGGAACCAATCAGGATCAAACCGTCGACTTTCTGCGAAAGCATCATCTTCAAGCGGGCTTTCTTGTCTGCCAACACATAACCGGTGCAGGAGAAGAATGAGAAATAGTCGGCTTGGCTGAGCGCTTGTTCCACATAGAAGATCGAGCGGGCCATGTAGACGTCGGAAACATCGGGGTAGAGGATTCCGATCGTCCGCTTCGATTCCCGGGTGAGCCGTTGTGCCAATGCGTTCGGCACGTAATTCATTTCCTCGATGACCTTCAAAACTTTGTCGCGGGTCTCTTGTGAGACCTTGGGGCTGTTGTTCAACACACGGGAAACGGTTGCAATGGAAACCCCTGATTTATTCGATATGTCGTAAATATTGATATCTTTCATCATTTTTCCCGTCGTTGTGAACTAAAAATTCATGAAGCTTGAAATAGATGTAAGCGCATACAATGCGAAAAACATTATCTATTCAGCTAATTTTGAGTATAGAGTCGAAAATTCAAAAGCGCAAGTAAAATTTTACATCAAGAATTGAGTACAGTTAACCAGCAGGCAGTATGTTCCAAACCATGATCGATAGATGAAACAAGATGAGAAGAGTCTCCCAATTCACCGAGAAGCCCAAGCATGCCTATAGTACATGCAATAAATAAACCAGAATAAAGATGGTAATTATAAATAGTAAAAGAAAAAGAAGAGTATTCTTATGTAGAGGAGCAAACTTGCTGACAAGACCACAGATAATGATTACGAGAGTAACAAAGATCCATGTGGCAGCTAGCCTCGTTGCGTGGTAATTCCTGAAGATGGCAAAGACGAGATAGAGTGTAAGCATACCACAGCGATAAAAGAGCATAAGAAAGCACTTACACTCAGGAAATTATCCGTATGGTTTCTAAGCAGCGATCAAAACCATAACCTAGTGAATGAACTGCCCTGATGGGTATAAGACAATATAACTGGTAACAATGAAATAATATAATACAATTTCAGAAATTATAGCTAGGACATTTGCAACCAGAAGAGAGCTGTTGGAATGGAAACCACGCGATGATGGTTGACAGAATCGAGGTAATCGGGGCACAACTAATGAGAGCGCTACCATAATGGTGAATCAGAACATTGCTGGAGGGAAACATGCCAGAGATTGAACGTTTGAGATATTTCTGCAATGGAACGTGGCTTGAGTCGAAAACAGAGACATGGATGGATTGCTTTAATCCCTCAACCGGCGAGGTCGTGGCTCGAGCTCCGCAATGTACAGCTGAAGAGGTGGAGGCCGCCATACTAGCAGCTCGTCAGGCATTTCCAGCTTGGTCCGATACCCCTTATCAGAAGCGCGTGCAAGTGCTGTTCAGGTTAAAAAGCCTTATCGATGCCCATATTGAGGAACTCACCGTATTGTGCGCCACTGAGAACGGCAAGTCGTACCAGGATGCCTTGGGAGATGTGCTGAAGGTCAATGAGGTGGTCGAATACGCCTGCGGCATTCAAGAGCTGATGAAAGGCCAAGCATTGATGGACTGTTCTTCGGGCTATGATACGGTGCAGTACCATGAGCCGTTGGGCGTGTTTGCCGGTATCGTGCCGTGGAACTTCCCTGCCATGATCCCAATGGGCTGGATCGCCCCGTTGTGCGTTGCCACCGGCAATACTTTGGTGCTCAAACTGGCCAGTTATACTCCACGCACTGCGATGCGGATCATGCAGTTGTGGCAAGAAGCTGGCCTTCCGGCCGGAGTGATCAATGCAGTGACCTGTTCGCGCCACGAGGCGGAGCTCTTGCTGACCCATCCGGCCATCAAGGGGGTGACGTTTGTCGGTTCTACTTCGGTCGGCCGCCATGTTTATGCCACAGCGACTCAGCATGGCAAGCGGGTCCAAGCGCTCACGGAGGCCAAGAACCATGCCTTGGTGCTCCACGATTGTGCTATCGAACGGGTAGTGAAGGGTATCGTGAACGCTGCCTGCGGATGTGCTGGCGAGCGTTGCATGGCTTTGCCGGTGGTGGTGGCGCAAGAGGCCATCGCCGATGAATTGGTGGCCAAGTTGAAAGAGGCCTTCAGTGCCATCGTGGTTGGTCCGGCTTACCACAAGGAGACGGGGATGGGACCGGTGGTGAACAAGGCCCATAAGGACTCTATCGAGCAATGGATTGCTACAGGTGTCGAGGAAGGGGCCCAGCTGGTTCTCGATGGGCGCAATCGCCGTGTGCCGGGGTATGAGCAGGGGTTTTATGTCGGGCCGACCTTGTTCGATCATGTCACAGAGGATATGTCGATCGGAAAGCATGAGATATTCGGGCCAGTGGCGTCCGAGCGCGTCC
>CAZJAK010000043.1:0-20747 GCA_964543935.1 uncultured Spirochaetaceae bacterium
TGCGCCACCGCAAGGGTCTTCCCGTTCGCGGACAAAGGACTAAGACCAATGCCCGGACCAGGAAAGGCAAGAAGAAGACCGTTGCCGGTAAGAAGAAATAAGGAGAACTGAAAGTGGCTAAAGCGAAACGCAAAGTCAAGAAGACGGTATACGAAGGGAACGTCTACATCCAGGCTACCTTCAACAATACCATTGTGACCGTGACCGATCTGACCGGCAACGCCCTGGCTTGGGCTTCCTCCGGCGGACTTGGTTTCCGGGGTGCCAAGAAGTCTACTCCTTATGCCGCTCAGACCGCGACCGAAACCGCCGCCAAGAAGGCGATGGATTACGGTTTGCGCGAGGTGAACGTGTTCGTGAAGGGACCGGGAGTGGGGCGTGAATCGGCCATCCGGACCCTGGGCGTGCTTGGCTTGAAGGTGAGGAGCATCAGGGACGTCACCCCGATTCCGCACAATGGCTGCCGGCCGCGAAAGACCAGACGTGTCTGATTAAGGAGTAACAAGGAACCATGGCAAGATATACAGGACCCAAGTGCAGATATTGCCGCGCTGAGAAGACCAAGCTTTTCCTCAAGGGAGAACGTTGCCATACCGGCAAGTGCCCGCTGGCCCGCAAGGCCGGTTTGCCCGGAAAGGATCCCAAAGCCCGGTCCAAGAAGATGACCGACTACGGCACCCAGCTGCGTGAGAAGCAGAAGCTCAAGAGGATCTACTGCATGCTCGAGAAGCAGTTCAAGCTCGCTTTCGACGAAGCGGCCCGCATCCCCGGGAAGACCGGTGAAAACCTCATCATGTTGCTCGAACGCAGGCTCGACAATGTGGTGTTCCGCCTCCACTTCGCCAACAGCCGCAACCAAGCTGCCCAGTTCGTCAACCACGGCCACATCTATGTGAACGGCAAGCGGGTCGGAATCCCCTCGTACCGGTTGCGCCCGGGCGATGTCGTATCCATGGGGCCCAGCGGCCAGAAGATGCTCCTCGTCAAGGAGAACCTCAAGGAATACACCAAGAATGGTCTGGCTTCCTGGCTCTCGCTTGATCCCGACACGATGAAGGGAACCTTCCTCGCCGTGCCCAGAAGGGCCGATGTCGTCGAGGTCAAGGACATCAACGAGCAACTGGTTGTCGAGCTCTATTCTCGTTAAGGAGTAACCATGGCACGTAAAAACCTGTTGAAAGGATTCAAGAAGCCGAAGGGGATCACCTTCGAGCACAGCTTGGTAGAACCCGATTCGGGAAGATTCATCGCCTATCCGTTTGAACGGGGCTTTGGAACGACGATCGGCAACACCTTGCGCAGGATTCTTCTCTCGTCCATCCAGGGATATGCCGTCACCGCCGTCAAGTTCACAACCTTCAACCAAGAAGGAGTCCCCCATCTCGTCACCAGCGAATTCGAAGCGCTCCCGGGAGTGGTCGAGGACATCACCGAGATCATCAGCCGCTTGAAGAAATTGAGGATCGCGATGCCTGAGGATGTCGAAGGCACGGTCCTGTTGATCGAGTGCAAGGGTCCCGGTACCATCACGGCAGCCAACTTTGAGTTGGACAACGTGACGGTGACCAACAAGGACCTGGTGGTCTTCACGATGATGGAGGACGCCAACATCGAGATGGAGGTCCAAATCGACCTCGGTCGTGGTTACGTCCCCTCCGAAATCAGCGAGAAGTACATCGAGGAAATCGGCACGATTCCCATCGACGCCGCTTTCTCGCCGGTCACGCGGGTAAAGTATTCGATCGAGCCGACCCGGGTTGGCCAGCGCAACGATTACGACAAACTGGTCTTGGATGTGTTCACCGACGGCACCATCTCCCCTGAGAACGCCGTCGCCGAGGCCGCCAAGATCGCCAAGGACCACTTCGCCATTTTCATCAACTTCGATGAGAGCTTGGTCAACAGCAACGACGAAATCGACGAGGAGGAGGAGCGTGTCCGCAAAATCCTGAACACGTCGGTGGAAGAGCTGGAGCTCACTGTCCGTTCGAGCAATTGCCTGAAGAACGCCAACATCCGGACGATCGGGGACCTCACCAAGAAGACGGAAGAGGAGATTGCGAAGACGAGGAACTTCGGCAAGAAGTCGCTCTCGGAGATCAAGGAGAAGCTCAAGGAGTGGAACCTCAGTCTCGGCATGACCGATTACAGCGTCCTGAAGAATTCAATTAGAATACCAGGGAACAAGGAAGAAGAGCATGAAGCATAGGATTGGATTTAATGCATTGAGCCGCAAGTCGGCCGAACGCAAAGCGCTCAAGCGCAACTTGGTCACGTCCCTGTTCAGGTATGAGAGGATCGAGACGACCAAAGCCAAAGCGCTCGAGACCCGCCGGATGGCTGAAAAGATGATCACCCGCGCCAAAGTCGACTCGGTGCATGCCCGTCGGATGGTTGGCCGCGACATCAAGGATGAAGCGGTCCTGGCGAAGTTGTTCACCCAGATCGCGCCGTTGTTCACCGAACGCAAGGGCGGGTACACCCGGATCCTCAAGACCGGCAACCGCATGGGCGACGCAGCCGAGATGGTGATCTTGGAGTTGGTGGCAAAGACCGAAAAGCCAAAGAAAAAGGATACCGCCAAGGCCAAGAAGGAAACCAAGGGTGCCGAAGAGGCTCCCAAGAGCGCAGAGTCAGCCCCCAAGGGTGAATCTGACGCACAATAGCCGGTCGGGCGGCCCACAGGCCACGAAAGACCGTCAACCGCCATCGTCGATGGCGGTTTTTCTTTGTCCGGAGCACCGGCGTGTCACATATCATGCCTCGGCTTGACAAGTACTTGGCTCTACCCGTAATATAGCACTATTACGATAGGGGGTGCGTCATGGAATGGTACTTGATACTCCCTCTTTGTCTGGCTTGTGTCCTTCTTGGTTGGTTCATTAGATGGATCTATGCAAGGTTCAAGCTTACGTCAATCGAGCAGAAAGCTGTCCGGTTGAATCAGGAAGCAATAAAAGAGGCGGAAGCGAAGAGCAAGGAACTGCTGCTCGAGGCTCGTGACCAGTTGTTCAAGGAACAACAGCAACAGGAACGTGAGGCGAGAGAACGCAGGAGTGAACTTCAGAGAACAGAGCGAAGATTGTTGTTGAAGGAAGAGAATCTAGAACGGAAGCAATCGGAACTAGACGTACAGAAGAGACAACTTGCAGACAGAGAGGCAAAAAGCCTCCAGCGGGAGAAGAAACTCTCCGAGATGGAGGAGACTTGGCGCATTGAGCTCGAACGGATAGCCAGCATGACCTCGGACGAGGCCAAACAGACTATCGTCGACTCGATGCAAAACGAAGCGAAGCGCGATGCTCAGATCATCATCAACAAGATTGAGCAAGACGCGCAGGTAAAAGCGGACAAGCTGGCCCGCGACATCATCGTCACGTCGATCCAGCGGCTTGCCACTGAAGTGAGTTCGGAAGTCACCGTGTCCACGGTGAGCTTGCCGAGCGACGAGATGAAGGGCCGCATCATCGGCAGGGAAGGCCGCAACATCAGGACGTTGGAAACCCTCACCGGGGTGGACGTGATCATCGACGACACGCCCGAAGCTGTCGTCATCTCGTGTTTCGACCCGGTCCGCAAAGAGATTGCCAGGGTATCCCTCGAGCGCTTGGTGCAGGATGGACGCATCCATCCGGCCAGGATCGAGGAGGTGGTGGGAAAAGTCACCAAAGAAATCACCCGCGTGATAGCCGAAGAGGGCGAGAAAGTCTTGTTCGACCTCGGCATCCACAACATGAGCCAAGAGATGGTGCGGGCACTCGGGAAACTCCATTTCCGCACCAGCTACGGCCAGAACGTGTTGGCCCATTCGAAAGAGGTCGCCATCATCGCCGGGATGATCGCAGCCGAGGTGGGAGCCGATCGCGATATCGCCCGCAGGGGAGGATTGTTGCACGACATCGGCAAAGGCATCGAGACCGACGGGGATGCCAACCATGCCGAGATGGGATCGGACTTGGCCAAACGGCTGGGCGAGGACCCCAGGGTCATCAATTCGATCCTCTCCCATCACGACGACATCGAGCCGAACTGTATCGAATCGGTCATCGTGCAAATTGCCGACGCCATTTCGGCTGCCAGACCGGGAGCTCGGCGCGAGACGTTGGACAACTACATCAAGCGGCTTGAGTCGCTGGAGGAAATCGCCTCCAGTTTCGCCGGAGTGGACAAGGCCTATGCCATCCAAGCCGGTCGTGAATTGCGCATCTTGGTGAACAATGATTCGGTGACCGACGATGGAGCCAAAGAGATCGCCAAGGGGATTGCCGGCCGCATCGAGGCGGAACTCAGGTATCCCGGCAGGATCAAGGTCACCATCATCCGGGAAATGCGCGTAGTCGAATACGCGCGTTGACGGACTGGAAACCTCATGGGAAATGAACGTGAAGTAACGGCTCTGCTGATCGGTGACATTTGTGGGAAACCGGGCAGCAGGGCCTTGTTTTTGGGATTGCCCCAATTGATCAAGAAAACCAGGGCCGACGTCGTCGTTGTCAATGGGGAGAACGCCGCCGACGGCCTCGGCATCAATGCCGAGCAGGTCCGGCAATTCTTGGCCCTCGGGGTGCAGGTCATCACGACCGGCAACCACGTCTGGCATCAAGAGGATGTCTACCCGTTGCTCGAGTCGGAACCGCGCCTGTTGCGCCCAGCAAATTATCCCCCCCAAGCCCCAGGGACAGGCTCGGTTGTCTATGAGGCCGGACACGCCAAAATCGCAGTGGTGAACCTGCAAGGCAGGATGCAGATGGCCCCGATTGACTGCCCCTTCCGGACGGGTTTGGCATTGGTAGAGAAACTCAAGCGGCAGACTCCTCTCGTCATCGTCGATTTCCATGCCGAGTCGTGCGAGGAGAAGGAGGCTTTGGGCTTCCACTTGGACGGCAAAGCCTCGGTGGTCTTCGGTACCCACACCCATGTCCAGACCAGCGACGAGAAAATCTTGCCCAACGGGACGGCTTACATCACCGATGTCGGGATGACCGGGCCACTCGACAGTGTCATCGGATCCCAACCCGCCATAGCCATTGAACGCCAACTGACCCAACTGCCGTTGCGCAACGAGATTGCCGATACCCCCTCCTATGTGCAAGGGGTGGTGTGCGTCATCGATGTCCGCACTGGCAAAGCCCTCTCGATCACCCGCATCAGCGAGCAGTTCGGGTTTTAAAGGGAGGCCGCCATGAGCCGCATCCGTAAGCGCCCGTTGGCTGAACTTCTCTCAATGCAGTATCCAGAGTATGACCGCGAACGGCTGTTGGCGTTCATCGCCTGCCGCAATGTGAAAGTCGATGCTCATGTCTGCACCGATCCGAAAGCCAATTTCAACGAAGATGCCCATGTGAACCTTGTCTTCGACCAGTATGTCTCGCGCGGCGGTTTCAAACTGGCGCACGCCCTCGACGCGTGGCACATTTCTGTCCAGGACTTGGTGATGCTCGATGCAGGGGCCTCCACCGGAGGTTTCACCGATTGTTTGCTCCAACGGGGTGCCCGCTTGGTCCATGCGGTCGACGTGGGCTACAACCAGCTTGATTGGACCTTGCGCACAGACGCGAGGGTGGTGGTGCATGAACGGCAAAACATCATGACGTTGCAGAGCCTGGATCCGATTCCCGTTGCTGCTGTGGCGGACCTCTCGTTCCGCTCCATCCGCAATGCAGCCAGACACCTGTTCGAGCTGATCAGCGGTCCGTGGGCGATATGCCTGGTCAAACCGCAATTCGAAGTCGACAAAGCGTTGGCCGGATTCACCGGTGTGGTCACCGACACGGCAGTGTTGCGCGACACGTTGCTCGGTGTGCATGCCACATTGGAATCGGAAGGGATTGGGTTGCGTGATGTCGTTGAATCCCCGATCCGGGGCCGCAAGGGCAATCGCGAATTCTTGGCGTTGCTTAGCCGCCAGCCGGTATTGGACCATGACGGGTTCGCCCAGCTGGTCGAACGGCTGCTCACGGTAAGCGAGCACCTTCCACAAGAATGACGATGTCCCGAATTCCATCAAATGAACGCATGGTGCGCAACAATTGATTCTTGGCGGCATCGAATCCCTCGGATCCCCATACGGTCTCTTGCAAAAAATCTTTGGAGAGATCGATGTAGGCGACTCGTTGCGACACAGTCAGTCCGATCAGGCGAGTGCCTTTTGGGATGCACGATATGCCTCCGACGGCGAGAGCTTCGATCGTTGGCCCGGCCAGCAGAGCCTCGACTGTTTCATGATAGGGTAACGTCCCCTTCACCCGTACGAAGGTTTCTTGATAGGTGAAGGAACTGCCCTGCGGGATGGCGAACACAACGGTTTTCAGCGACCCGCTGGCGGTATCCTTATGCTCACTGGTTTGTTCACGGATCATGTCCAGCATGCCCGAAGCCTTCAACGACCGTTCAATAGGTCCGAGAGTGGCGATGACCAGCACCAAACAAGCCGCGATGACGGCAAGATAGGCCACCAGCAAGATGCCGGCTTGACGGTCTTTGGGCTCCTTGGCAGACATGCGTCCAGCATACACTATATTTACATACCCTGTAAAACCCCGTATGATACAGTCACATATGAGAATACTGAAAGGGATCGCCGCCAGTGCCGGTATCGGGACTGGAAAAGCGTTCCTCTATGTGCACGAAAAGCCGGTTGTTCCCCACAGCGGCATCGATCCCTCTCAGACGGCAGCCGAGACTGCCCGGTTCATGCATGCGCTCGATGCTGTTACGCAAGAGTTGGCAGCATTGCTTCCCTATGCCAGGTCGAACGACCAACGCACCATCCTCGAAGCCCATCAGATGATGCTGCGGGATCCCGAGATGAATAAAGCGGTATGCGATGCAATCGCCATCGACCACAAGTGCGCCGAGTGGGCGGTCGAGACCACCATGGCCAGCCTGTTGGCGACTCTGGAACAAGCGGTCGACCAAAACTTGCGGGAACGCGGGGCCGATGTCTACGATATCGGATGGCGGGTGATCAGAAGCTTGCTGGGCAAGCAACGGCCAAATTTGGTGGGGCTTCATGAACCAGTCGTCCTCGTCGCCGACACCTTGCTGCCTTCCGAGGCTCTTTCGCTGGATCCCGCTTTTGTCAAAGCCATCGCCCTCAACGGTGGCGGCCGCACCAGCCATGTGGCCATCTTGGCCAGGGCCTTGCAGATTCCGACCGTGGTCGGTCTGGGAAGCATCACCAAGAAGGTCAAGGAGGGCGAGCAGGTCATCGTTGACGGCAATCATGGCGAAGTGGCGGTGCGCCCCACCAGTGCCTCGGCTTCCCGGATGGAGCAACGCTACCGACGATGGGTCGCCCATGAAGAACAACTGCGGGAACTGGCCAAACTCGATGCCGTCACCACAGACGGCCACCTGGTCGTATTGAAAGCCAATGTGGAGACAGTCGAAGAGGTTGATGCGGTCATCGAGAACGGGGGGGCGGGCGTCGGATTGTACCGGTCCGAATTCCTGTTCATGAAACCCGGTGGAGCCTCCGAAGAGGAGCAGTTCCACGCTTACCGCTCGGTGGTGGAACGGATGGGCGACTCGGGACCGGTCACGATCAGGACCATCGATGTGGGTGGCGACAAGGTGATTCCCGGCATGGATGCTTTCGGCGAGGAGAATCCCATCCTCGGATGGCGGGCGGTCCGTTTCTGCCTGGCCCGCAAGGACATCTTCCGCATCCAGTTGCGCGCATTGTTGCGGGCGTCGGCGTACGGACCGCTCAAGATCATGTTCCCCATGATCAGCGGGTTGGAAGAGCTGGGGGATGTGCTAGAGGTGTTGGAACAGGTCAAGGAAGAGTGCTGGAAAGCCCGCGTGCCCTTCGACGAGGACATCGAGACGGGTACGATGATCGAAGTACCCTCGGCAGCATTGTGCGCCGACCTGCTCGCTCCTAAAGTGGACTTCTTCTCAATCGGGACCAACGACCTCATCCAATACACCATTGCGGTCGACCGCGGCAATGAAAAGATCGCCTATCTGTACCAACCGTTCCATCCGGGGGTGTTGCGGTTGGTTTCTTCGGTCATCGAGAAAGGCCATCAAGCCGGCATCCCCGTGGGTATGTGTGGCGAGATGGCCGGCGATCCCCTCTTCAGTGTCCTGTTGCTCGGCCTAGGGCTCGACGAATTCAGCATGAGCCCGCAAAGCCTGCTGGAAATCAAGAGCATCATCCGTTCGGTCTCCCTCGACGATGCGCGCCGGTTAGCCCGCACCGTCATGGAGATGGACTCGTATCAAAAAATCAACACGTATGTGAAGGAATGGATGCATGAACGTTTCGGAAATCTCACCACTGCATGAGCAGGGCCTTCCTGTCGTGGCCATCATCGGGCGTCCCAATGTCGGCAAGTCGACGTTGTTCAACCGTTTGGTGAAAAAACACAGGGCAATCACCGATTCCATGCCAGGAGTGACGCGCGACCCGATCCCCGAACGCTGGATGCTGGAAAATCATCCGGTGTTGTTGGTAGACAGCGGGGGTGTCAAACTTGATGTGGAAGGTTTGGATTCACAAGTCCGCGCGAAAAGCTTGGCTCTGTTGAAAGAAGCCGATGCCATCATCTTTTTGATGGACTGTACCGAGACGACCCCCGAGGATGAGATGCTGGCCAAAGAGTTGCGTCCCTATTCTGAGAAGGTTGTCTTGGCCGTCAATAAGGTGGATGATCCCGTCAGGGACGATTTGGTCTGGAATTACCACTCCTACGGGTACCGGCGCATCGTCTCCATCTCGTCGGCACACGGCTTGGGCATCGATGCTCTCGAGCAAGCCTTGCTCGACGTCTTGCAATTCGGTGAGACACAGGTGGTCGCTGAAGAAGAACCGACTGTCAGGTTGGCTGTGCTGGGGAAACCCAACACCGGCAAGTCGACCTTGGTGAACTTCCTGACAGGCCGTGAGATCTCGATTGTGAGCGATATCCCGGGTACGACCCGTGACGTGATCACGGGGCGCTTCTCCTACAAGGGAAGCCGCTTCACCGTCCTCGATACGGCCGGCATCAGGCGCAAGAGCAAGGTCGAGGAGGATGTCGAGTATTATTCGGTCAACCGCGCCATCGGCTCGATCGATGAAGCCGATGTGGTGGTCTTGATGATGGATGCCGAGACGGGCTTGGTCGACCAAGACAAGAAAATCGCCCAACTGGTGGTCCGCAAGGGTAAAGGGATCGTGTTGGTTCTCAACAAGATCGACTTGTTGCCCAAGATGGCCAACCGTCTTGAAGCCATCAAGGACCGCACCCGCTTCTTGTTCCCCATCCTCTCATTCGCTCCCATCGTGCCTATCAGCGCCAAAGAGGGCACCGATGTGGCCAAATTGCTCGATACCGTCTGGGCGGTCCACAAGCAATTGAACAAACGGATCGAAACCGCCCAGTTCAACGCCATGTTGCGGGCTTGGTCGGATGCCTATCAACCAGCCAGGAGTTCCAGCGGGTATTACAAGGTGCTTTATGGGACCCAAGTGAGCGCCGCCCCGGTGAAGTTCCTGCTGTTCGTCAACAGAAAGAACGGTTTCCCGGCCGGTTACCTGCAGTATCTGAAAAACGCCATCCGGCGCGATCTTGGTTTCACCAACATCCCGATCGAGGTCGACCTCAAGGAGCGCAGCAGGAACTCCCCGGAGAAACGCTTGTGAAGGCTATCTGCTTCGACATCGACGGCACGCTCTATCCTAAAAGCCGGTTGAACCGCCATCTGGTGTCGCTTTCATTGCCATCCCCGCTATTAGCTTACCGTTACAGCCGTTTCAGGGCTGAGGTACGCCACCAAGATGCGACTGTCACGATCCCGGCGACGCAGCAAGGCTTCCGCCGCCGCCAAGCCAGTTCAATCTTGGAAGCGATGGGGCGACAAGTTGATGAACACTCGGTCGCCACCATGTGCAGCCGCATCCAGCGCCAGTTTTACGATAGTTGGGAGAATCCCGGTTTGCGTCTTACGCCATACCCGCGGGTGCGCGAAGCGTTCATGTGCGTCAAACGGTTGGGTTTTTCCATCGGGGTCCTCTCCGATTTCCCGATCGGCCGCAAGTTGGAATTGCTGGGCGTGGCCGACTTGGTGGATTGTGCGCTGTGTTCCGAAGATTCAGGCTATCTCAAGCCGCATCGGGCCCCGTTCGAGTTGCTGTGCAATCGACTGGGCTTACCGCAGCGGGAGGTGCTCTATCTCGGCGACAGCTATACAAAGGATGTCGTCGGGGCGGTGCATGCAGGCATGCAAGCCTGTCTCATTGTCCCGAGCGCCCGCAGTGCGGGTAGCCGAAAACGGGCAGAGCGACGATTTCCGTTGGCAAGCGCCGTCTTCAGCGATTATCATGAACTCATCCTTTGGTTGGAACGATTGCCCAAGGGGGGCACATGATGGAAGGATTACTTACCTGGTTGCCCGTTGCCGTATCGATCGCATTGTTCGCCATCTCGATGATCGTCATCTTCGCGTTGCGCTCTGAAGACCGCAAGAACCTGCGGCTCGATAAAGTGAAGACCTATGTCGCCCAACATCAAGCAGCGATCAACCAATCGATCGAACATTTCAAGATGATAGCCGAGTCGGCCGAAGAGACCATGGCCAAAAAGCAACAAGAGGTCACCGGTTTGGTCGAGCGATTGTTGCACCAACAGAAAGATATCCAAGACCATTCCCAAGACCTTGAGGAGTTGCAGAAAACGCTGACTTATTACCACGAAGTGATGGGTCAGCTGTCAGTCATGACCGAACAAGCGGAGATGAGGACAGTCCAAGTCAAGCAGGAGGTGGCCAAGGTCGAGCAGGTCAGGACCGTCATCGACAGCTTCATGAAGCAACTCGCCATCGCCACGCATACCATGGAGGAACAACAGACCTCCTTCGAGCGCTTGGTGAGCGACCAACGGTTGCGGTTGGGGCAAGAGATGGAGGCCTCGATCGCCGAGGCCAAGACGCGGGTGGATTCGCTACTGGAGTCGGCCATGTCCCATACCGACTTGTCTTTCCAGACCATGATCACGACGGTGCAAGCCTTCTTGGGTGAGCTGAATTCTCGCACTGCTTTGCTCGAGGATGTCGTGGCCCGTCTGAGCGCGACTTCTTCGGAGACGATTGCTTCGTTGAGCAACGCCCTCGACGAGCGGCGCGACGATCTCGAAAGCCGCGCCACATTGCTGGAGGATTTGAGCCGTCGCCGCCAAGAGATGGAGCTCCAGATTGCCGCCATGACCGCCAAAGCCAATGATTTGCAGCAAGAGCAGCAGGCGACCAACGATGAGATGGAACGGGCCAGAACAGAGCTTGATCAATTGCACGAACGTTTTTCCGATGTCGAGCAGGAGTTGCAACACAAGCAACAGGTCTTGACCGAGGTGGAAAATCGGGCGATCGAGGCCGTGCTCATAGCGAACAACCAAACCGGTGCCGAACAAGTGCCAGAGCCTGTTGCCGAGACCGTCGAGCCGGATGAGTTGGAAGAGTACAGCGACGAGCTGTTGTTCAATGCTGAATTCGACCAAGACTTGCAGGAGGAACTCGAAGACTACCTCTCCGATGAACTGGCCGAGGATGACGAAGAGGAAGAAGACCAGTACGATTATCAGGACCTTGATGAACCCGAGAGCGCTTATCCCGACCAAATCGACGATTACGACGAAGAGGATGGCCAACCGCTACTTGATGAAAATCCACCTTTGGAACCTCGGGAGGAGTCTCCCAAGACCAAGCCTACTGAAAAGATCGAACGGGTTGCCGCTGTCGACGAGCTTGAAGATGGCGAACAAGAAATCGACCTCGATGAAGAGGACGGGCACACGATCTGATATTTCTTTCAAAATATCGTTGAGTCATCTTGTACAGCACTGTGGCGGCATGCTACATTCCCGGCGTACCGGGGAATCGTTGGCATGCGCTTCCTACGGAAAACCTTTGCCGACGTACCGGTGCGAGGCGCAGCGGTAGACGGTCTTCTCTCCAAAAAACCTGCCGTTGCATTCGTTCGACCCTCTGGTGGCAGGTACAATCATGGCAAAATTCATTTTCGTCACGGGTGGTGTGGTTTCCTCGTTGGGCAAAGGAATCACGGCAGCCTCGTTGGGCTGTCTGCTCAAAAGCCGCAATCTCAATGTTACGGTGCTGAAGTTCGATCCGTACATCAATTTCGATCCCGGAACCATGAGTCCCTACCAACATGGCGAGGTGTTCGTCACCGACGATGGAGCCGAGACCGATTTGGATTTGGGCCATTACGAACGGTTCCTCGACATAGCGATCGGTAAGCCGAACAATGTGACCGCCGGGAAGATTTATTGGTCGGTCATCCAGAAAGAGCGCCAAGGGGCTTATCTCGGTGCTACGGTGCAGGTGATCCCCCACATCACCAATGAGATCAAGCACCGGCTTCTCTCGCTGGCAGAGCAAACCAAAGCCGACATCGTACTGGTCGAAATTGGTGGGACTGTCGGCGACATCGAGAGCCAACCATTCCTGGAGGCCATCAGGCAGCTGCGGCGGGACTTGGGCAAACAAGACACGCTTTACTTGCATGTGACGCTGGTCCCCTACATTGCCGCGGCGGGGGAACTTAAGACTAAGCCCACCCAGCATTCGGTCAAGGAACTGCGCGGCATCGGCATCCAACCAGATTTCATCATCTGCCGGTCCGACCGGCCCATGCCGCCGGGCATGGATGAGAAGATCGCCATGTTCTGCGATGTGGAAAAAAGCGCCGTCATCCCCAATCCCGACATGCCGTCGATCTACGAGGTTCCGATGCTGTTCGAACGGCAGGACTTGGATGCATTGGTCCTTGAGAAACTTGGTTTGCCGGCTCCAGAACGGCACATGGAAACGTGGCATGCCATGGTCGAGTCAAGACGGCATCCCGAGACAAGCGTGCGGATTGTCCTGGTCGGCAAGTATGTGGAATTAGCGGATGCCTATTTGAGCGTCGTGGAGGCGTTGAACCACGCCGGATTCTACCATAAAGCCAAGATAGACCTGGTCCGTTTGGATGCCGAAGAGGTCGAGCAAGCCACACCCGATGCGATGGACTCGTTGTTTTCGGGCGCCCAAGGGATCGTGGTCCCCGGAGGATTCGGTTTGCGTGGCATCGAGGGCAAGATCATGGCGATCCGCCATGCCAGGCTTCACGGCATCCCGTTTTTGGGCTTGTGCTTGGGCATGCAGTGCGCGGTGAGCGAGTTTGCCCGCAATGTAGTCGGCCTGCCTCTGGCGGGCAGTTCGGAATGGAATGCAGACATCGCCCATGCGGTGGTGGATCTCATGCCTGATCAGAAAGGGGTGGAGAAGGGCGGTACGATGCGCTTGGGAAGTTACCCGTGCGTGATAGCCGATGAGGATTCCCGTATGTACCAAGCTTACCGCAGTCACCGTATCGACGAACGGCACCGGCACCGTTATGAATTCAACAATGCGTATCGGACCATGGTGGAGAAAGCGGGAATGCGTTTTTCGGGCTTGTCCCCCGACGGGTTGTTGGTCGAGGCGGTCGAACTGCCCGGTCACCCGTGGTTCGTCGGAGTCCAGTACCATCCTGAGTTCAAGAGCCGTCCGAACCGTTGCCACCCGTTGTTCCGTGAATTCATCGGAGCGGCGCTGCGCATCGGTCAATGATGGGGCATACGGCAAGAAAAGTTCAATTGTCTTTTTCGGTGTGCCGACAGTTATGCCTTGACGCTCTGTCCTTGGGATGAGTATGTTTGACGGGACTTCCCCGGTGGTGGTCCGTTCATCCATGCATGAAATCACAGGATCGCTCGATACCGGATACCAATTATCATTTCCTGTGGAGCTGTCATGAGCAAAAAAGAGACGAATAAGGCTAATAACGAGGAGACGATCCTCAATCAAGAACAAGATGTGAAAAAGACCGAGGAGCAAGTCTCCGGGCAAGATACCAACGCCGCCGATGAAGCGCTTCTCATGCAGGCCAAGATGGCCGCGTTGGAAGCCGAAGTGACCCGTTTGGCCAAGGAATTGGAAACTGAGAAGGACCAGTTCGTCCGCAAATTGGCCGACATGGACAATTATCGCAAACGGTTGGTTCGCGAAAAAGACAATGCCGTGCTGTTTGCCAACGAACGGCTGATAAACGACCTCATCCCGATCCTTGACGATTTCGACCGGGCTGTGGCCGCCGCTACGCCCGGTGTGGATTTGACCAGTTATGTTGAAGGCGTCAAGCTCATCCAAGCCCAGCTGATGGGCATGCTTGACAAGAATTGGGGTTTGAAGGTCATGGAGAATCCGGTTGGAAAGGAATTTTCCCCGCACGATCATGAAGCGTGCATGCTGGAGCAAGGAGAGCAGTTTGAGCATGATACCGTCCTTGCCGAATTGCAGAAGGGGTATTATCTTCATGACAGGGTTTTGAGGACTGCGAAGGTCAAGGTGGGAAAACCCCTCTAGCATGATTGCGGTCCATGCCGCTGACGATGCCCGGTGGTGTCGTTGGGCGGTGAATTTGTATACATCTGCGTGCGCATCTGAATCAAGGAGATAAGATATGGCTAGAATAATCGGGATAGACTTAGGGACGACGAACTCGTGCGTCTCTGTCATGGAGCATGGCGAACCGTTCGTCATTCCAAACTCCGAAGGACAGAGGACGACTCCGTCCATCGTTGGCTTCACCGCCAAGGGCGAGCGCCTGGTCGGGCAACCGGCCAAAAACCAAATCATAACCAACGCTGAGAACACCGTGTATTCGATCAAACGGTTCATGGGCCGGCGTTTCACCGAGGTCCCCGCCGAGACGGCGCGGGTCTCGTATAAAGTCATCTCCGGACCGGCTGACGAAGTGCGTGTCTCAATCCGCGGCAAGGAATACACCCCCCAGGAAATTTCGGCAGCCATCTTGCAGAAAATGAAGAAGACGGCCGAGGATTATTTGGGTGAGGAGGTTGTCGAGGCGGTCATCACAGTACCCGCGTACTTCAACGATTCCCAGCGCCAAGCCACCAAGGATGCCGGTAAGATCGCTGGCTTGGAAGTAAAGCGCATCGTGAACGAACCCACGGCCGCCGCGTTGGCATACGGGTTCGGCAAGGATACCAGCAAGGAAGAGAAGATCGCCGTGTACGACTTGGGCGGCGGCACCTTCGATATCTCCATCCTCGAGCTCGGTGATGGTGTGTTCGAAGTCAAATCGACCAACGGGGACACCCACTTGGGCGGCGACGATTTCGACCAGCGTGTCATCGAATGGATGGTCGACGGCTTCAGGCAAGAGACCGGAATCGATTTGTCCAAGGACAAGATGGCCTTGCAGCGCCTCAAAGAGGCGGCCGAGAAAGCCAAGATCGAGCTGTCCAGCACCAAGGATACCTCGATCAACCTGCCGTACATCACCGCCGACGCCTCCGGTCCCAAGCATTTGCAGATGAACCTGTCGCGGGCCCGTTTTGAGCAGATGGTCGCCGATTTGATCGAGCGCAGCCGCAAGCCCTGCTTGAACGCCCTCAAGGATGCCGGGCTGTCGCCCAAGGACATCGACGAGGTCATTCTGGTCGGTGGAAGCACCCGTATCCCGGCCGTACAAGCCATCGTCAAGGAAATTTTCCAGAAGGAGCCCCACAAGGGGGTCAACCCGGACGAGGTCGTGGCCATGGGAGCTTCCATCCAAGGCGGCATTCTCGGTGGAGACGTCAAGGACGTGCTCTTGCTCGATGTGACTCCGCTTTCGTTGGGGATCGAGACGTTGGGCGGTATTTCGACCAAGCTCATCGAACGCAACACCACCATCCCCACCCGCAAGAGCCAGATTTTCTCAACGGCAGCCGACGGGCAGACGGCAGTGTCCATCCACGTTCTGCAAGGTGAACGCGAGATGGCCAGCCAGAACCGGACCCTCGGCAAGTTCGACTTGGTGGGTATCCCGGCAGCTCCGCGGGGCGTACCGCAGATCGAGGTCACCTTCGACATCGATGCCAACGGTATCGTCCATGTCAGCGCCAAGGACTTGGGGACCGGCAAGGAGCAGAAGATCCGCATCGAATCCTCTTCGGGCCTCTCAGACAAGGATATTGACAAGATGGTCAAGGAAGCCGAGTTGCACGCCGAGGAAGACAAGCGCGAGCGTGAGCGGATCGAGGTGCGCAATGAAGCCGACAGCATGATCTATTCGACCGAAAAGTCGTTGAAGGAGTACGGGGACAAGATCTCGGCCGGCGACAAGGCCAAGATTGAGAGCGCCATGGCCGACCTCAAGAACGTCATGACCAACGGTGAACCGGCTGCCATCAAGGCAAAGGTCGAGGCTCTCCAACAAGCGGCTTACAAGCTCGCCGAGGAAGTCTATAAATCGACGGCATCGCAACAGCAGTCGGCCGGAGCGGACGGGGCGAAACAGCCGGGTAACGCGGGAACCGGTGCGAAGAAGGATGACGGAGTCGAGGACGCCGACTACGAAGTGGTCGACTGATCTCTGTCGTCCGAAGGAAGAACCGTACCGTGGCGAAACGGGATTATTACGAAGTCTTGGGGGTCCCGAAAGGGGCCTCCATAGACGAAATCAAGAAAGCATACCGCAAGTTGGCCGTCGCCAACCACCCGGATAAAAATCCGGGCGACAAAGCTGCCGAGGACCGTTTCAAAGAGGCCAGCGAAGCCTACGAGGTACTCAGCGACGAACAAAAACGCCAAGCCTACGATCAATTCGGCTTTGCCGGTGTCGATGCGAATGGTTCACAAAACTATTCCAACGTATACCGCGATTTCGGCGATTTGTTTGGAGGAGGGGGCTTCTCCGACATCTTCGAATCGTTCTTCGGGGGTGGCATGCGCTCGGGCCGCAGTGGCGGACAACGGGGTCCGGCTGTTGGCTCTAGCCTCCGTTACGATGTCGAGATCGACTTCAAAGAGGCCGTTTTCGGCACAAAAGTCGATGTCTCCTACACTCATCAGATCCATTGCTCCACATGTGACGGCTCGGGCGTGAAAGGCGGCTCGGGCCGCAAGGTGTGCCCGACCTGCAGCGGTGCCGGTCAAGTTCGGCGCAATTCGGGTTTCTTCTCGATTGCTTCCACCTGTCCGACCTGCAACGGGGAAGGTTATGTGGTGGAGAATCCGTGTCCAGAATGCCACGGTACCGGTTTGAAGCGCAAGCAACAAAAATTGAAGGTGACCATTCCGGCCGGGGTCGACACGGGCAACCGCATCTCTTTGTCCGGCCAAGGTGATGCCGGCCCCAATGGCGGTCCGGCTGGGGATTTGTATGTTTATGTGAACGTGCGCCCCCATCCCCATTTCGAACGTTCAGGCAACGATTTGTATTGTCAGATTCCCATCTCGATCACCCAAGCGGCTTTGGGGGCCGAGATCGAGGTCATGACCATCGATGACGTGAAGGTCAAGGTGGCCATCCCCCCTGGAACGCAAAACGGCAAGGTTTTGCGGCTGCGCAACAAAGGTGTGCCCGCTTTGAAAGGATCGTTCGACCAACGCGGGGATCAATACATCAAGTTGGCCATCCAGGTGCCCAAGAAGCTCAACCGTGAAGCCAAGGCGCTTCTACAACAACTGGCGGCTGTGCTGGGCGAAGAGAGCGCACCCGAACCGATACCGTTCAGCGAATAGGAGATTCCATGGCGAACCGGATAACGGGCTACCATGCCATCGAGGAGGCCCTCAAACAAGCACCGGCTGGTTCGGTGCTGTTTTTGTGCCGTAACAGTGAGAGACGCAACGAACGACTGGAAAGTCTGGCCAAGGCGGCGGGCGGGAAAGTCGTCGTGCGCAAGATTGCCAAGGTGGAGCTGGACCGCATGGTCCCCGATGTCGACCATCGCGGGGCGATGTTGGAAATCCAAGAAACCTCCCGAGAGCGGCGCATGGCGGTGAAAGCAGTGACGGTCAAGGATTTTGCCAAAGGATTGCAAGAGGGGCAGGGGGCGGTGGTCCTCATGCTCGACGGCATCACCGATGTGCAGAATCTCGGGGCGATCATGCGCAGCGCCGACCAGTTCTCCGTCGACTTGGTGGTCGTGCCCGAACGGCGCAGCGCCCAAGCCGATGCCACCGTAGCCCGCATATCCTCGGGTGCGTCGCAGTATGTGCCGACAGCCACGGTGGTGAACTTGGTGCGCGAGATCGAGATTCTCAAAGAGCATGGTTTTTGGGTGTATGGCGCCGACATGGCCGGAGAGGCCTTGCCGTCGGTGGTGTTCCCCAAGCGGACTGTCATCGTGATGGGTTCGGAAGGTGATGGTCTGAGCCAGTTGGTGGCAAAATCCTGCGACCACATCGTCTCCATTCCCACCAACGGCCACATCGACTCGCTCAATGTCTCGGTCGCAGCCGGCATCCTGCTCTATGAAGCACGCCGCCAGCAGCTTGTACGTACATAAGTAACCTCAGATATTGCATTGCACAGGTGAATGGGAGTAATTTACAAGCATGCAGGCACGTACTGGAAAGGTATTGCTCACCATCAAGGAACAGGTCTACCAGGTCATTAAAGAGAGCATTCTCAACGAACAGCTCAAACCGGGTGACCGTATCCAGGAAGTACAGATTGCAAAAGACCTCAATGTAAGCCGTTCGCCCGTGCGCAGTGCGATCAACGAACTCATCGGGGAAGGATTGCTCGAAAGCATTCCCAACAAGTCGGTCAAGGTCCGCCGTCTTTCCGAGAAAGAGATTTTAGATACCTATGAGTTTCGCGTCATGCTCGAGCGTTATGCCATCGAGAAGGTCGTGGCCAGGTTGAATCCCGAGATCGACCGTACCCTAGCCGAATTCTCGCGTCAGTTCATGGAATGTTGTACCTATGACCAACTGTTGCGTTATGTGGAGGTGGACACCAAGTTCCACACATTCCTCGTCGAAGCAGCGGGGAACGACATGGTGTTCGAAACCCTCCACCGCATCAGTGTGCTCGTTACGCCGTTCAGGGTGATTTCGTTGAAAAGCAAGGAGCGTTTCCAAGCTTCTATCGACGAGCACACCGGCATCATCGACGCCATTCGGGCCAAAGACGCCCATCTTGCCGTCCAACGCTGCGAAAGCCACCTGACATTGGCGAAAAATGAGATTGTGGCGTATCTTCGCAACAACTCCCCTGCCATCGAAGAATAAGGGATCATCACCTCTTGTTTTGAATTGCTGACTGGGATAGTCAGTTTTTTCATCATGTCCAGCAATTTTTGGGTTGACAGGAGTGCAAAGCAGTGGATAATGTACAATGTATACATTATCCACGGAGTACCACGTGCACAAGACCATCGAACTGCCCTATGATAACGGATTTGTATCGCTAAGCTTGCCCGACCACGCGTTGAAGGCTGTCATCAGACCGGCGTTTACTGCTGCCGACGAAGCCGTGCTAGAAAACGGACGGTCGCTCGTCGTACAAGCCCTTGCACACCCGATCGGGACAGCGCGGTTGCGTGAACTTTCCAGACATACCAAGACCGTGACCGTCATCACCAGCGACCATACCCGATCGTTGCCAAGTGCCATCACCCTTCCGTTGTTGCTTGATGAAATCAGGCAAGGTAATCCCCAGGCTGACATCACCATCGTGGTAGCCACCGGTTTACACCGCGGTATGACCCATGACGAGATGGTTGCAAAATTTGGGGCAACGCTAGTCGCCTCCGAGCGAATAGTGAACCACGATCCATTGGACCAAGCCAACTTGGTCGATCTGGGAACACTGCCTTCGGGGAGCAAATGCGAGATCAACCGCATCGCGGTCGAATCCGATCTACTGGTTGCGGAAGGATTCATCGAACCCCACTTCTTTGCCGGATTTTCTGGAGGACGCAAGAGCGTTCTTCCGGGAATCGCCAGCATGGATTGCGTCAACATCAACCATAGTGCACAAGCTATCCAAGATCCCCGTTCGACCACCGGTGTGCTTGATGGCAATCCCATTCATGAGGACATGATCGTCGCTGCCCGCAAGGCCAAATTGGCGTTCATCCTCAATGTGCTGGTCGATGAAAAGAAACAGATCCATAAAGCGTTTGCCGGTGATGTCGATGCCGCCCACCGCGCAGGTTGCGCGGCGTTGATGGAATCCAATGGTGTCGATCCGGTTGAGGCCGATGTGGTGTTCACCACCAACGGCGGCTATCCGCTGGATCAGAACCTGTATCAATGCCCGAAAGGTCTTGCTTCGGCATTGGCCTGTGTCAAAGAGGGCAGCGTGGTGGTGTTGGTAGCGGCCTGCCGCGACGGGCTTGGTGGGGAGAATTTCGGCCGGATGATGTTGGAAGGGGATGCTGCAAGCCGGATGGAGATTCTGCTTGCCCAAAAGCCTGAAGAGACGATTTCGGAACAGTGGTGTGTCCAACGTTTCTCCCAAGCGATGTTGAAACATACAATTATTTTGGTCTCTGGCTTACCGGTTGAAACCGTGACCAACATGGGTTTCATAGCAGCTTCTTCGCCGCAAGAGGCTTGGGAACAAGCAAAAAAATTGGTGGGAGACCACGCGACGGCGACAGTCATCCCCGACGGGGTGGCCGTGATACCGAGGAGAAAGAAGAATGGTTAAGGCAATCAAACTGCATGACGACGATAATGTCGCCTCCGTGTTCGACACGGTGCAAGCAGGTTCGACCGTGTTGGTCTTCGACAAGCACGGTGTGTCATTTGAAGTGAATGTGCGCCAAGACATCCCCTATGGCCACAAGTTTGCCATCGCGACGATAGCGAGCGGTGCTCAAGTCACCAAGTACGGGGAAGAAATCGGCATGGCTTCTCAACCGATTGCGGTTGGCGACTATGTGCATGTGCACAACGTCGAAAGCATC
>CAZJAK010000044.1:0-19968 GCA_964543935.1 uncultured Spirochaetaceae bacterium
AGCGACGACCTCCTTGATAACCAAACGGCTTTGTGGAAAAGACAGCCGAAACCAGCTGTCGCGATGGATTTCGAAGGTGAATTCAACCTGCATGTCTATGGCGAACATCTTTGCCTCATCCAGCTGTTCGACCGGCAGGAGTTCTTCATCATCGATCCGTTCAAGGTGAGCGCGGATGCGTTGCGGCGCTTTTTAGAAGAGCCTTCCATTGAGAAGATCATGTTCGATAGCGCCAGCGATGCCGCATTGGCCCGCAAGCAATACAACATCCAGATCGCCGCTGTGCACGATGTTCGTCTGAGTGCCATGGTGTTGGGTTTCACTGGAAACCTGGATGGACTGAAAAGCCGCAGCCTCGGGCACGAAGCGGCTACCGGCAAAAAGAGAAACCAAACCGCCAATTGGATGGTACGCCCGCTGCATCCCCGCTTGATCGAGTACGCCTTGGCCGATGTGGAGGATCTGTTTGAATTGAAGGAAGCCTTGTTGCAAGAGGCTGGCTCACGAAACTTGATGGGCCAAGTCCTGGCGGCTCAAGAGAAGGCGGCATTGCCGAAAGGCCCGGAACGCCCGGGTTATGAAAAACTCGATGGTTACCGTTATTTAACACAGGAACAGAAGACCCATCTCCGCTGGTTCTTCGAAAGCCGCGACATGTTGGCGCGCAATTTGAATGTTCCGGCAGTACGGGTGTTGGAGAAAAGCAAGCTGATCGAGCTGGCCAAGCATGTGCCGCGCACAGAACAGGCTTTGCGTTCGGTCGTGCGCCATCGCGACCGTACCGTCGAGGATGCATTGGTGGCATTGTTCACCGTCGCCCGCGAAGGAGCGGACAAGGAGGTCTCCCATGGATGATTGGCAAGCCCGGGACGGACGATATGGCTCGATGACGTACCGTCGCTGTGGATCAAGCGGTCTGCGCCTGCCCGAGCTGTCGTTGGGGTTGTGGTTGAACTTCGGTGCTCAAGCCGATGACGCCAGCACCTGTTCGATCGTGCTGGAAGCTTTCGATAACGGCATCACCCACTTTGACTTGGCCAATAATTATGGTCCTCCTCCAGGCGCAGCCGAACAACGGTTCGGCACGATCGTGGCGAACAATTTGCGCCCGTATCGCGATGAGCTGGTCATCTCATCCAAAGCCGGCTACCTGATGTGGAATGGCCCGTACGGGGAGTGGGGAAGCCGCAAACACCTGATCGCCTCGTGCGACCAGAGCCTCAAGCGGATGGGCTTGGAATACCTCGACATCTTTTACCACCATCGGCCCGATCCAGCCACACCGCTGGAGGAGACCATGGGGGCGTTGGCCCAGCTGGTCCGCTCCGGCAAGGCTCTCTATGCCGGTATCTCCAACTACCACCCCGCTGAAGCAGTCGAGGCCATCAGGATCCTCAAGTCCTTGGGGTGTCCGTTCGTCCTCAACCAGGTGCGCTACTCGATGCTCGACCGCTGGGTCGAACGCGAACACCTCTTGGACGCCATCGGCCCGGCCGGCATGGGGGCCATCTGTTTTTCCCCGCTGGCGCAAGGATTGCTGACCGACAAATACCTGAATGGGAACATCCCAGCCGGTTCGCGGCCCACCCATGCCCGTTTTTTACGCAAGGAACAGATCACATCCGAGTTGGTCGCCAAGCTGAACGCACTCAACGACATCGCCGTTTCGCGCGGACAGACGTTGGCCCAGATGGCCATCGCTTGGTTGCTCAAGGATACCCGGGTCACCTCGGTACTCATCGGTGCGAGCAGCATCGGACAATTGCGGCAGAATATCGAGGCATTGGGCTCCAACCGCGCCTTCAGCACCGCTGAACTGGAGAAGATCGACCAGATTACCCTCTCGTGATCACCCGCCTTATGGACGGTAAGCGGTGTGTTCCAGTGGCAATGAGGTCCTGAACTTCCCGTCGAACCGCCAATAGGCATTCTGGACGGCCGGGGCGGTCGGGATGGTGCTCAACTCCCCGATGCCTTTGGCACCGTAGGTCTGTGGATTGGGAATCCCGCTGTCCACCAACACCGTCTCGATCGGTGGAGCCTCGTTGGCCTTGAACAATCCCAATGTCGCGTACTTGACTTGAGGACGACCATCGACAATCGGATAACGCTCGGTCAATGCGTAACCGAGGCCCATCGTCACGCCCCCTTCCACTTGCCCTTCGACCATGGTCGGATTGACGACGGTCCCCACATCGCATGCGGCGGTGACCTTGTCGACCTTGCCGGTCTCATCGAGCGAGACCACTTGGGCTGAGAAGCTATAGGCGATATGGCTGACCGGGTTTGGCTTGGGGCTGCCCATCGGATCGGTGGTCGCGCTAAATTCTCCCGAGTATATCCTGCCTTCGAGTCGCTGCAAGACTCCATCGGCCTCGTGCAGGTCTTGGGCAAGTTTTACAGCTGCTAACCTGGTGGCCTCGCCGGTGATCACTGTTTGACGCGAGGCCGTGCTCGTGCCGGCATCGGGAGTGCGGCGGGTGTCCGGCGGTTCACACACAATCAAGTCGGGACTCAGTGAAGTGGTTTGGCACACCAATTGCAAACACACGGTGGCAAGCCCTTGTCCCATGCAGGCGGCCGAGGTACGCACATGGACTGTACCGTGCTCGACCGACAGCGTACAACGGCCGGTGTCCTTTACGCCCACCCCGAAACCGCTGTTCTTGAAACCGCAAGCGATACCGGTTCTTCCGTGCTTTTCGAAGGCTGGCTTGACAGCCAACAGGCACTTGTCCAATGCGAAGCTGGTGTCGGCTATCTGTCCATTGGGGAGGGTTTGACCCGGCCTGATGGCGTTCCTGAAACGGATTTCCCACGGTGAAAGACCCGTCTTGGCTGCCAAGGCATTGATATTGCTCTCGATGGCAAAGCAGCTTTGGGTCACCCCGAAGCCCCTGAACGCTCCGGCCGGCACATTGTTGGTGTACACGGCCATCCCTTCAATATCGATGTTTTGGTAATTGTAAGGTCCAGCGGCATGCGTGCAGGCCCGTTGCAAGACCGGTTGGCCCAGCGAGGCGTACGCACCCGTATCGGCGATGATGCGGGCTTTCATGGCGGTGAGCATGCCATGCTCGTCACAGGCGGTGGTGACGGTCATCTCCATGGGATGGCGTTTGGGATGGATGTCGATGCTCTCTTGGCGTGAGAATTTCACCTTGACGGGAAGCTTGGTGTGCCAGGCCATCAAGGCGGCATGATGTTGGACGCTCATGTCCTCTTTGCCACCGAATCCACCGCCAACGAGCATGGAGCGGCAGTGGATGCGCTGTGGATCGACCGCCAGCATATGGGCGATTTCCCGTTGTTCGTCATACACCGACTGGGATGCGGTATGGACCAACACACCATCACCTTCGGGAAGGGCGACGGCACATTCCGGTTCCATGAAAGCATGTTCGGTCGCTCCGGTGCGGTAGGTATAGGTCACCACATGGGCTGCTGCTGCGAGGGCGGTTTCGGCATCCCCGCGCTTGAGGCGTTCTACCGCCAAGATGTTGCCATCCTCGTGGATTCTGGGAGCATCGGCCTCCATGGCCCGTTTGGTCGTCGTGATGCTTTCCAATACAGTATAACGGACTTTGATCAAGCCCAGCACTTCATCCAAAGCGGCGCTGGTGCGCGTCGCGACAAGCGCTAGAGCGTCGCCGATGTAGCGGGTGGTGCCGCCAACGGGAATCATGACGTCCCAATCCTGCTTGAGATGGCCGATTGTATTGTTCGGGACATCGGCAGCGGTAAGGATGCGGACCGTTTGCGGGTGGGCCAAAGCCTCGGACAGGTCGATCTGTTCCACGATGGCTCTCGGATGAGCACTGCGGAGGGCTTTGGCGTAAATCATACCTGGGAATTCCAGGTCGTCGGCGTACAAACCAGTCCCGAGTATCTTGGCTACTGCATCGATACGGGTAAAACGGCTCGACAACCGGGCGTCATGGGAAAAGTCGGGTATCGGCAGGTCGTCCCGGAAGAATTTTGCCGCCATCAGGATGGCCTGTTCAATCTTCACATACCCGGTGCAGCGGCAGATGTTGCCCCTGAGTGCCGTCCTGATGTGTTTTGCAGTCGGATTCGGATTACCGTCGAGCAACGCTTTGGTGGCCATGACCATACCGGGAGTGCAAAAGCCGCATTGGACGGCACCGGCTTCGGCGAAGCAATAGGAATAGACCGCCCGCTCACGGTTGGACAAACCTTCGATGGTGATGATGGATTTCCCCAGCAGTTTTCCGGTACGTTGCGTGCATGCTTTGAGCGCTTTGCCGTCGATGACGACAGTGCATGTCCCGCAGGCTCCCTCGCTGCAACCATCCTTGGTTCCTTTCAGGTGCAGCTCATCGCGCAGGAACCGTAACAGCGACATGTCCTTGTCCGTATGGATGTGGCGGTTGTTCACGAGAAACGAGTACACAGGAGGGCCCCCTCGACAACAAGCGTTACCGTCTGCTCTGTCGGCCGAGTCAAGGCTTCGTATCCATTGACGGCGTTCATGCAGTCGGTGGACAATGAATAGCCGCTTAGTATTTGCATCCCGCTTGGAGTGTCGAAGATGCAACTGACTGTGATACCATCATTTCACCATGAATTGTAGCCGAGTGGTCCGATTTGTCAATTGATTTCCGGTTTCATTGTTGCAATTTGGTGCAATCCGGGCGATGATGCACATGCGAGGTCTGCTGGGTATGATTGCGTGTTTCCAGACAACGCAAAAGGATATCGTAGCGTACAGGCTGACAGCCCACCATCTGGCCTGCCGAAGCCATACCGGCAAGCTGGTCGAGGTGTGCGGTGCAGTCGGCTTCAAGAATCCCTCGCCTTGGGCCGCATTGAGTTCGTTCAGTGCCCGGCTCGACTCGGTTTCAATCAAACGGGTCGAACAGGCCTTCCTGAAAGAAAAGACATTGGCCCAGACGATGAGCCTGCGCCAAGCCATCCGAATATTTCCCCGGAGCGATGCCCCGGTGTTCACCCGGGGCTTGTTGCCATCCGGTGAAGAAGAGTTGCTGTTCTTTGTCAAGGGTGTCCAGCAGCTGTTGGTAGCACTCGATTGCGGGATATTCCCGTTGCTTGACCATGTGCGCGACGAGCTGCCGGCGGTCTTGAGGGGAAGGGAGCTGACCAAAGACCAGCTTGGGTTGGAGTTGGCCAGGCAAATCGAGGGAGGCCTGGATCCCTCAAGGCGGCAGACATGGCGCTGGCCAAGCGGATTCGCCGTCAACCAAACCCTTGGGGAAGCAGTGGTGCGCTTCCTGTTGCCCCTGCTCTGCTTGGAGGGCTTGTTGTGCATGATGCCGCAAGCGGGCAATGCCAAAGCGCGTTCGTACCGGCTCACCGCCGATTTTTTTGGCAAGAAGTATCCTGCTCCTTCACGGGCCTCCGACCAAGCGGCTTCGGAAGAATTGGTGGCACGGTACCTTCATTGCTACGGACCGGCGACCGAGGAGGGCTTCGCCCGCTGGGCGGGAGTCGGCCTGCCTCAAGCCCGGCGGATGTGGGAACCGCTGCTTGAACGTTTGGTCGAGGTCGCTTGGGACAATGCAAGCGGTTGGATGCTTGAACAGGATGCCATGACCTTGGGCCATCATCCCATTCCCGATGGTTTGCGCCTGCTCGGGCCGAACGATCCATGGATTCAACAGGACGACCGTTCCTTCATCGTCCAAGGCAAGCAGCTGTACAAGTATTTCTATAAAGCCAATGGCGTCATCCCCGGCATGGTCCTCTACGATGGGCAGTGCGTGGCGGGCTGGTTCCAACGGCGGCAAGGCAACAAGCTGTATGTGACCATTGAAGACATGGGATTGCCGCTCACCCGGGTGAGCGTCGACGAACTCGACGAAGAAGTGGCCCGCTTGGCGTTGGCCCACGGTCTTCGTTCGGGAGGGTTCTCACTCACGCAGATCTGACTCAGGTGCGCATCTCGCGGTTGAATGGTTTCCCTAGGGCAGCCGGGCTCATATGCTGTGATTTTCGGGCCAGGGTGAGCACCAAGATGACCATCACATAGGGCAGCATGACTAAAAATTCGTAGGGGAAGTCGATCCCCTGTCCTTGGATGGCCAACTGCAACGATTGGGCCAGACTGAACAGCAGCGCCCCGCCCATGATCTTGACCGGATGCCAATGGCCGAAATAGACCAACGCAACGGCGATGAAGCCGCGTCCGGCGATAATTTCGTCACTGAACATCTTGGCTTGGCACAATGACAGATAAGCCCCCGCCAATCCAGCCAGCGCTCCGCCCAGCGCCAGGGCTTGGAAACGGACCTTGTTCACGTTGATGCCGATCGAGTCGGCTGCCCGCGGATGGGTGCCGACCGCCCGGACCTTGAGTCCCCACGGGGTTTTGAACAACACATACCACAGCAGGGGAACCAACAGGAACGCAGCATACACCATCGGGTTGTGGCTAAAGAACAACGTCCCCAGTACAGGGATTTCCGATAAACCGGGAATCGGGGCTGTCGGGATGCCCTGCACGCTTTGGGTGCCCCCGATGAAATGCCTGAAGAGGGTTCCGGCCGTACCGACTCCGAACATTTGCAAACCGATGCCGGCGATGCCTTGGGGAGCCCGGAAGGTGACCACCACCACGCCGAAGAACATGCCCAGGACAGCTCCGATACCCATGGCGAGCAACAGGCCGAGGTAATTGTAGATGGCAGGAACCTCGCTGCCACGACCGATCGAGTAGGGTACCAGCATGCCTAGGAACGCCCCCATGGCCATGATCCCTTCACAGCCCAGGTTGAACACCCCTGAGCGTTGGTTGAACATCTCACCCAGACTGGCGATGAGCAAAGCGACCGAGAACGGGATGCCTAACGACAGGATGTTCAGCACGAAGGTCATGGGCGGGCCTCCTTGGTACGGCGGGCCTTGTAGGCCTGCACTCTGGTTTCAGCTCTTTGCATCAAATAGGGGTTGGAGATGACCATTTTCGCCGCCACGATGGTAAGGATGATGATGCCTTGCAGGACCTGCACCATGTTGGCCGGAACGCCCACCAAACGCTGGGTCATGTCGGCCCCGTAGATGAGCAATCCAAAGAAAAACGCCGCCGGAACGATGCCGCCGGGGTGTAGGCCGCCAAACAACGCCACTACGATGCCGGAGAAGCCGTAGCCGGAAGTGACCCCCTCGATGGCCCGCCGGTGCACGCCGGCTATCTCGATTCCACCGGCCAATCCGGCAAAGGCCCCGGAGATCACCATGGCGATGATCAGGTACTTCGGTACATTGATGCCGCCATAGCGGGCCGCCCGTTCTTGGGCTCCCGCGGCCCGCATCTTGTAACCGATCGAAGTTTTCCACAACAGGAAGAAAATGATGACGGCCAAAGCCAACGCGATGAACAATCCGCTGTGGATGCGCGTGCCGGGGATGAAACGGGTCAGGTCGATGTTCTTTGTCAGGCGCATCGATTGGGGAGTGCCGCTGCCCATGGTCATCTCGGCCGGGTCGAGCATCGGCCCGCGCAAGAAAAATGTGTACAGCTGGGCGGCGATGTAGTTGAGCATCACCGTCGACAGCAACTCGCTCACTTCAAGCTTGGCCTTGAGGAAACCGGGGATGAAGCCCCACAGTCCTCCACAAGCAGCCCCTGCCAGCAATGCGAAGGGGATGAGGACCGCTTTGGGCAGCGATGGGAGCAACAAGGCTATCGCGGTGGTCCCAAGCACACCCATCGCCATCTGGCCTTCCGCACCGATGTTGATGATTCCGCTGCGGTAAGCGACGGTGATGCCCAAGGCAGTGATCGTGAGGGGGACCATGCGCAACAGCACCTCGGTGAAGTTGATCTTGTTCTCCAATGGTTTGGTGAGGATGACCACATAGGTTTTCAACACATCGGCACCGATGGCTGCCAGTATGATGGCGCCCAAGGCCAACGCGAAGAGGATTGACAGGATGATGACCGCTACTTGGTATCCGGTTTTAAAACGTTTTGTCATCTTCTTTCACTCCTGCCATCAAAATTCCCAGCCGTCGGCGGGTGGCCTCACTGCTCGGCATCGTCTTCTGGATCTTGCCCTTGAAGATGACCGCCACCTGGTCGGAGAGGTTGATGATTTCGTCGAGTTCTTCGGAGATCAACAGGATGCCGACACCCTCATTGCGTTTTTGCAACAGCTGCTTGTGGATGAACTCGGCCGCACCCATGTCCAGACCCCTCGTTGGATATACGGCGATGAGGAATTGTGGATTGCGGGCGATCTCACGGGCCAAGATCACCTTCTGGATGTTCCCGCCCGACAACGAACCGGCCGCCACCTCGATATCGGGACTGCGGATGTCGAACTGTTCGCGCAGGTGCTCGGCATCGCGTTCCATCGCCTTTTTCTTGATGAATCCGAACGTGTTGTAGCGCGGGGAATCGGAATCCTTGAGGATGAAGTTCTCCTTCATCGAGAATGAGGGGACAATTCCCTCGGTGTTGCGTTCTTCAGGGATGTACCCCATGCCGGCTTCGATCACCTTGGCCGGGCTGAAATTGGTGATTTCCTTGCCGTTGAACATGATGTGGCCCGATTCGACTTTACGCAGCCCGTTGATGGCCTCGGCCAGTTCGCGTTGGCCGTTGCCCGACACTCCTGCCAGACCGATGATCTCTCCTTTGCACACCATCAACGACAAATCGTCGAGCGCCAACGATCCCCGGTCGCTTTTCACCCTCAGGTTGCGCAATTGCAACATCGGTCCGAGCGAACAGGAACCCGATTCGTTATGGGGCAGGACCACCTCGTGGCCCGTCATCAAGGCGGCGATGTCGCTCGAGGAGTGTTCTTTGGTATTGCCCTCGAAGACAACCCGACCGTGGCGAAGGATGGCGACCTTGTCGGAAAGGTCCTTCACTTCCTGAAGCTTGTGGCTGATGAAGATGATCGACAACTCTTTGGACATCCGTTTGAGCAGGACGATCAGTTCGTCGGTCTCTTGGGGGGTCAAGGCGCTAGTCGGTTCATCGAGGATGAGGAAACGGGCCCCCAAGCAGAGCGTCTTGACCAACTCGACTCGTTGTTGTTCGCCGACGGAAAGTTGCCAGATGTATGCATCCGGGTCGACGGCAAGCCCATATTTCTCAACAACCGCCTCGATGCGCGAATTTACCATCTGCAGGTCGAGTTTCACTCGATTCCAGGCTTGTTTATAACCCAAGGCGATGTTTTCGACCACCGTCATGTTGGGTACGAGCATGTATTGTTGATGGACCATGCCGATGCCGTACGAGAAGGCATCGTTGGGTGAGCGGAAACGGACCTCCTTGTCGTTGATGAATATCTTGCCCTCGTCGGGATGGTACAAACCCATCAAGATATTCATCAATGTCGTCTTTCCCGCGCCATTTTCCCCCACTACGGCGAGCACTTCGCTCTTGCCGATGGACAGGTTGATGTCGTCGCAGGCCAAGACGCCGGGAAAGCGTTTGACGATGTGTTCCACTCTCAAGCTTTCAATCGATACGGGCGTAGGTTCCATGCAGCTGGTCTCCATATTCGAAGATTCCTGTACGGTACCTGCCGTACAGGAATCTTCCTGGATGGAAAAGGAATGCCGGAGCAATTCCCTAGTTGGTGTACTTCACGTCCTTCCAGTCTTTGACCGAAGCGTGTCCGGCTGTGGCCTTGAAGGCATTGAGGGCTTCGGTGACCTTTGCTTCGATGGCGGCGGTAACCTTGTCCTTGTTGGCGGGATTGTACTGGAATACGAAACCGTTGTTGTTGAAATTCAACGGGATGACCTCTCCGCCCTTCACGCCGGCGTCCATCTTCTTGAGCAGGGTGTTGATCACCGCGGCGTAGTTGTAGGAGGAGGCTGAGATGACTTTGTAGCCTTCGGGGATACCGATTTGGGCGAGATCCTGGCCGACCCACCAAATGTTCTTGTCTTTGTACTCGGCCACCGCGCGCAATCCGCCAAGGGCCTGCTGGGAGGAGCCAGTCAGCACGTCGGCGCCAGCTTTGATCTGGGTATGGGCGACTTCGGTGGCTTTGACGAAATCGGAGAAACTGCCCGTATGGGCGACCATCACGTTAGCTTTGGAATTGACAGCCTTGACACCGAGCACGAAACCACGGTTGTAGCGGGCAGCATCGCCACCGTCGACCGGTCCGATCAATCCAATGGTGTTGCTCTTGGTGAGTTGCCCGGCGATCAGGCCGTTGAGGTAACCGGTCTCTTCGCTTTCAGGCATATAGGTGAACACGTTCTTGCCGACGACTTCGGCGCTGGTCCCGAAAGCGAAGGAGATGTTCGGGTACTCGGCAGCCATCTCGGTAATCAAGTTCTTGTACTGGGCACCGTGCCCAATGATGATGTTGTAGCCTTGTCCAGCATACTGCAGGACAGCCGAACCGGCGTCGACGGGCTTCATCTTCTCGCTATAGCTGTATTCGATGCGGCCCGGATTCTCTTTCATCGCTTGCGTGATGCCGTCGTGCATCGCTTGGCACCACCCTTTGTCGTCGATGGTGTTTTCGATGATGAGGGCGATCTTCACAACATTGGATTGAGCAGCAGGTTTCTCAGCAGTGGCTTGTGCGGCCACCATGCCGATCACCAGGGAGAGCATCATGAGCAAGAGCACTAGTTTCTTCATGTCCCATTCTCCTTCTGTGGTAAATGCGTTAAGGATTCCTCCTCATGGGAGACTTCCCTGAACGTCACAGCAAAGTATAAGGGGGGGCGCGATGGTTTGTCAAAGAATATCGATTGGAATGGAAGAGAAATTACAACTGATTTTTTGGATTTTTAAGGATATCGTCAGAAAAAGTAATATTTACCTCAAAATTGCCAATCTATTTTGCTATTTACCTCTATGTAGGGGGATTGTTGCAATCTGTTTATTCAATCATGGAGGGAGCCGGGGCGCAGGCACGATGCTTTCAGCGCAGCGCAGCGCAAGCCCTCGGCAACCGCTTCATGGATGGTCTTGCCATAGCAGAGCGACCATGCCACACCGGCGGTGACGGCATCGCCGCATCCAATGGTGTTCACCACCTTGGCCGGCGGGATACCGACGGATGAGAAGCCTTCTTTCGTGTACAGCCACGCGGCCCGGGCCCCGCGGGTAAGCAACACCGCCGTACCGTAGCGCTGATGAATCGATGCCATCTCACGCTCGATCTCTTTCTCAAGGCTTGCGCTGTCCTCCTGTTCGCCCACTGCCCGACCTGGCAGGAATGTCGCCGTGAACTCACTGAGGTTGGGTTTCACGATGTCGGGACCGAACGGCAAGCACGAGGTCAAATCGTGCCCTTTCACGTCGAGCACGATGTTCAGACCGAGTTCCTTGGCTTGGCGGACAAAATCTGCATAGAGCTGGTCGGAATACCCCGGAGCGCGGGTGCCTGAGATCACCAGCGTCCCACACTGCCTGACATGCAAGGAGAAAAGGTCGCGCACCGTTCGTTCAGTGGATGGTGCTACTGGACTGCTTTCTTCGACCAATTCGGTGGTGCTGCCATCGGAGGCATCGATGACGGTGGTACAGGTCCTGACGGGACTGCCCGAATCGGCCCATACCGTCTCGATACCCTCGCAAGCCAGTAGGGCCAGCATCTCGTCACGCCGAGGGCCGCCCAGATGGGTCAGATGGATGGCGTGTGAGCCGAGTTGACCGATGATACGGGCGACATTCACCCCTTTGCCCGAGGCGTCTTGCCTGTGCGCCTTGCATCGGTTCACCTCGCCTTTGCCTAGCCGTTCGAACAGCAGGGTCTTTTGGAAGGTGGGGTTCAGGCAGACTACCAGGATGGGGGCCGTCGCCATCGCGTCATTCCCCAGCCTTTTCGAACGACACGGTCAACGATGGGCGTTCGAAATGGACTTGGCGCAAAGCCACACCGGCTTGACGGAGCATCCGTTTCGAAGCGATCACGCTATCGGTCCCGTCGTATTTATCGGACAAGTAGACGATTTCTTTGATGCCCGATTGGATGATCGCCTTGGCGCATTCGTTGCAAGGGAACAGCGCAACATAGATGGAACACCCTTTGAGGTCACGCGAGATGCTGTTGAGGATCGCGTTGAGCTCGGCATGGCACACATACGGGTATTTGGTGTCCAAATAGGCGCCCTCGCGGGCCCACGGCAACTCGTCGTCGTTGACCCCGCTGGGAAAGCCGTTGTAGCCCACTCCGACAATCTTTTTGTCGGGGTTCACGATGCATGCTCCAACTTGGGTGTTGGGGTCTTTGCTGCGTTGGGCCGACAGGATGGCGACACCCATGAAGTATTCGTCCCAACTGATGTATCCGGTTCGTTTCGTCATCGCATGTGCCTTCCTTGTAAGGCATCAGGTGGTGATGCCAGAAATGTCAAAATAGTGTCAAGCAACGATTGCTGGATTGAACGGTACATGAGCAACACATGCCGGTTGTGGTCGCCCTGCATCCTGGTCGTGAGTGTGATGGCCGCCTTGCTCGACACCTGGGCGGAAATGACCGACAAATTCTTGTACGGCACGGTCCGGTCGTTGCGGTCATGCATCGCTAGCAACGGACAATCGATGCGGCCCAATTCACGGCGGATGCGCCTGAGGGCATGGACGAAACTCAGGCCGGCCCGTACGAAACTGCCCCGGTAACCAATCCACAACTCGTCCCCGTCATTCTCGATCTCCTTGCCGGTAAACACCGCGGTGCCGATGGATGGGGTGAACAAGGCCACCGTCCTGGCTGCATAGAGCTTCCAGTCATGGACAACCCCGTCTGGCAAGCTGTTGATGAAAACCGGGGCGGCGATGGTCACCAAAGCATCGGGAGCTTTGGCGGTGTGGCAATAACGTTCACCAAGTGCCAAGGTCATCGAGCCGCCCATCGAGGTTCCCACCACAGCCAGATAGCGGTAACGGGAACGCAAACGCTCGTATTCGTTTGCGACATAGGCGAACCACTGCGTGAAACACGTCTCCTCGAGATCCTTCGGATCGGTGCCGAACCCGGGCAACAACGGCACATGCACATCGTAGCCGGCCTCGAACACCCGCTGCGCGGCATACGAGTAGCTGTAGGGTGTCGAAGGAAAGCCATGGATCATCAAGACCGCACGGCCGCAGCGCCCCTCATGCTCGCGCACAATCGGCCGGCACCGTTGGTCGAACACCCGGTCGGGTTGTGGTTGAAGCACTTCGTCATGGCGGGGACGGTAACCCCACAGTGTCATGTTCCAGAGGATGAAGGCGCAGAGAATCACTGTGGCTATGATGTAGGCCATGAACCGATTCTAGACGAAATCCAGCCAACGGACAAGGTTGTTACGTCACATGAGCGGCAAGGGCTGCGCATGCCTCGTGCAACGGGACCGCAACCTTGAGTTGACGTGCCAAAGCGATGGTCGGTACCAACAGGGCAGGGATGTCGAGCCGTATGTAGCGGCTGTCCAAGCCGAATCCCCTGATCTCGCCATACGGGCAGTCGGGGCTGTGGATGTACTCAAAGATGGTTGTGGCGGCGTTGTTTCCATAATACGACTTGAGCTGGTCGAGCGCTGGTTCTAGCTTCAAACCCAGAGCATTGCCCACCGCCAAGCGCTCGTCGTCCAAGGCATGCATCAGCGAGCTGACATGCTCGTCGATTCCATCGAAAAAATGCCTGAAAGAAGCCGTATCGCGCTGCACGGCTACGAGATTGGTCAGGATGGGCAGGGGATGCAACACGGTATTGATATTTTCCAAGCTCGTCTCGACCACCCCGGTCGCCAACACCAGCATCGGCAAGTATCTTCCCAAACGGTGCATGGCGATGTTCCCGGCTTCCTTGGTGCAACCCCCGATTTTGAGCCGTTGTTTGCGTTTATGGATGAGGATTTCCTTCTCAGCGCCCCAATCGCATACCACTGGCGATGAAGTCATCTCGGCCACATGGACCGATGGGGGAACCTGCCGCTGCACGGTGGATGCCATGAAATAAGCGGGGAACACGACCAACACATGGCCGTCGTGCAGATGGGGGGCGAGAGCCAAACAAGCCTGTTCCAATTCAGGCCCGACCAACGGAAGCAAAATGGTCGCCGTTGTGGCAGCCCTCCCGTATGAATCGGAACAAGCCAATTCGAACGAGCGCTTGCCGCGTTCATCGTGCAAAGTCATCGAGATGCCCGGGTGTGTCGACGAAGGGTCCAGCAGCACCACATCGGCGCCTTGATCGAGTAATTCAAGCGCCATCGCACATGCGAACAACGAGGAACCGACCACCATGAATGTCGTATCGTGCATCGTTTTCATTGCACACCCGCCAAGGTGGCTTTGGTCACCACGCGGCCTTCTTTCATGACCCATGCCACGCTCCTCAAGTTGGAGATGTCGCTCAGTGGATCGGCACCCACCAGCACCAAGTCGGCCAGCTTGCCGGCCTCAACCGTCCCGATCTCGGCCAGGCTTCCCAATATCGTGGCGGCATTCATGGTGGCGGTCCGCAAAGCTTCGGCAGCCGTCATGCCGCAAGCGGTGAACATCTGCAGTTCAGTGACCAAATCGCCTAACGTATCGGTTCCGGCTCCGACGAGCAACCCGGCTTGGTGTGCCAGCCTTACGCTTTCAATGTGTGGCCTCACCACCAGCGTACGGATGAATTCGGCTAATTCTTTACTGCCGCTTTCTTCCTCCCGGTCGGCGACGGCAGCAATCCCGCTCATCGTCGGCACATAATAGACAGCGCGGTCCTTCATCAGGGCGATCAGTTCCTCGTCGAGATTGGTGCCATGCTCGATGCCGTCGATACCGGCTTGGACGGCGATGCGGACAGACTCCTTGCCCATGGCGTGGATGGTGCAGCGTTTCATACGGCCGTGCGCCGCTTCGACACCTGCTTTCAGTTCTTCCAGCGAGACCTCGACCCAGTAGGGATGCTCGTGCTCGGGCAAACCACCCAAGCCACCACTGCCCATGAATTTAATGAAATCGGCATGGTGGATGATCTCGGTCCTGACCGCCTTGCGAAACTCGGCCGGACCGTCCACCTGCACCGCCCCCGGGTAGCGATGGGTCTCGTGCCCACCCGTCGCGGCGATTCCCAATCCACATGAAACCACATGCGGGCCAACCACCAAGCCCTCGTTGACAGCATCGCGATACATAGTGTTCAAGCGGCTTTTCGAACAACAATCACGGATCGTCGTCACCCCGCCAAGCAGTTCGTCCCAGCCATTGCGGACGGCGAATAGCATCCTGCGGGTGTCATCGCTGTTCTCCAATGCTGCAGCGCCTTGTCTGAACACCCCTTTGCCCTTGTGGTGCAGGTGCCGGCGTTGGATGTGGACATGCATGTTCACCAGACCGGGAATCAGATACTTGCCTTGTCCATCAAGGTCAAGATCGAATGGTCCAAGACCTTTGTGGTCGAGCACTCCAGTGCCCACGGCGGCAATGCGCTTGTCTTGCACAACCACATAGGAATCGGGGACGACACGCCCCTGTATGACATCGATTACGGTACAGGAATGGATCAGCGTCCTCATCAGCGCGCCTCCTTCAGAGAATTGGATTGCAAACCGGCTTTATACCGTTGCATCGCGGTCAGGGCATCTTCGGATTCGGTCAACGAGCGGTGGACGATCTTACGGACCGTATCGGTGTCCTTGCGGGCGAACGCCTCCACCAGGGCGGTGTGCCACTCGTAGGTCTGCGCCCTGATGGCCTCAAGCTTGTTCACGCTCACCTCATACTTCCTGAACAAATCGCGGATTGACTGGTGCATCGTCAGCAGGATGGTGTTGTCGGCCATCTCGGCGACCAACCGGTGGAACTGGTCATCCAGTTTCCAATAGCTGTTCTCGTCGTTGGATTGCTCGAGCATCTGCCGGTTGAGATCATGCAAGTGCTCGAGGTGTTTGGGTGTGGAGCGCAGGCAGGCCAGCACGGCGATCTCTCCCTCCACGACCATTCGTGCTTCGTAGAGTTTGCGGATTTCCCAGTTCTCGAGCAACATCGGAGCCAGTTTTGCTTTGATGGTCGGACTCGGGGCTTGGGCGACATGAATGCCGTAACGGCCGCGATTGAGCAAACCAAGACCGATCAACTGGCCCAGTGCCTCGCGGACGGTCGGACGACCGACTCCGAGCGACTCGCTCAAGGCCACCTCGCCGGGGAGTTTTTCGCCCGGGAGCAACTCCCCGGTGCTGATTTTTGCATAGAGGTCCTCGACCACCTTGTCGACCAAGCGGGTTTTGGTGATTTTTGAGAATTTCACGCTTGTTCCTCCTGTGGTGCCTCTTTTTTAGCGACCTTGACCCGGCTGAACACCACCACCATCAAGACGGCTGCGGCAACGATCGCCAAGGCGAATGGGCGCGAGAGGACGTATTCGATACCCAAGACGGCAGTTTGTCTGAAGTAGGTCTCGAGCCGGTTTCCCAAGATGAGTCCGAGCACGAAAGGCGGGATGGGAAAGTCGACCTTGCGTGCCAGAAAACCGATGACCCCGAACGCCATCATCGTCCACAAGTCGAACAGAGAATTGCGGATTACCAGTGAACCGAGGATGCAGAGGAACAATATGATGGGAGCCAGCCACTTGTAGGGGAGGTTGGCGATTTTCACCCATAACCCCGACATGGGGATGTTCAGGATCAACAAAATGATGTTGGAGATGAAGAAGGCGGCGATGACCGTCCCCGACAGGTCCCGGTAGACCGAGAACATCAACGGTCCGGGAACCACCCCCTGGATAATGAGGGCCGCCAACACGATGGCCAACACCGGACCGGTGGGAATTCCCAACGCCATCAACGGGATGAAACCGGCCATGGCCGTGGCGTTGTTGGAGGCTTCTGCACATGCGCACCCTTCGATGGCGCCATGGCCGAATTTCTCTTTCTCACGCCCGAAGCGTTTGGCCAGCGAGTAACTGATGAAGGCCGAGACCGAGGGTGTGATGCCGGGCAGGATTCCAATTGAAGTTCCGATGACCGCGCCGGAAGCGGCTGCCGGAGCAGCCAGACGAAGTTCCTTTTTGTTGGGTAGGAACGAACCGAATTTCTTACCGCTTGAACCGGCGGGAATGCCCTCGTCGGTCAGGATTCCGCTTAACACCTCGGTCACGCCAAACAGCCCCACCACGATGGCAACGATGTCGAAGCCTTGCAACAAGAGGTTCGACCCGAATGTCAAACGATAGGTGTTGGAGTTCAAATCGACTCCGACAGTCGCCACCAGCAGGCCGATGAAAGCCGAAGCAAATCCCTTGAGGACCGATTTCCCTCCCAAGCCTGCCGCACAAGAGAGGCTGAGGATCATCAAAGCCAAATATTCGAACGGACCGAACTTTAGGGCCAAATCGGCTAGCAACGGGGCGAAGAATGCCAAGCAGACCATCGCCACCAAGCCGCCGGTGAACGAGGAGAGCATGCAGATCACCATCGTCTGACCGCCCCGGCCTTGGCGGGCCAAGGGGTAGCCTTCGATGGCGGTGGGAACCGCGGCAACCTCGCCGGGGATATTCAACAAGATGGCGGTGATGGCACCGCCGAACATAGCCCCGTAATAGATTCCACCCAAACCAATCAACACTTGGGAAGACGTGAGCATCAAGGTGAACGGGAACAGGAGGGCCACCGAAGCGGTCGGTCCCAACCCCGGCAGCACTCCCACCAATGTCCCTAGAAAACATCCGACGAACGCGACCAAGAGGTTTTCCACTCCGAGGGCCGATCCGAAGCCTTGCACGATCCAGTCCATGAAAACCTCCTCCTAAAAACCAAAGATGCCCTTCGGGACCGATATCCCGATGGCGGGCAGGCCGAAATAGAGCACGGGAATCATCACGGCGCACGTAATCAGCGTCGTCTTGAGTGAATTGCGCAACAGGGCCAAACTGGATGCCAGATAGACGATCGAGGCGATGGCGAAGCCCAGCGGTTTGATCAACACCACATAGAGGACACAGAGGACGAAACTCAACCGCATCTGCTTCAGGCGCCTGGTTTGCTCGGGTGTTTGTGCTTTCTTCGCAATCTCGGAAGTCCCTTCAACCGGCGTCTTGCGACTGATGACCGCCTTCACCACCATCACGGACGAGAACAGGGTGAGGGCAGCTCCGATGATGAAGATGTATCCCCCCGGGCCGGCGATGAAGCTTTCATTTTCAAACGCCATGCCGAGCCGGTAACCTTCAGCCAACGCGATGACGCCCAGCAGGGTCGTGATGAAGATGTGGCTGTACGAGCGAACCAGTTTGATCGATTTTCCGGCATCCATGTCGTTCAGTTTCCTTTTCCGTACAATTGCAAGGCTTCGGTGTCTTTGGCTTCCTCGTGCACGTCGCTGCGCATCTTGGCGGCATCGGCGAAATCAAGTACAACACCGAGACGGTCGAGATCTTGCAAAAAGTCCTTGCGGACGATCACCTTGCGGGCAGCGGCATCGAGGGTGTCCACGATGTTCTGCGGCAAATCCTTTTGGCCGCTGATGCCGACCCAGAATCCGATGGTAACCTGCGGGAACCCTTGTTCGGCAGCACTCTTGGTGTCGGGCAACGCCCCAATGCGGCTCGATCCGGCGATGGCGACCGGCAACACCTTGCCGCTCTGGGCGAACGAGGGCACTCCCGAGGCGGCCGAGGTACCGAGCATCACATGCCCGCCGGCAATGGCGCTTAAGATTTCTCCACCACCAGTGTAGGAAAGTTTCTTGGTCTGCTTCACATCGATTCCAGCCGCTTTCATGAACTGCAACTGCACCAAGTCGGCAGCACTCGACGAGCTGATTCCGCCCCACACGAGCTTGCCGGGATTCTCTTTGGCGAACTTGGCGACATCGTTGAGGTCTTTCCAGCCGCTGTTCGGATTCACGCACAACACCTGCGGGCCTTTGGCAAACCTGACCACGAAGGTGCGGTCGTCGACGCTATACGGCAAATCCTTGAGCAACATCTGGTATGAACTGGAAAGCGCTTGGTCGGCCAGTAGCGTATACCCGTCGGGTTTTGCTGAAAGCATTGCTTGCACGGCAGGTATTCCGTTACCACCGCCTTGGTTCAACACGTTGATGCCCACACCGAGTTCCTCGGACATGTACTTGGCGATCAGGCGGGTCAAGACATCACCGCCGGAGCCAGCCGAAGCGGGAACGATCAGGTCGATGGCCTTGACGGGATAAGCGGGCGCCGTCACCATTTGCCCTTGAGCCGCCAACGTCATGCAGGCCACGACGAGCAGGCCTGCCATGATTGCCGACATTTTTTTCATAATGATCCTCCTTCTGACAGATTGTAATACAATTTGACTATAAGCGATGGATCGAACCGGGTCAACAAAAAAATGACTCCCCGTTTCCGAGGAGTCGTGCCCGATAATGTTTGATTCGTTACATGAACAAAGCCAAGGCGGGGCGCAGGCCGTTCATCAGCGGTTCCATGAAGGGGACCACAGACAACAGCACACCGGCGGCGACCGCCGAACCGATGACGCCAGCCACATTGGGTCCCATCGCATGCATCAAGAGGAAGTTCTGCGGATCGTACTCTTGGCCGACTTTGCTCGATACGCGGGCGGCCATCGGAACTGCCGAGACCCCGGCTGAACCGATCAACGGATTGACCGGATGCTTGGGGTCCAGTTTGTTCATCAGCTTGGCGATGAGCACGCCACCGGCGGTGCCCAACGAGAAGGCCACTGCTCCCAGCAACAGGATGCCGAGCGTGTTGAGGTTGAGGAACTTGCTCGCTTCCATTTTCGAACCGACCGACAAGCCCAAGAAGATGGTGACGATGTTCATCAGTGCATTCTGCATCGTGTCGGAAAGGCGGTTGATCACCCCACATTCACGAGCCAAGTTGCCGAACATCAAAGCCCCCACCAAAGGTGTGGCTGATGGCAACAGAATCGCGCACAGCGTCAGCACCGAAATCGGGAAGAGTATCTTCTCCATCTTCGAGACCGGTCTGAGTTGTTGCATCTTGATCAAGCGCTCCTCTTTCGTCGTCAACAAGCGCATGATGGGCGGCTGGATGATCGGCACGAGGGCCA
>CAZJAK010000045.1:0-4822 GCA_964543935.1 uncultured Spirochaetaceae bacterium
ACAGGGTGTTGGCCCTCCATACCCGCCTTGCCGAGACCGCTGCAGCCTTCATCACGGCGGGGGGAGGGGATCAACTCTTGGCCGAGATGGATCGATTGACCACGGAGATTGAATCGCTGCAAAGCCAGCGTGCGGTGAATTTCTATCTTCAATACTACCGGGCGGAACTGCACAAGAAGATGGCGTTATCTGCAGCATGCCTGTTCCTCGTGTTCATCACGTTCCCGCTTTCGTTCGTACGGATCAAGCATGGCCGCCTGTTCGGGTTCGGCCTCAGCCTGCTGATGGCTTGTGCCTACTGGTTCATGTTGTTCTTCGCCCAGACAAAAATCCTGGACTTCACCATCAATCCGGGTTTCCTCATATGGGCTCCCGATATGGTCATCGTGGCGTTGGCTGCCGTCTTGTTGGCCGCAATGAGGCGAGCATGAAGCGGCTGGACGGCTATGTGGCAGGTTCGGTGGCCCTCACGGCTACGGTGGCCTTGGTTTTGGTCATCGTCGTGATGATGCTGTTCGACGCTTTCTCCAACCTCGAGCGCTATCTCAGCATGGACGTTCCTGTCGGGTTGATCGCACGGTTGACGTTGTTGCAAGCTCCCCAAGGGGTTGTGCTCGGCTTGGGGCCCTCCCTGCTGTTTTCTGTCACCTATGTCTTGTCGATGTTGCAGGCCAACAATGAGTTGATCGTATTGTACAATGCCGGTTTTCCGTACCGCAGGATCATCATGCCGTGTTTGGCTTTGGCGGTGTTGTCGGTCGGTTTCCAATTTGCATTCAACGAACAGGTCGCCATCGGTGCAGCACGTGAAAAAACCTTGTTGACCAACGAGTTGTTGGGAGTACGCAACGCTTACGACAACCGCAACGTGACGCTCCGTTCCCCGGATGGCTCGTATGTGCTCTATGCCGGCCGCTATTATGAAGAAACCGGCAGGCTTGCCCAAGTGACGGTCGTGGTGCTTGATCGGCAAGGGGCACTGGCGGCCCGCATCGATGCACCGTCGGCCCAGTACAACGGATCGTTTTGGGAGCTGGCCAACGCCACGCGGTATCTGGTCGATACCGAAGGCAACGCGGTAACGGCTACCAGGGAAACCATATACCGCAACGAACGCATCGATTTGGAACCCGGCTTGTTCAGGAACCTCACCGCCGATATCAAGACGATGGGTCTGCAAGACGCTGTCGCCTATGTGAAACGCTTGCGTGTGATCGATCCTCAGCGGTACGCTTCCTATGCCACCGATTTGCAGGAACGCGTCTGGGCCAACCTGACCCCCTTGATACTCACGGTGATTTCCTGTTCTACTCTGTTGGGATGGAAGAAGAATGTGCTGGTTTTCAGCATCATCTCGAGCCTATCGATCGCGGTGGTATTTTTCGTCATCAAGATGCTGGCGACGATCATGTCGAAACAGATGATCATCGGACCAGTCGCCGGAGCAGCAATTCCTGTCTTGGCGATGGTTTCGTTGGCTGTACTGGCAATCTTGATCAGAAGGAAGTAATCGATTGAAAAGCATTTTTCGTTTGAAACACGCTGAATCGCATTCATTGGCAAGGACCGGCTGGATCGATCTTCCCCACGGGACGGTGCGCACACCGGCCTTCATGCCGGTCGGAACGAACGGCACGGTCAAGGGCATGTACCACGACGATGTGGCCGCGATAGGGTACGAGATCATCCTCGCAAACACTTATCATCTCTATTTGCGGCCTGGGGCGGAAGTGTTGCAGCGTCTGGGTGGACTGCACAAATTCTCCAATTGGAACCGCAACATCTTGACCGACAGCGGCGGGTTTCAAATATTCTCATTGGCCAAATTCCGCAAGATCCGTGAGGAAGGGGTCACGTTCCACAGCCAGATCGATGGGTCTCGCCATCTCCTGACTCCCGAGAAGGTGGTGGACATCCAGCGCATCATCGGAAGCGACATCCTCATGTGCCTCGATGTGTGTACGCCGTGCGACATCGACTACCGCAAGGCCAAGCAAGCGTGGGAGATAACCCGTTTGTGGGCGCAACGGTCATTGCAACGGAGGATGGAACTCGAAGACTTTGCCGGGAACCTGTTCGGTATCGTCCAAGGCAATTTTTACCAAGATTTACGCAAGGAGAGCGCCGAGACGATCGGTTCGATGGACTTTCCCGGTATCGCCATCGGAGGGCTGTCGGTGGGGGAGGAACCTGCCGTGTTCGCCGATTTTTTGGCTTACACGACCCAATATCTGCCGTATGGGAAACCACGCTACGTCATGGGAATCGGAACCCCCGATTATATCCTCGAGGCGGTCGCCAACGGGATCGACCTGTTCGATTGTGTATTGGCCACCCGTACCGCCCGCAACGGCTCTGTCTTCACTGAGCACGGCATGATCCAGATCAAAAGAGCCGAGAATCAATACAAAGACGAGCCGATCGTGCAAGGATGCACGTGCACGGCCTGCACCAAATACTCCAAAGCGTACCTGAGGCATGTCTTCAAAGCCGAAGAGATGTTGGGGGGCATGTTGGCGACGGAACACAACCTGACATTCCTGTACCGCATGATGCAGGACATCAGGGAGGCCATCGATGAAGACCGCTTCGAAGCCTATCGACGAGAATTTTTGAGCAAGTATTATGGAACATGAGGCCTCGGGGGGAAATCGCCGTCATGCCCTGAATTCTGGCATTGTGATGGCGTTCACGCTTCTTTCGCGTCTGCTCGGCATCGTGAAAGCGCGTGTCATCGCGATTCAATTCGGTTCTTCCGGCATCGCCGACATCATCAACTTCACGTTCAACGTGCCGAACAATTTCAGGAAGCTGTTCGCCGATGGTTCGTTCAACAACGCCTATGTCCCGGTATTCAGCTCCTGCATCGCCAACGAAAGCGACCGAAGGGAACAATCGAAGGCTTTGCTGGCCCGCATGCAGGGTATCCCGTTGATCGTTCTCACATGGCTGTTCAGGCAGGACATCATAGCGTTTCTCAGCGATTTCAAGGATCCTGCCCACATCGGGCTCTCCTCCAACCTCCTCGTCTATTTCATGGTGTTCCTGCTGACAATCTCCATCTCGTCCGTATACCAAGGCATGCTGCAATGCCACGGTTCGTTTTTGGCCGCATCGGCGGCTCCTTTGATCTTCTCCATCGCAGTGATCGCATCGGTCACGTTTTTAAGCGACAGCATCGGACCTTATTCCATGGCGGTGGGCACGGTGACGGGAGGGATGCTTCAAGCGATGGTGACCTTCTGGCGCTTGCGCTCGTTCGGTTACCGCTTGACCGTCTCGTTCGATTTCCATCACGACAGGTTCAAGGAGGTCATGAAAGCGTGGGTACCGGTGACGGCGGTCTCGTTGGCGGCAATGATCGGCCAACAAGTCTCCTACTACTTTGCCTCCATGCTCGAAACCGGGAGCGTGACAGCGTTCAGCAACTCGGTGATTTTTTGGCAAGCTCCCTATGGGGTGTTTTTCACAGCCATCGCCACGGTGTACCTGCCTGCATTCGTAGCCGCTTCTCGCGATGTGAAGCGGTTGGGAAATCTTTTCTCACAGGCAAGTGCACACGTGACCGCATTGTTGTTGCCTTCGGCATTGATACTGGGGAGCTTGCGCCACGAGACCATCGCTGTCGTCCTGCAAGGCGGTTTGTTCACTGCTGACGACACGATCAGGACTGCGGCAGTTTTGTTATGGTATGTGGCGGGCATGCTTTTCGTCGCTTGGTTTGGCCTGTTGCAACGACTGAATTACGCTCTGTTCTCCTTTAAGCGGGTTGTCGTCGCGGTCATGTTGGTGGTTGTTGTCGACATCGGGCTGACATGGGCATTGCTGTACGCCGGTCATGGAGTGCAAGCTTTGAGCTTAGCAAATTCATGTGCCCACGTGGTTGGCTTGCTGGTTTTGGCATGGTCGTCGCGCCATCTGTTGGCTGGCATCGAGGCCAAAGCCTTCTTCATGCGCATCGGGCGGATCCTCGTTGCGAACATCCCGTTGATGATCGCCTCCGTGGTGCTCGTCAGGTATCCCATGGCGTGGTGGCGGTCGGGAAGCACGCTGGCGAACTTCGGGCGTTTGGTGATTTGTTATGGCGCGGGAGCCCTGTTGGTCTTTGTGCCGTACCGCATGAGCGGATTGGAATTCATGGAACTGCTCAAGCGCAGACGGCGCTCGTAGACCACGAAGGCCACCATGATTGATGGCCTTCGTGCGGTCTGTCAGACGGTCAGCGCGTTGATCGAGATGACCGTGAAATCATATTCGGTTTCGTTGATGGAAAACGAGAAGCGCTCGTCCTTGGTCCGGTTGAGCAATTTTGAACCAAACGGGGCTAGATAGCTGATCGTGTTGGCATTCGGATCCGATTCCCACGGGCCGAGTATGCGGTAAGTCTCTTGTTTGCCGGTCAAGTTGTCGCGCAATACGACTTCGGTTCCGAATGAGATTTTCGAAGTGTCGACCATCTCCTGGGTGAACACGGTGGCTTTCATGATCTCGTCGTTCAACTTGTTCATGGTGAAATTCAACAAACCCTGCCGTTCTTTGGCTGCTTTGAATTCCGAGTTCTCGCGCAGGTCCCCCAATGAGAGGGCGTACCCGATTTCTTTGGAATTCTCCGGGATCTCGACATTCATCACCCGTTCGAGCTCGGCCTGTTTCTCACGGAACATGGCGGCTGTCACAAGCAATCCGCTGGAGACCATCTCGGGCTCGGTCAGGTTCTCCCCTAAAAATTCAAACGACGGGAATCGCTCCAAAATCTCATGTTTGACTTCGATCTTCTTGGCTGGCTCCATCTGCCCATCATGTTCGAAGCAGGCAGAGCAGG
>CAZJAK010000045.1:4832-19525 GCA_964543935.1 uncultured Spirochaetaceae bacterium
GTTCATCCGTTGGACAATGAAGTTCAAGCGTTGTGCGCCGTCCTGGCTGCAGGTCTTGATGAACTCGAACACCAACCGTTCATCGAACACGATCGTGTTGAGGATCTTGGCGATCTTGCGGTTTTCGGCAGCTTGGCGCTTGGCCTCGATCGCGTTCAAGGCATAATCGAGCAATTGCAGCATCGAAGACAGCAAAGTCTCGAAGGAAACCTTGATTTTCTTCTCCCAGAATTTACGGTCATAGGTGCGTGCGAGATAGGTGAACAGCTCGGCGTTCTCCTTGTAGTTGCGGCAGGCGTTGCGGAACATGTCCTCGATTACTTTTGTGCGGCCTTGTTCCTTCAAAGCGTCCATGATGTAGGAGGTGAGGTAGTAGGGGTACAGCGAGATGAGCACCTTGTCGATCTTTTCCGGATCCTCGACCTTCACGACATTGTCGATGAAAGCTTTCTTGAGTTCCGAATCGTCGATGGCGCCGAATGCAAGGGGGACCGAAGCGAGTTTTCCGTACAACGTGGCGAAATCGACTTCCTTGGGGGAGCTGATGAAATTGAATCTGGAGGCCAGGCTTTGCACAAAGAGGAAACTGGCGATAACCTGATCGTCTACCTTTTCATTCGAGCAGGTGTTGGCAAAATATTCGACCATCTCGACAAAGAATTCCGATTCAGGATCTCCAGAGACAAGAAATTCGCGCACGATTTTCACTTTTCCGTAAAAACGCTTCTCATTCCTGAAGATGCCCAACGACTTCTCCTCGAAGGAGATTGGCGTATCGCGAAGGGTGTACGTGTCGGGATCGTTGGCGACGTAGCCGAACATGGGATTTTCCATCACGACTCGCTTGGCATTGGAAGACCAAGCGTTCCATTCCGATGCTGTGAGGATGGAAGGTACGGTCTCTGCTTTCATGTCCTTCATCGAGGCACTGTTGTTGCGGCTTGAAATGAGCGTCCTGAGTCCCCATTCGATGTCGCTGAGGAATTTCTCGGCCAGTTTTTCCTTGGGGACGGCGCTTTTGAGAACCCAGATGTGGCTTTTGGGCAGCACCTGCAAAGAGCCAAAGGCCATCTGCAGCGACATGGCATGATTGCGCTTTGATGCAAAATCGATGACGACACTGGTATGGTTCAGTTCGCGGATGCGTCCGATACCCCAGCTCTTGTGGAACACGAACGAGCCTTTGTCGAAAGCAATATTTTTCTCAAAATCGTCGATGGCGGAATGGACGTCGCGATAGCCCTGCATGAGGTTGGATATCTCCAAGCAGGTGTCGAGCCTTCCGTGAGTGGCGTATTTGTTACGGTAGCAGTCGACCAAACGGTCTCGGGCGATTTGGTTCTTGGCGTCGAGGTTGAGGATGGCCTTGAGGACTTGGATGCAGGTATCCCAGTCATTCTTATGGCGCAATGAATCGTACAACTGGTTCAATAGAAGAATGGCCCGCTCCCCCTGCAATTTCACGGCAACCCGTTGGGCTGTTCCCAACAGATAGCCGACCTCTTCGGGTATTTTTTCAAGGAACATTGCCCAGACATCCTTGACGGCAGAGAAATCCAAGACATGGATGAACCGTTGCATGGCTTTTTTGTAATAATAGAGTGCTTTTTCCACATTGCCTTTGGCCATGTAGCGTTCGGCGATTGTCTGGGTGAGGGTAGTCTCGTCATAATCGACCCGCACGAGTCGTTCATAGAGGGCGAATTTGTCATCCTCGCGCCCTTGCTTGTCGTAGCAGTCGGCCAAAACCCTCAATACGTATTTGTCATCCTGTTGGGCAAGGATTTTCAGGGCAAGGAACTCCACGATGTTCCATTTCCTGGCATCGACAAACAACTCCACCAGCGTGCTGATGTTGCCGTAATCCAAGGAATGGCGCTGTAAGGCGATGCTTCCGGAAATGTAGAGGGCGATGATGCTGTTCTTGTTTTTCAGCAGATGTTCCTCGCACAACGCCTTGATTTCCAATTGATCGTCGGTGGTGTCGATCGGTGCGATCACAGAATCCAGCTCTTGGAAATTCCCGATCGTGTAGTTGGCGATAGTTGTTCGAGTCCACTTTTCTTCATTCAACAAATTCTTGATCGTTTCTTCATACATATGGCGGCTCCCTCTCAGGTCCTCTGTTCTCGAATGCAAATAGCAAGCGCCTGAGCCGAATGTTCCATTGAACACGAAGGAACAAACCACTCAGGTGCTCGTCATAGCGAAAAGAGAAACCCAGACTGCAGAATTATGATACCACACATTTCCAGTCGGCGCAATGAGCGTTGATGCTTTCCAAAATGGAACATATCTGGTAGAACATTGGTATGATCACCGTACCGCAATGCATAGTAGCCCCCTCGTTGCTATCGGCCGATTTCTCTCGTGTAGCACAGGATGTGGCTTTGGTTGGCACCAGTGGAGCGCAATGGGTCCATCTTGACGTGATGGACGGCAATTTTGTACCCAACATCACCTTTGGTCCAAAATTCATCGCCGATATACGCGACAAGTCGCCTTTGGTGTTCGACACCCACCTGATGATCACCGATCCGGAACGGTATGTGAGCGCCTTCGCCCAAGCCGGCAGCGACATCATCACCGTGCACAGTGAAGCTACTCGCCACTTGCACCGGGTCCTGCAGTCCATCCACGACGAAGGAAAGCAAGCGGGTGTGTCGATCATCCCTTCCACCCCGGTGGGAACGCTCGAACCGATTCTCAGCGAAGTTGAATTGGTCTTGATCATGAGTGTCGACCCGGGTTTCGGTGGACAGAAGTTCATTCCCTATTCGTTGGAGAAAATCAAGCAATTGGCTGCTTTGCGGGAGCGGGACGACCTGAGCTTCCGCATCTCGGTCGACGGGGGAGTCAACGAGCACACCTTTGCCGACATCCTCGCCGCCGGAGCCGATGTGTTGGTGGTCGGAAGTGCGTTTTTCGCGACCCCCGACAAACGTCGTTTCGTTGAATTGCTGCAAGGGTTGGCGTGATCCATGAAGAGCGTTTTGCAGCGCGTAACGGGGGCTTCGGTCGTGGTGGATGGCGAAACCGTCGGTTCGATCGAGCACGGATTGTTGGTCTACTTGGGCATAGAGCGCACCGATACCGATGCAGATATCGAATACCTCGCCGCCAAAATCCCGCGCATGAGGTTGTTCGAGGATGATCAAGGCAAGATCAATCGTTCAGTGACCGACGTCGGTGGCTCTGTCTTGGTCGTCAGCCAATTCACTTTGTGCGCTGATCTGCGCAAGGGTAACCGGCCTTCGTTCGATCCCGCCGCTTCGCCGGACATGGCCAAGGCGATGTATGCTGCTTTCGTCTCCAAGTTGGAAAGCCAAGGACTGCGCGTCGCCACGGGGGTGTTCGGTGCGAGCATGAAGGTGACCTATACCAATGAAGGCCCGGTGACGATTCTCTTGGATTCACCGAAGAAACCTGTCGATGCGGAACGCGAGCGGGTGTGATATGATTAACAGGCGATAAAGGAGTCAACAGATGGCAAAATCCACCAATAGCGCTGCCGCACCGGCAGTAAACGATACGGTCAAGATGAAACAGGACGCCCTTGAAGCGGCACGGTCGCAGATCGACAAACAATTCGGCAAAGGTGCTTTGATGCGCTTGGGTGACAGTACCGCAGACCGCTCGGTCACGTGCATCCCGTCGGGTTCCATCCTGCTCGATGAGGCGCTCGGCATGGGCGGCTATCCACGCGGAAGGGTGATCGAGATTTACGGTCCCGAATCTTCGGGCAAGACGACCCTTGCCCTGCATGCCATCGCCGAAGCACAAAAGACCGGCGGTATCGCGGCATTTATCGATGCAGAACATGCTTTGGATCCGACCTATGCAAAAAAGATCGGTGTGAATACCGATGAGTTGTGGATATCGCAACCCGACAATGGCGAGCAAGCCCTTGAAATCGTCGAGTCGCTCGTCCGTTCCGGGGCGGTGGACATCATCGTGGTCGACTCGGTGGCGGCTCTCACCCCGCAAGCCGAGATCGACGGCGACATGGGTGACTCCCACATGGGTTTGCAAGCCCGCCTCATGAGCCAAGCGTTGCGCAAACTCACCGGCATCTTGGCAAAAAGCAACACCACCATCATATTCATCAACCAGATCAGGATGAAAATCGGCATCATGTTCGGCAATCCCGAGACGACCACAGGCGGCAACGCCCTCAAGTTCTATGCTTCGATCAGGGTCGAGGTCCGCAAGAGCGAGGCCATCAGCAAGGGCACGGACGATATCATCGGCAGCCGGGTCAAGATCAAGATCGTCAAAAACAAGGTCGCCCCTCCGTTCAAGAAAGTCGAGCTCGACATGCTTTTCGGCGAAGGGCTCTCCTACAGCGGCAGTATCCTCGATGCGGCCATCAAGTATGAGTTGATCGAGAAAAGCGGGTCGTGGTTTTCCTATGGCGGCGAGAAAATCGGGCAGGGCAGGGATAATGCCATCAATTTCCTCAAATCCAACAAAGACATACAAGACCAACTCGAACAAAAATTGCGCGCTCTGATGTTCCCGACAGCCGAGGTCAAAGCAGAACCTAGCACTTAGCAAAACCTCGTTGTCTTGCATGCAAAGCTGTGTCTTTACGCAACGGCGGGTGGCCGTTATACTCTTCTTATGGCGTTTGATGAACTGCTTGGACGCGACGGGACCGACAGTCGCCCAGGTTTGTCCTATTCCCTGAAACAATTCGAAGGCCCGCTCGATTTGTTGTTGTACCTGATCCAAAAGGCTCAGGTGAATATTTATGACATTCCGATTGCGGAGATTACCGATCAATTCATCGGGTACCTCGACATGTCGGCACAAGTGGATCTGGATGATTTGACCGATTTTTACCTGATGGCAGCCCAATTGTTGTTGATCAAGAGCCGCATGTTGTTGCCGCGCGAAAAAGTCCTCGAGGATGATGAGGAACTCGATGATCCCCGTGAACAATTGGTCGAACGTCTATTGGAATACCAAAAATACAAACGATACATGACTTTGCTGGCCGGTTCGGAACAGACCGAGGAGTTGTACATTCCCCGCCGCAAGACCCAGTTCCTCCTCCCGTTCGACGACAGCGGACTGTGGAGCGAGGTGTCGGTCTGGGATTTGCTCAAGACATTCTCATCCTTGTTACGATCCATCTCGAGCGAGCAGGTCTTCAACGTCTACGAGGCCGTCACAACCCGCATGAAGATCACCTTGATGGGAGAGTTGTTTGCAGACCGCTCCGAAATCAGCTTTTTGGACCTCATCATCCATCCCGATTCCCCCATGGACGTAATCTGTGCCTTTTTGGCGGTCCTCGAAGCGGTGAAATTCCATATGGTCACCATCGTCCAACACCAGTTGTTTGGCGACATCCTCATTAAAAAACGGGGTGAGTTCGATCAAGACAACATGGAAGAGTTGTTCGAAGAGGACCTGTTGAGGGAAGAGTTTCCTCTGCCCGACGAGGGTGTTCCAAGAAGGCCGGATAGGATACAATCCCGTTACACTGACCATGCAGATGATGACGATGATGACGAAGTCATCGAATTCGACGACGAGGACGACCATGCAGACGACGAATGACCGCCACGTCAGGACCTTGAGCGAACTTACGGATGCGGCGCGGCTTGTGGAGGCCGTGCTTTATCTTGAGAATGAAAGCGTCCCGTTGGAGCGGCTGGGGAGAATGACGGGGTTGTCGCTTGAACAGGTTGAACTGGCCGTTCGCCAGTTGGCTGACCATTTCGCACAACACCATCACGGCTTGGATGTGGTTGTCGAGAAACAAGCGGTGAAGCTTGTCCCTTGCCAGGACCTGCATGAAGGCTTGCGGGCCGCTTACGGGCGCAAGGTCGACAAGCGTTTATCAAAGGCGGCTTTGGAGACTTTGTCGATCATCGCCTATGCCCAGCCGATCACCCGTCGCGAGGTCGAGAACATCCGTGGGGTCGACTGCGACGCTATCGTGAGAATCTTGCGTGATCGTGATTATGTGAAGATTGTCGGCCGCAAGGATGTCCCTGGAAGACCCTCCTTGTTCGGCACGACTCGGAAATTTTTATTTGAATTCAATTTGCCGAGTATATCGGCCTTGCCGCAACTGTCCGATCTCGACAAAGCCCGGTTCATCCGGGAAGAGGAGTTGTCCGATGAAGATTGATTACCCCATCCGTTTGAACTCGTATCTTGCCAAAAGTGGCTTCGGTTCGCGGCGCTATTGTGAACAACTGATTGCCGAGGGCAGGGTCACCGTGAACATGAAACGGGTGGTTGAGATGGGGACGAAGATCGAGTCCGACGATGTCGTCTTAGTCGACCAGGTCCTGGCGGAGCCATCCGAACGAACCTACTATTACGCATTGAACAAGCCCAGGGGCTATGTTTGTACGAATTATGATCCAAACGAACGCCTGTATGCCAGGGATTTGATCACAATTGCCGACAATAACCTGTTGTTCCACATCGGACGGCTGGACAAGGAATCGTCGGGTTTGATTTTGTTCACCAACGACGGGCAGGTCGCCCAGAAGATTTCCCATCCGTCCTCCGAGATTGAGAAAGAATACGCGGTGATGACCACCGAACCGCTGCAACGGGCCGATCTTGAGGAGGCCCTGCGTGGCGTGTACATCGACAGTCCCAAACCGTATGTGATCAAACGTTTCGAGATCAAGTCGCGTCGATGGGCTTCGATCGTGCTCACAGAAGGACGCAACCGCGAATTGCGCAAGATATTCAGTTTCTTCGGATATTCCATAGAACGTCTGGTGCGCATCCGCATCGGTCCGATCAAGCTCGGAGAACTGGGGGAGGGGAAGTACCGCCCCGTCACCAAAGTGGAGATCAATGCTTTGCTGGAGGGGAAAAACGAATGAGCGACGTCCACGGAAAAGGAATCGTCATTGCGATGGACGGACCTGCCGGAGTAGGTAAAAGCACCATCGCCCGCATGGTTTCAAAAGCATTGGGATTCTATTTCCTGAATTCAGGGAATTTTTATCGTGCCATAACCCTGCGGGTGCTCCAACTCGGGGTCGACCCGCTCGATCCAGTCGAGGTCCTCAAGACGGCCAGCGCCATCGTGTTCACCGTGGTCGACGAACGGGTGCATGTCGACGGTGAGGATGTCGAGCCTTTGCTCCATACAGACGAAGTGGACCGGTATGTGGCTGCGCACTCGGCTATTGTCGAAGTCCGCACGATCGTCAACCGTACGTTGCGGTCCTTGGCTGCCGGTGGCTTGAGCTTGGTCGGCGAAGGGCGGGATTTGACAACGGTCGTGTTTCCCGAAGCCGATTGCAAGATTTTCCTCGATGCATCGCCGGCGGTGAGGGCTTTGCGGCGCTACAAGCAACAGGAAACCTCCATGTCGCTCGAGGAACTGGAACGAAGCATCGCCGAGCGGGACCACATCGACCGGAACAAGCCCGTAGGGGCCTTGCGGGTGGCTTTGGATGCAACGTATATCGATTCGTCATACTTGACCATAGAGGAAGTTTATGAGAAAGTGTTACGAGTTATCTTCGAGCACACGGGAATTGGTGTGCCCGGAAATAAGGATCAGGAGAACAAAGTGGAAGAAGTAAAGGAAGTGTTGGAAACACAGGACAAACCGCAGCAGAAGAGCGATATGCAGACCATGCTGCAGGAAGAGTACTTGAGGTCTCTTGATGGAATCGAAGACGGTCAGCTCGTTACCGGTACTGTTGTTCAGGTCAACAACGAGTATGTGTTCGTGGATGTAGGGTATAAGTCAGAGGGACGCATTCCCCGCGACGAGTTCACTACGATTCCTGCCGTCGGCGACGTAGTCAAGGTCATCATTGTCAACAAGGAAGGGAAGGGCGGTCAAATCGTCGTTTCCAAAAAACGCGCGGACGTGAAGGAGAGGACAGACGTCCTCAAAGATGCGGCTGAGAACCGCTCCCCAGTGCTTGGTAAATTCGTGAAGGTGATCAAAGGCGGTTTCGAGGTTGATCTCGGAAGCGACTTTGTCGGTTTCTGTCCTCTTTCGAAGGCCGACGTGGTTCGGGTGGAGGATCCTGAAACGATGATCGGCATCTCCGATTGGTTCATTATCGACAAATTCCACACTGGCAACAAATTAAAGTCCGTGGTCTCCCGCCGGGAGTACCTTGAGAAGAAGATAAAGGAGAACAAGGACAAGTTCTTCGCCACCGTCCATATCGGCGATGTCGTCGAGGGGACCGTCAAGAGCTTCACCAGCTTTGGCGCCTTCATCGACCTCGGAGGCTTCGACGGATTGCTCCATATCAACGACATGAGCTGGGGTCATGTGACCAAGCCCAAGGATTTCGTGAAGAAAGGGCAGACAATCCAATTGCGCCTGATCAACATCGATCCTACCACCCAGAAGATCAACCTCTCGCTCAAGCACATGCAGGAAGATCCGTGGATGACCTTCGAGGAACGCTTCCGCGTCGGCGACGTGGTCAAAGCGCCCGTTACGAAGCTCACCACATTCGGTGTGTTCATCGAGATCGAGGCTGGTATCGAGGGGTTGGCCCACATCTCCGAGCTATCTTGGACCAAGCGGATCAACAATCCCAAGGAACTGCTTTCGATCGGCGACGTGGTCGAGGCGAAAATTCTTGGTTACGATCTGGAGAAGAAGCGGGTCAGCCTGGGATTGAAGCAACTCGAGCAAAATCCGTGGGACACCATTGCCGAGCGTTATCCGCAGGGCAAGACCTTGACCAAGCCAGTCGTGAAGGTGACCAACAGCGGTGCTTTCATCAACCTTGAAGAGGGCATTGACGGTTTCTTGCACATCGACGACATTTCTTGGACCAAGAAAATCCGCAACATGGTTGAATTCTGCAAGGAAGGCGACGTGATCGATGTGGTCGTGACCCGTGTCGATGCAGCAACCCGGCACATCCGCTTGGGCGTGAAGCAACTGGAAGGAAACCCATGGCAGACTCTCCGCCATGATTATCCGAAGGGTAGTTCCATCTCCGGCGTGGTCAGCAACGTCACCGATTTCGGTGTGTTCGTCCGAGTCCTTGGCGATATCGAAGGCCTCATCTCCAAATTCAACCTTGTCGGCCCCGACGAGGAATTCAGCGATGCGGTCCTCAACAAGTTCAAGGTGGGCGATCCCGTCACTGCCGCAGTGCTCGAAGTGAATCCTGCGACACAGAAGCTGAGTCTGTCGGTCAAGGAAATGATCCGCAAATCCCAGCAAAACGAAATCTCCAAGTACATCCATGATGACGACGACAACGACACCTACACGTTCGGCGACCTCATGCGTTCTCGGGAGAAATAAGCTGGAAGGCGGAGTGGCAGCATGGCTAATGCGAAAGAAAACGAATCGATAAACAAACTCGAAGGAAAACTGACCAACTTCATCGCAAAGCGCAAGACGATCCTGATCGTTTGCGCTGCGGTGGTGGTGTTGGCCTTGGCAGGGGTGTGGATCGGCTTGAGCGTTAATGCAAAGGCAACCGCAGCCAACCAACTCACCATCGACCTGTTGCAGGAAGATTATGAAGCTTGGATGGCGATGGAAGACCAGAAATCCGAAGAGGCCGTCAAGGCCTTGGAGGCGTTGACGGGCGCTCTGAACGACCTCTCAAAAAAAGGCAACAAATATCCGGCAATCAAGGCCACCTATCTGTTGGGCCTGACCAGCTACGCCCAAGAGGATTTCCAAACGGCGCGGGAACGTTTCCTTGCCGCCTATGAGAAAGATAAGGAGACCTATTTGGCACCGCTTTCATTGATGAATGCGGCTGTGTGCAGTGAACGCCTTGGCGACAACGCCAAAGCGCTCGAGCAATACCAATCCGTTTACGACCAGTTCGGTAGTGAAGCTCCCGAGGCACCCAAAGCTTTGTTCAGTGTGGCTCGCCTGCACGAGGCGGCTAAGAACATCGACTTGGCGAAGGCGGTATTCCAGCAACTCGCGGATGAATTTTCCTCGTCGGAATACGCCAAACTGGCCAAGACCCGCTTGGTTACCCTCCAATAAGCTTTTCGGTCCGAACCTCTGTGGAGGGGCACATGAAAGAACACCGGCCACAGGATAGCGTACGCACAGTACACGTCCTGCCGGTGTTTTTTTTGGCATGTTGTCTGCTCGTCAGCCTTACCGCTTGCGGCATCCCGACTTATGTCGATTTCGACGATACGGTGACGTGGACGAGAATCAGCCAAGACGATACTTCGATTACATGGGACTTCGCCATGGACGCAGATGGTCTGGCCACCATCGCGACCATGGTGGACGATGGCCCTGGATTAAAGTTCTTTTACACGGTTTCAAACGACACCAATCCCAATTCATACGGCGGCAGTCTCCAAATCAAGACCAGCTTCGATTCCTATTTCCGCAAATCGTCGACCATCGACGGCCTCGAGTGGACGTCCGGGATTTCCAGTGCTCCCGGGTTCTACCTGTTCACCCGCAAATCGGGATACAGCGGGAATCCTTTGACGCTGGAGCGGCCTTCTTCAGACCTCTACGATCCCGTTGGGGCAAAGACCTTGGCGGGCACCTTCGCCTTCGACCAAGACGGAACCGGTGTAAGCTATCTGTTTCCCGAAGCACCTTGGATGGACATCGCCGTACCGGCGGACGGGGAGGAGACGGTGACGCTCAGCCTGCTAGCCGATTCACCGACACCGCAAGGGTGGATCGTCGAGTTGGTCACAGACAGCACTACTCAAACATTGAAATCGTACCGCAAGGGATTGTTTCCTGACGATGCTGACGATCTCGGGCAACAGAGGCTGTACGAGTCGGAAGACGGAGAGTTCTTCAGCCATCTGGATCCTTATGCGGAAAATCTGTATCTGCATGTCTGGGTGTCGATGTTCGGCGGCAGGGGAGACTTCAGCAACACGTACTGGTCACCGTTGCAGTACCTGGGCTACCTCAAGCTGTATTGAAAGAGCTATGGGCAATAATGTATATAATGGATATTCTGTTAACCAAGTAATAAAGTCATCAAGATATATAACCATGTCGCTGCAATGTGCTGAATTTTTGGTTGGATGCCGGTATACTTGTCGTTCAAGGAGCCGACGATGATCGATTATACTTTTGTGCCCGCCAAGACATTCGATGAGGGAATCAAGAACTTGTACACGCTGGTGGTCATGCTCAGAAGTCCCCAAGGGTGCCCATGGGATCGTGAACAAATGCCTGCCGACATCGCCCGTGCTTTGCTTGACGAAACCTACGAATACATGGACGACCTTCGTTCTGGCAATGTGAACGGATGCGCCGAAGAATTGGGAGACATGTTGCTCAATGCCTTCATGATCGTGCACATGCATGAACAGGCCATGGATTTTGAACCGGTGGCTCCGTTGAACGCCATCTGCGAGAAGCTCGTGCGCAGGCATCCCCATGTGTTCTCTTCTGCGCAAGTCGCCGACAGCACCGAAGTGCTCGGGTTATGGAACTCGATCAAGGAGACCGTCGAAGGGAAAAAAACGGCCGACGATGACGTATTCAGCCGGATCCCGGCCTCGCTGCCGCAACTTGAGGAGGCTTGGGAAATCCAGAAACACATGCGCAAGGTCGGCTTCGATTGGCCGGACATTGGCGGCGTCGTCGAAAAAGTCCATGAGGAATTGGAAGAACTCGAACAAGCCATCGCAGAAGAACCACGCGACATCGCCCATATCGAAGAAGAACTCGGCGACGTGCTGTTCGCCGTGGTCAACTTGGCCCGTTATCTCAAGCTCAGTCCTTCGGTTGCTTTGCATCGCAGCAATAAGAAAGTTCGCCAGAGGTTCAACCGACTGGCCGCTTTGGCACGCCAAGAACACATCGCCTTGGATGCCGAGCATGTCGACCAACTCAATGGATTATGGGACCGCATCAAAATCGGAGAGCGTCGATCCAACGTGTAATTGTTGCGAGATGTTTTGCATGGTACACTCAGAACATGAATATTCCAGTGGATCAAACATATAGTGCAACCAATTTATCGGGTTATGAGAAGATTGCCTTAGACATAGCTTACAGAATCGTTCGAGGGGAATTAGAAGAAGGCTCTAAACTATCGGGCAGATCGATCATGTCCAGTGAGTATGGAGTATCACCAGAAACCATCAGGAGGGCTTTCTCCCTGCTCGAAGAGGCGCAAGTAGTAAAAGTCCAGCCTAACAGCGGTGTGTCGGTTGTCTCGAAAGGCAATGCGCAACTGTATATCGAGCGACATGGCAACAGGGATATTACGCGTGATTTGCAGAACCGCATGCGCTCACTGATAGACGAGAACGAGCGTCTTGGCAGATTGCTCAACACGACCATGCGTGAACTCATCGACGCCACCGAGCGCTTTAAAGCTTCCAATCCGTTCCACACCTATGAGTGCACCATCCAGGAACATTCCATCTTAGTTGACAATACGTTAGGTGCGACAAATTTTTGGCACCAGACCAAGGCTACGGTCATTGCCATCCGCCGTGAAAGCGGGATCATCCTTTCACCTGGGCCAAGTTTGGTTTTACAGCCTTTTGATGTGCTTGTGCTTGTAGGTGGAGTCAATACTCGTGCTGATGTTTTAAAGCTCACAAACTGATACATATCACAAAAAAAGTACTGATTATTCTTTAAATTATAAGTATTAACATAGATCCCCTTTCCCTGTTGACATACCGACATACTATGATGTTTAATTAAGTTGTCGGATATGACTACACACTGTCATACCGAAACCGTACCACAAGCAGCTGATATTCTCGTGGTGCGATGGCAATGCCGGTATTCGAAATGCGGTTGGGTACCGACGCATGGATTCCGCACGATGGAGGGAAAACCTATGAAAAGAAGTGTTATGGTTGGTATGGTAATCATACTTGTTTGTACAGGCATACTTTTTGCAAAGGGTGTAGAAGAAAAGGAGGCTACCACAACAAAAACCATCAGGATTGCCGAACAGGTTCCTGGCCTTATTACACCAGGAGTATGGGATGGACAAGCATTTTCATTAAATTCAAGTATATATGAATATCTTGTCGAAATTAACGCAGAAACTGGAAAGATTGACCCGGTATTGGCTACAGAATGGTCGACAGAAGATGGATCACGTTGGATTTTCAAACTCAGACAAGGAGTTGTTTTCCACGACGGAAGCACCTTCGATGCTCAAGATGTGAAATTTACGATCGAGCGAACTCAAGATCCTGCTGTTGGACATCTCAAGAGACAAGACTTTCAAAGTGTCCAATCGATAGAGATCATCGACAATTATACGATCGCCATTACGCTACGGGAAAATCGCCCTACTTTCATCTACCAGATGACCGATTATAATATGGCGATTCTTTCGAGTACGTATGACTACTCGACTCAAGGTGAACTCCATCCTATGGGGACCGGTCCATTTATGCTCAAACAACTCACCCCAAAGGAATCTGCATTATTGGTGCGGAATCCTTCATATTGGGATGAGAACTTGCCGAAAGTTGACAATCTAGAAATTTATTTCGTCGGCGACATCGATGCAAGCGTGTCGATGCTTGAGTCGGGTCAAGTGGATGTGGTGCCCTTTGTCACTCCCTTGGTTAAAAAGCGTCTGGAAACCCGGGCTGACTTGAAGGTGATCTCGCCATATCAGGAACAACGCTTCATCGCTTTGGTAGTTGACCAAAAACCTTTCGATGACAACCGCGTGAGACTAGCGTTCAAATATTCAATGGATCCAGATGTTCTGGCAAAGAATGTTGGTCAAACTACATTGAACAACGGATTCTTCTATAATGAGACGCCGATCATGAACGCATTGGCTGAGTACAAAGAATTGCCGTTACGCGGACGCGACATTGAGAAAGCTAGACAACTGCTCAGTGAGGCTGGATATCCAGATGGCGTCGAAGTCGATCTGTATTATGCCAGCGATCACCCATTTGGAAAAGAATTGTCACAAACCATCAAGGAATTAGCAGCACCTGCTGGTTTCGCCATCAACCTGAAAGGATATACCCGGGATGTGTACCTTTCCCAATATTGGCTCAACGTCCCCTTCTCCATCACCGGTTGGGGCGGGCGCATAGATCCATCAATGTTGCTTTCTTTGGCATTCAGATCGGGCGGGCCGTGGAATGAATCACATTTCAGCGATCCGAGGGTAGACGCATTGATTGATAAAATCTCTGCTGAAGCCGATTTCTCTGTAAGGACTTCCTATTACCATGAGTTGCAGGATCTATTCTATGAAGAAGGTTCGCTTATCAATGTACAAGTACCGCTTCTCATTGCGATGAATGAAAACATCATAGATTACCGGCACCCGTTAACGATGATTCCGCAATACAAATATACGGACATCATCCAATGATGCCGGTCTTGAACAACGTGTAGCGGGAGCACATTGCTCCCGCTTTTCTTCCAAGTGTCGGACTGATTAGAAAATATTTCTGGAGGACAAGTAGTGGCTCGTTATTACTTGGACAATCCGAGTGAAGGTATGGACATGTTATGAATCGAATTATACGGATCATCCTCAAACGTGCATTCTCCCTGATACTGACAATGCTCATCATGTCTTTTGTAATTTTCCTGCTTGTGGAGCTCATCCCAGGCGACGTCGCGCAAATGATCCTTGGTCAAAGCGCTACAGAAGAATCAGTCGCAGCTTTGCGGGCTGCAAGAGGTCTGGATGAACCTGTTTTCCGTCGTTATATGCAATGGATCGGCGGCGTTGTCTCTGGCAATCTGGGTGAAT
>CAZJAK010000046.1:0-18539 GCA_964543935.1 uncultured Spirochaetaceae bacterium
TCGCCAGCGCTGCAGCAGTCATCCTGATGGTGATCATCATGGGTCTGACCGCATTGCAGTTCAAAATCTCTCATAGATGGGTGCATTACAAATGAAAGAGAAAAACCTGCCGGTCCCCAGCTATGCCTTGTTGCTCACTACCGCCTTTCTGGTGTTGATCCCCTTCATGTGGATGGTGTTGACGGCGCTGAAAACAGAGAACGAGGCGCTGCGTGTCCCGCCGGTCATGTTCCCGCAGGTCCCGCAGTTCTCGAATTTCGTCGCCGCGCTTACCGTGGCCCCTTTCCTGCAGTATTTGTTCAATACGATGATCGTGGCCGTTTTTGTCGTTTTGTTGAGCACCGTCGTCACTGTGCTGGCGGCATTCGCCTTCGCGTGGATGGACTTCCCCGCCAAGAACCTGCTGTTTTTTGTCGTGATGGGCTCCATGATGATCCCCCAAGAGATGCTGATCATCACCAACTTCATGACCATCGCCAAACTCGGATGGATGAATAGTTATCAAGCGTTGGTCTTGCCGTATGGCGTGAATGCCTTCAACATCTTCCTGCTCAGGCAGACCATGAAGCAAATCCCGACCGACTTGTTCATCGCTTCACGGATCGACGGGCTGTCCCATTTCAGGTTCTTGCGGAAGGTCGTCTTCCCGATCGCCAAACCCACCGTGCTGACGACGATGTTGTTGTCGTTGATCTGGGTCTGGAACACCTTCGCTTGGCCGAACCTGATCACGACCAAAGACTCGCTCAGAATGATCTCGAACGGTCTGAGCAACGCTTTCACCACCAATGTGACCATCCGCTACGAACTGCAGATGTCTGCAGCAACCCTGGTGACCATACCTTTGATCATCCTGTTCGTTTCCCTGCGCAAGAATATTTTTGCAGGGATTCAGGCCGGTGGCATCAAAGGCTGAGTATATGAGGAGGAGTGAATATGAGTTTCACCAAAAGAGCGTCGTGCATCGTCCTGGCCCTGTGCTTGTGTGCAGCACTGTCCAGCCAGCCGTCCAAAGAGTTGAAGCCGTCATCCGAAATCGAGCAAGCCGTCCAGAAAGTGCTCGTGGAGAAGCAACCAGTCGAAATCTCCTTCTGGACCGGGACCGGAGCCCAGAACCTGCCGTTCTTGCAGGCGATGGTCGAGGCCTTCATGGGCGAATACCCGAACATCAAGGTCGATTTCTCCAATCAGGGCGCGCTGAACGACCTGACCGTCAAGCTCACCCAGAACATCGTTTCGCGGACTACCCCGACTGTGTCGAACATCAACAGCCCGACCTTCCCGGAGTATATCGCCAGCGATGCTATCGTAGACTTGGCCCCGTTCCTCAACGATCCGAAGATCGGTTATACTGCCCAAGAGTTGGCTGACTTCTTCCAGAACTACATCGAGGAAGTCAAGAGTTTCGGACCTGCAGGCACCATGTACGCTTGGCCGACCAACAAGAAGACCACCGACATCCTCAACTACAACAAGACCTTCTTCGATGCCCATGGCTGGACCGCCCCCAAGACATGGGATGAGGTGGTGGCCTATTCCGAGATCATCAAGAAGGAGACCGGCAAACCTGGATTCAGTTACGACACGTCTTATGGCGAAGCCGCCTTCAAGACCATGTCTACCCAGTGGGGCAGCCCGTACGTCAAACAAGACGGGACAGTGGATGTCGACAACGAAGCCTCCCTGGCTGTCCTTAAGTTTTATAAGGAGAACATGGACAAGGGTTTGTTCACGTTGCCGGCCCTCATGCCCAGTGCTGGTGGCAACTACAGCAACAGCGCGTTCGTCATGGAGGAGTGCTATATGTTCGTCGGGCCGGCTGCCGGTATCCAGTACAACATCCCCAATCCTGCCAAAGGCCAGAAGAACTTCGAAGTAGGAGTGGCGCCGGTTCCCCAAAAGGATGTGAACAATCCGGCGACCTTCAGCAAGGGTGAGAATTACGCCGTCTTCTCCAACTCCACCGTTGAACAACGCGTCGCGGCTTGGTTGTTGATCACATACCTCAGCGATGCCGAGAACAATGTCCAATGGCTGGTCAATACGGGCAACCTGCCCATCAGCAATTCCCAGGTCGACACCGCCGGTTACCAAGCGTTCCTCGCCAGCAAGGAGGGCAAGCCGTACTACTATGCGATCGCCGTCAAAGCCGCCCTCGACATGAAGGATTACATGCGCTACGATGTGGCGTTCGACCAAGCTGGCCAGCTCGCTGCGAAGGTCGGCACGATGTGGAAGTCGGTCCTCATCGGCGGAGCCGATCCCGCCAAGTCGCTGGCAGCGCTTCAAGCAGAGTTCAAATGAACGGAAAGAAGATAGTCTTCTTCGATTTCGACAACACCCTGTACAGTCACAAGACCCACAAGGTTCCTAAGAGCGCCAAGATGGCCCTCCGGAGCCTGCGCTGTGATGGCCATGCCATCGTCTTGGCGACAGGACGGGGCCTTGAGTCCAAAAACATGATCGACGAAGAGACTGGCTTCACCTTTGATGCTTACATCCTGCTCAATGGGCAAATCGTCATTGAGCAGGATGCGGTGGTCTTCGAGCAATACATCGCTATCGAGGCCTCCCAACCATTGTTTTCCTTAGCCGATTTCATCGGAGTAGCCTATGGAGGTTTCTGCAGCGAGGGACAAGCCGTCAACTGCATCACCGACCATGTCCAAGCGGTGTGGACCGATTACAAAGCGCCGTTACCGCAGGTCATCTCCCATTTCAAAGACCTCAAGAAAATCTACCTGCTGCAACTGTATATCCGGCACGAGCAAGAGGAGCTGTTCGCGCCATACACCAAACAGTATGTCACCAACCGTCCCCATGCATGCATGATGAACCTGATCCCACGCAATGCCGGTAAATCGCTGGGCATCCATTTCCTGTGCAAGCGCCATGGTTTCAGGAAAGAAGACTCCTATGCCTTCGGGGATGCTTTCAATGACGTCGACATGCTCCAAAGCGCCGGTATCTCCATCGCCATGGCAGACGGAGACCCCGCGCTTGCCGAATTAGCGACCCTTGTCAGTCCGCCGGCCGACTCGGACGGGATAGCCAAGACACTCCAGTCGCTCGGCTTGATTGGCGACTCTTTTTAAACTCCCATCGCGTCAGGTCCGTAAGATCTTTTCCATGGCCTTGCCTTTGGCCAGTTCATCGACGAGCTTGTCCAAATACCTGATCTCTTTCATAAGGGGATCCTCGATGTCCTCAACCCGAACCCCACAGACCACACCGGTGATCTTGCTCCTGGCGGGATTCAATCGGGGACACGCGCTAATGAAAGTGCCGAAATCGGTCCCTCGGGCCAGATGACCCTCCAATTCCTCCTCGGTATAGCCGAACAACCATCCGATGATCCCATCCACCTCGGCTTTTGTTCGGCCTTTCCTTTCCGCTTTGGCGATGTAGAGGGGATAGAATTGGGAAAAACTCATCGAAGCTATGCGGTTCACTGTCATGACGACCTCCTGTCCGGATGGTTCGAATGTACGCATGCCGCAAGCCTTCTGTCCAGTTGGTTTCAGATTGGCGCCCCTTTCCTTTTGAAAAAGGCCATAGTATACTCTCAGCAGTATCCGAGGAGGAATCCGATGAGTGAAATCACGTTGACGAACGCGAACTTCGAGGCAGAAGTACTGAAAAGCGACCTGCCTGTTTTAGTGGATTTCTGGGCAATCTGGTGCGGACCTTGCAAGATGATCGCTCCGGCAGTGGCGCGATTGGCAGACAGCCATGCCGGCAAGCTTAAAGTCGGGAAGGTCAATGTGGACGAGCAGCCCGATTTGGCACAGAAGTACAACATCTCGAGCATCCCGACCTTGGTGGTTTTCAAGAACGGAAAAATCGTCAACCAGAAAATTGGAGCCGTATCGTTGGCTGTTCTGGAATCTTTCGTGACTCCGTATCTGTGACACACCCCCCCAGCACATCCAAGAACCGGGCTCAGGTCCGGTTCTTTTTCGTATGAGTGCTTCACGGTTCGTGTACCAACGGGCAGTTGGGTTGCCCGAAACTGGCCTTCCCGGTCGGAACCACATGCCAATCTGACTTGGCATCGCTATCCGGCTCCCCTTCGTTTCTTCCCATCGAACGGGTTGCCGTGCTGTAGGTGCTGTCGATGCCGTCCTCGGGAGCAATGACAAATGCACTCGAAGTTGCCCACGACTCGCTTTGTAAGAGCGACAAAGCCCGTTGATGGACCTTCTTGGTGCCGAAACCTCCATAGGTGGTATCGGAAGCGCTGGTGCGGTTGCTGTAGAGCAGCGCGTCAAGCAACCGCCCGCCCGGTGATGCACATACGCTTAACACACCGTTGTTGCCGCCCAAGCCTACCGGTCCGGCATCGTAGTGCAATCCATCCGGCAAAAGTTGGTCGGCTGCATACCACAACACCGGCCTGTCCCCTGCCTTGACTTCAAGCGATTCAAAGACATATTCACTATCGAACGAAGTCCCTATTCCATCATACATGCTTAAGCCCGCCAAGTTCCCGTCACTCAGGACCAGCAGTTCAATCCGGTCTGGGTTGCCCGCACTACCTTTGGTGGTGAATTCATTGATCACCACCGCAGGCAAGCGCTCGTTTTTTCCCCAACAGGGGGCTGAAAAACACACGGAGTTGCCCAGTCCATCACAAGCCCGCATGGTGACGGTTGCACAGGTGCCGGGTGCCAGCATGCTGTCCAGGTCGATCAAGACAGTCTCGGATCCGTCTGAAACCGCCTTGACCGGCCTGCCGTCGACCGAAACCTGCCCTCGGTCGCACCAGACCGGTTCATCGAAGGTACAGGAGACGACCTGAGCTTGCACGGCCTCTACCGCGAGGATCATCGGCGGCGTGCGGTCTTTGCCGGCCAACACATTGTACAGGCGGCCGTCGAAAGCACCGTCGCAACCGCAGGTTACGGCCACCGCCACTGCCAGAAGGCTTCCCACCAACTTGCGCATGCCAGTCCCTCCCATCCAATCGACCCCGTCTGGCGCCGAATCGATTGCAATGCAACGGGTGATTCTTTACACTGGGATGCATGCATGGAGGTGCCTGATGGCCAAACTGTGGGATAAGGGATATGAAGTCGACGCTTTATTGGAGCGGTTCACCGTAGCGGACGATTGGTTGGTGGACATGAATCTGGTCACTGCCGATTGTTTGGCTTCCATCGCTCATGCCCGCACCCTCCAGCGGGCCGCTCTCCTGAGCGTTCCTGAACTTGAAACACTCGAAGCAGGTTTGTGTTCGATCATCGATCTCGATGCTGCTGGGGCATTTCCCATCACCGTGCAAGATGAGGATTGCCATACCGCCATCGAAACATACTTGACCCGCGAACAAGGCGAGGTCGGTAAGAAAATCCACACCGGCCGCTCCCGCAACGACCAAGTCCTCACCGCATTGCGCTTGTGGATGCGCGAGTTCGCAGTGGTCATGGCGGGGCGGACCACCGAGCTGGCCAAAGCTTTGACAGCATTCGCCAAACACCATGAGTGGCTCCCCATGCCCGGGCGCACCCACATGCAACTGGCCATGCCCTCGTCGGTGGGATTGTGGGCAGCGGCCTTTGCCGAAGCCTTGCTCGACCAAGCCGACCTCATGCGCCACTTGGCCGGCATGCTCGATCAAAGCCCGCTTGGTTCGGCTGCCAGTTATGGTACGCCGTTGGCGTTGGACAGGGCTTTCAGCGCCCGTCAAATGGGCTTCGCCAAGGTCCAGAACAATGTACTCTACGCCAACAACAGCCGCGGTTTATTCGAGGCGATGTTGCTCGACGGGTGCGACTACATTACCCTGTCGCTGAGCAAGCTTGCCCAGGACCTGATGGTGTTCACCCTACCGGAACTGGGCTACTTCACTCTCCCCAAGGAGCTGTGCACTGGAAGCAGTATCATGCCCCAAAAGCGCAATCCCGATGGCTTGGAATTGACCCGCAGCCGCAGCGCGGTGGTCTCCTCGTGTGCCGAACGGGTCAAATCGATCATCAGGAGTCTGCCTTCAGGCTACAATCGGGATTTCCAAGACACCAAAGAACCGTTGTTCAAGGGTTGCCGGACCGCATTGGAAGTGGTCCAGATCATGCATCTGATGATTACCAAGCTCGAAGTCCATCCTGAAGCTTTGCTGAAAGGGTGTCGATCAGAACTCTATGCCACCGACGAAGTCCTGCTGCGTCTGGCTCGTGGTGGATCGTTCAGGGACGTCTACAAGGAGGTTGGCCAAGATTTGCAGTCTTTAACAGCTTTCGATCCCCTGCAGACGATCAAGAACAGGACCAGCGCCGGGACCAGCGGAGCTCTGGGATTGGACGGCATCATGCAACGCGCCGGTGCATTGGCGGATGAATGCGAGCTCAGATATGGTGATATGCAAGCGGCCTACCGCTTGTTGTCCGGCCGCGAAGTCCGCTTGGTGAGATGGTGAAGAAGCAGAAAGCCGCCCGTTGACAGGGCGGCTTTCACATCACAGGAGCCAGTTACGGTCAGAAGCTCCACAACATGCCGGCGGTGGTCGTCAGCAAACCGGCTAACGGCAACCACGGCGAGAAGAACACCACCGATTCGTCACCGAACAATTCGCCTACCGAGCCGTACAGCATGACCGGTACGTTCAGGTTGACGAACAAACCATAATCTCGGTCTGGAATCCAATACTCGCCCTTTACCGTCCCACCCAATACCCCGATGATGCCGCTTTCGAAATCGGTGAAGCCCAGCGTGCTCGCCCCGAATTTAAGGGTGAAGTCATCGCTGAGGGCCATCGGGAACGTCACGTCGGCCGTGACGGTGAACATAGCGGGGAATGAGGCGGAATCCAAGCCTCCCAGGATCGAGATGTACGTCCAGCCGAGTGGATAGTTCACTCCGGCATTCACGGCAACCGGGCCAAGATCGACATCCACGACCACTCCAGTAGCGAGGAACCCCAACTGGGCTCCGATGGAAATATTGCCCGTATCACGGGCGAACAGCGTCGGCGACGCCGACAGGGCGATCGCCAGGACCAGGACGACAAACAACCGCTTTCTCATGGAAACCTCCCTTGAACGATTTCGGCAGGCTCGCCGTACCACGGCACGGCCGGACCTACATTTCTATAACATATATACTACAGTTGCGTGACATCGGACAGACAGATTTTTAGTAAATGTAAAGAAAAACTGGATTATTGAAACACGAAAGGGGGTGCTGCGGAGATTTTCACAGACTGCTTGGCATTGCACCTCATTGCAGTCTTGTGTTAGACTCGGGCCATGAGCATCGTGAAGCCCCACAAGCTTGGAATCATCGCAGGCCCCGGTTCTGAATTCTTCACGGGGAAGGTGGTGAAGCATTTGCGCCGCCTATATTTGGATAGATACCAAAAACTATCAGCAGCCCTTGTGAAGCGGCACGACATGACACCGGAGGAGTTGCTCGATGTCGTCACCCTCAACGACGACCTCATCAGCAAGAAAATTCCCCGCGGGCGCAAGCCGAAAGTGTACACCTGCCCCGATTTTGAAATTCCTGTCAAATATACCCGTTTCGCCAACGGCGAAGTGAAAGCCGAACTGATGCAGGCCGTGCGCGGTCTGCGTTTGTTCATCATTTACGACTTGGCCAACCAATATCCGGTGCAGGTCGCCGGCAGCGACGAACCTGTCCAGCTCTCGATCAACGACCACCTGATGTTCCTCTTCACCACTGTCGAGGCGGTGCGCATCGCCGGTGCCGACGGGATCACCTTGGTTCTCCCCACCTATCCTTATGCCCGCCAACACAAAAAAAGCGGGCGCGAGGCTCTGACTGCGGCCCTCTTTGGGCGCATGTGCGAGAACTGCGGGGTGGAGCGCATCATCACCTTGGACATCCACTCGCGCGAGATTGAGAACTGTTTCAGGACAACCCATTTGGAAAACCTGCACGGCAGTTACCAAACCCTCATCCAGTTGCACAAGCTGATCGACTTCAACGATCCCGACCTGGTGGTGGTCAGTCCCGATACCGGTGCCGTGCAACGCAATAAATTTTATGCCGAAGCTCTGCACCGTCCATTGGCGATGCTGTACAAGGAACGCGATTATTCTATCGTCAGCAAGGATGTCCGCAATTCAAACATCAAAAGCATCAGCTTGTTGGGCGACGTCAAGGACAAGACCATCCTGATGGCCGACGACATGATCGGAACCGGCGGAACACTGTTGCTGGCCATGCGTGAGCTCAAGAGCTTGGGTGCCCGCCAAATCATCTGCATCGTGAGCTTGCCGTTCTTCAATGGGTCGGCTCGCGAAGATTTCGAACAAGCCTACCATGAAGGGGTGTTCTACCGCATCATCGGCACCAATGCCGTCTACCACGATAAAGCGATGACCGACAAGGAATGGTTCATCCAAGCCGATGTGACCGAATTGTTCGCCAGGGTGATCAGCAGGTTGCACCACGGCAGGGCCCTGAGCCCGCTGTTGGACAACCGGATGTTCATCCACCGGTTGATCGACAACAGCCAAGCCAACCCGCAAGCTCCCCTGCCGGGGAGCAAGGAGGCCTACCCGGACCGCGATTAACGGTCCGCCGGCTTCCCTCCTCCTCGGCTGGTCGCCAAGCCCGGACAACGCGGAGCGTATGTTCCGCGACCCCACCGAACAACGAAAGAGGAGCAACTCCCATGAACATGTCGCAAAGGATATCAGGGTTCCAAGCTTCGCCGATCAGGCGGCTCGTACCCTATGCCAACCAAGCCAAACAACGGGGTGTGAAAGTTTACCATTTGAATATCGGGCAACCCGACATCAAGACCCCGGTGCAAGTCATCGAAGCGATCCGGGGCTACGATAAGAATATCATCGCCTATGGCCAGAGCGAAGGCGAGTTCGAGGTCCGCCAAGGGCTGCAATCCTATTACCGTTCCTTCGGCGTCGAGATCGCCGTCGAAGACATCATGATCACCACCGGCGGCAGCGAAGCCCTCCAGTTCGCCTTCATGACCTTGTGCGATCCCGGTGACGAAGTGATCGTACCCGAACCCTTCTACACCAATGTGGCCTCCTTCGCCCGCAGTGCGATGGTCGACCTGGTCGCCGTCACCTCCACCATGGAAAACGGTTTTGCATTGCCTCCCATCGAGACCTTCGAGGAGCGCATGAACGAGCGCACCAAGGCCGTGCTGCTGTGCAGCCCCAACAATCCAACCGGCTACATTTTTTCCCCGCAAGAATTCGAAGCGATCCTGCGCTTGGTCCATAAGCACGACATTTTCTTGATTGTCGACGAAGTGTACCGCGAGTTCTGTTACGACCACCACGCCTTTACCAGCGTCTTGCGCTATCCCGAATATGCCGAGCGGGTCATTGTGGTGGACAGCTTTTCCAAGCGCTACAGCATGTGCGGTTCGCGCATCGGGGCGCTGGTAAGCCGCAACCACGCCGTCCTCGAGGGTGCCATGAAGCTGGCCCAAGCCAGGTTGTGCCCGCCCGACATCGAACAGGTCGCCGCTGTGGCGGCATTGCAGACTCCGCGCAGGTATCTGGATGAGGTGCGCAATGAATACCAGCAACGCCGCGATTTCATCGTCAAAGCACTGAGATCCATCCCCGGAGTCGAATGCACGGTGCCGAACGGTGCCTTTTACTTGGTGGCCAAACTACCTGTGGACGATGCCGAAGCCTTCGCCACCTTCCTGCTGAGGGACTTCGACCTCGACGGAGAAACCGTCATGGTAGCCCCGGCCGAGGGATTCTATGTGACCAAGGGTTTGGGGAAGAACGAGGTCCGTATCGCCTATGTCCTGAACACCCATGATCTTGAACGGGCCATGCGCTGCTTGCGCCATGCCTTGGAGGCCTATCCCGGCAGGATGTTGGAATGATGCCAGACTGGGAGTAAATGCTTATCTGGTGTGATAGTAAAGGCTCCTGAAATTGTACAAACCGCTTGCTTACCGCCGGCCCGTAGGGTATGATGCTCTTTGAACGTGCGCTGCATGTGTCAGATGTTGAGATGCTGGGTGAGGTGGTGGCATGGGTGCGAGTCTTGAGCGGCTGTTGCGAAGAAGCGTCATGGCGAGTGCAGACATCGTTGTCTGTCTTGTCAGTGCGTTGGTGTCGATTTACATGGTCGATTCCAGCTTGGCTTTTTACCACACCCGCTTTTGGGGGATCGTCACCCTCATCCTCCTGCAGACATGTTTGATGGCCCTTTTTAAAGTCTATCGCATCAGGCTGGTGGACAGTTCGCTTGAATTGCTCGTCCGCGGGGTCGGCTCGTTGGTTGTCTCTGGCATCCTCATCTTGGTCATCGTGTTGACCCAGATCAAAGACTTCACCTATTCGTTCCGTTTGGTGGCCTCCTATTGGACCAACACGGTCCTCTTCCTGATGGGATACCGGATCCTCTACCGCTTGGTGAACACCTATCACTTCAGGGGTTCGGACCGCTATCCCAAAGCTGTGGTCTATGGAGCCGGGGAGATCGGCTCCCAATTGGCCCGCATGTATTTCAAACAGAAACTGCAGCTCTCGATCGTGGGATTCATCGATGACAATCCGTTGAAAATCCATACGATGGTGCAAGGCATCCAAGTCTATGGCACCATCGAACAATTGCCCGAGACATTGAGCGAGACCAAAGCAAGCGTGTTGATCATCGCCATCACCGATTTGTCGAGTGAACGGATGAAGCAGACGCTGGACATCGCCTCCAAAGCCGGAGTCGAGGTCAAGATCGTCCCCTCGTTGTTCGAAATGCAGGAGGGCCGCAAGAGTTTTGCCGATTTGCGTTCCATCAACTACAACGACTTGTTGGGACGTTCCCCGATAACCATCGACCGCGAACCGATCGAGCAGATGGTTTGTGGCAAACGGGTACTGGTCACCGGGGCTGGGGGGTCGATCGGCAGCGAGATCAGCCGCCAGTTGTTGATGTACAAACCGGAGCAACTGTTGTTGTTCGACATCGACGAGACCGAACTGCACGATTTGGCCTTGCGTTTGCATGGCTACAAAGCCGAGTTCTCCCACGCCATCGTGCCGATCGTGGGCGATGTGCGCAATGCCGACAAGGTCGAATGGACCTTCGCGACCTACCAGCCCGAGTTGGTGTTCCATGCCGCCGCCTACAAGCATGTGCCGATGATGGAGTATTATCCCGAAGAAGCCATCGTCACCAACATCTTGGGAACCCAGACCGTGTTCTCGACAGCGGTACGCCACCACGCCAAGAAATGCATCCTCATTTCCACCGACAAAGCCGTCAACCCGACCAACGTCATGGGGGCCTCCAAGCGGGTGGCCGAGCTAGTCGCCAGCCGTTTGACCACTTCGGAAACCGAAATCGTCTGCGTTCGTTTCGGCAATGTGCTGGGCAGCCGCGGTTCGATGTTGCCGTTGTTCCTCGAGCAAATCAGGGAAGGCTTGCCCATCACCGTGACCGACAAACGTATCATCCGCTACTTCATGACCATTCCGGAGGCGGTCAGTCTAGTATTCCTCGCCGGCGCAATGGCCCGCGGCGGGGAAGTGATGGTGCTCGACATGGGTGAGCAGGTCAATATTTATGAATTCGCCAATCGGTTGGTCAAGTATTTCGGCGACGGTCGCAGCCAGGTCGTGATTACCGGGCTGCGTCCCGGAGAGAAGCTCTATGAGGAGAAGCTGAGCAACAAGGACACCACCATCCCCACGGGCAATCCCAAAGTCTTCAAGGCGAAGGTCAACGGGAACCTGGCCGGAGCCGAACTCGACCGCTTGATCGATCGCTTCAGGACTACCTCTCCCGAAACGATGGTCGAGACACTGCGGACCTTGGTGCCTGAGTTCAGCTACCAAGGTCCTGTCCACAACTGACGGGATCGTCCATGCGGTGTTATTGCATTTATTGTAAGACGGGCGCCGAGCCTAAACTCGCCAAACTCCTCTCCAAGGTTCTCAAAGAAGCCTACGATGTCGAACCGACCATCCTCTTTCCCGTGCGCATCGTCCATGAGAAGCACCGTGGGCAGTGGCTCACTGTCGAGCAGCCGTTGCTGCCGGGCTACATGTTCCTTTATCTCGACGACGAAGAGATTTTAGTGCCGTACTTGGTCAAACAGGAGCGCGACGTCTACAAGGTCCTGCGCAACACCGACGGTACGCTGCCACTGAAGGGATCCGATGAGAAGTACGCCATGTGGGTGTGGCGTTATAAGGGGCGGCTGGAACCCAGCCGGGTCGTCTTCGAGAAGGGCCATCATGTGAAAGTGCTAGGTGGCCCGCTGGCCGACATGGAGGGCCGCATCGTCAAGATCGACCGCCATCATAAACGGGCGGTGGTCGCCTTCATGTTCGCCGGTGTCGAGCGGACGATGAACCTCAGCATCGAGGCCATCGAGTTGGCCGAAGGCGCAGGCAACTAGGCATGCGCTTCCTGCATACTTCCGATTGGCATATCGGCCGGTCGTTGTACGAAAAACGGACCCAAGCGCTGCACGCTGCGTTCCTCGATTGGTTGGTCGGTACGATTCGAAACCAGTCGGTCGAGACCTTGTTGGTGGCCGGCGACATCTTCGACACCGCTACAGTCGGCAATGTATCCCAACAAACCTATTACGATTTCCTCACCAAAGTCCGCGCTGCGGGATGCGCTCATGTGGTGATCATCGGGGGCAATCACGATTCCCCTTCGTTCATCGATGCCCCGGCAGCGTTGTTGTCCTCCATGGACATCCATGTGGTAGGCAGCCCGAGCGACGATGTCTCGGATGAGGTCATCGCGCTACGCGACACTGGAGGCCGTGTCGCAGCATTCGTATGTGCCGTACCGTTCCTCAGGGACCGCGACATCCGTACTTCGGCTGTGCTCGAATCGCTCGACGACAAGAACGAGGCATTGAGCGCTGCGATTGCCGCCCATTATCGCGAAGTGGCCCAAGCGGTCGAACAGATGATGCCGGCCGAGGGCAATCCTCCGGTCGTGGCCATGGGCCACTTGTTCGTCTCGGGCTCGCAACAGGGGGAGGGGGAGCGCGACTTGTATGTCGGATCGCTTGCCCAGGTACCCGCCTCGGTCTTTCCCCCGCTGTTCGACTACGTTGCGTTGGGTCACCTGCACAGGGGGCAACAGGTTGGAAGCTGCCCGTGCATCCGCTATTCGGGTGCTCCGCTGCCGATGGGGTTCGACGACGGATCTCTTCATCCCCACGTCCTGGTGGTAGATATCCCAAAGGCGCGCTCGGTTCCCACCGTCACGCCGATAGCCGTGCCGATCTTCATGCCGATGCGCCGAATCAGCGGGACTGTTGCAGACATTGAATGCGAATTGAAGGCCCGAGTGGCAACTGGAACACCCCTGTGGGTGGAAGTCGTGCACGACGGACAAGACATCGTGTCCGACCTCAAACAACGCATCGATGCTCTCGTGGACGGTAGCACGGTCGAAGTGTTGCGCATGAAGACCAACGTGACGACAGCATACCTTGAAGCCGGACCGTCCGTAGAACTGCAAGACCTGCAGGTCGACGAGGTGTTCGAACGTTGCCTGCAAGCCCATGAGATTCCCGAAGCCCAGCAGGAAGAACTGCGTTTGCTCTACCGGATCGCTGCCCAACGGGTGTTTGAAGGCGATTCGGCAGCAGAGGGGGATTGCTGATGCGTATCCTCTCGTTGCGTTTCGAGAACCTCAACTCGCTGTATGGCGGATGGTTGATCGATTTCAAGGCCCCCCAGTATCTCGCCAGCGGAATGTTCGCCATCACCGGACCGACTGGAGCCGGTAAATCGACCATCCTCGACGCCATTTGTTTGGCTTTATACGGCAAGACACCCCGCTTGGACACGATAACCACCTCATCCAATGAAATCATGTCGCGCGGATGCCACCAATGTTTGGCCCAAGTCGTATTTGAGACCGACAGCGGCCGCTACCGCTGCCTATGGAGCCAACGGCGGGCCCGCAAGTCCGCCAACGGGAACTTGTTGAACGCCGAACATGAACTCGTCGACGACACGACCGGCTCGGTTGTGCAAAGCGGCAAGCGGGCGGTAGCGCAGGCCATCGAGGAACTCACTGGATTGGATTTCGAACGCTTCACCCGTTCGATGTTGCTGGCCCAAGGTCAATTCGCGGCATTCCTACAAGCCGATGCCGACCAACGCTCACCGATTCTCGAACAGATCACGGGAACGAAGATCTACAGCGACATATCGATGATGGTGCATCGGTTACGGGGTGAAGAGACCAAACGATTGGAGCATCTGCAGGCAGCCTTGGAGGGGCTGTCTCCGTTGCAAGAGGACTTATTGGTTCAACTGCGCGCTCAGCGGGAATGCCTTCAGGCAACATCGAAACAGCTTACTGAGCAAGAAAAGGAGTTGAAGGCCCAATGGGATTGGCTGAAAGCGGGCGAGGACCTCCAGCGGGAAGTGGAGCAACTCAAAGCCAGCTTGCAAGCGGCTCAAACTGACCTTGAAGCGTTCGCCCCAATGCAGGCGAGGCTATCGGGTGCCCGTCAGGCCACCGCAGTGGATGCCAGCCATGCCGTGCTCACGGCTGCTCGAAACAACCTGAACAACCTGAGGGCGAAGGGTGCGGTGTTGAGCACCCAACGTACACACGAACAAGAAGTTGGACAACAAGCGTTACAGAGACTCGACACCGCCAATCAAGTTCTGGATGACCACAAGAAATCGGTCGTTCAGGAGGAACTGCTGGCAGCTTCGGTCCGTCGGCTTGACCAACAAATCGGGCACCAAATAACCGATATCGCCACCTTGCAGGCAAGCATCGAGGAAAAGTTACAGGCCGTGGAGTCGTTCCACCAGGCTATCGCTGCGTTGGGAGACCAACGCAGACAATTGCATCGGGATGTCTTTGAAGCCCGCCTGTACTTGGAACGTCACCAAGACGATGCGGAACTGGCCAATACCCTCTCCGGATTGCGCGAACAATTGCAACGCCATGAGCAATGCACCAAGTCGCTCAGGCAGGCTTCTCAAAACCTAGATGAGGCCGATGCAGCGCTCGCCACAGCCCAAAACAAGTATGTCGAGCGGAGTGAAAGACACGAACAAGCCAAAAGGCGGCTCGAGCAGGTCCATGCCGATGAGACCTCGCTGCGGAAGGACATCGAGTGTGTGCTTGACGGTCAAACGATCGGCCACATCAACCAGGAGATTGCCGACCTCAACGATAAACGGGTCTTGTTGTCCACCATCCGCAGCCTCACCGAGCATCGTGCCCACCTCGTCGATGGCCAAAGTTGTCCGCTGTGCGGCGCGCTCGAACATCCTTGGGCAAGTGATCTTCCACCAGAGGACGATGACACCGGCAGTCGCTTGAAAGTCTTGAACCGACAGGTGAAGGACCACGAGGGATTGGAGGCCCGCTTGAAAGAGGCCCAGGTGCGGACCAGTACTGCGCAACAAGAGGTGCACGAAGCCCGTGTCCAAGCTGAACAAGCCAATTCGGAGGTTCTTACGGCCCAGAAAGCAGCGGAGCAAGCTCGCCAAGCCCTCCACCATGCCGATACCGAACAGGCCGCAGCTGCTGATAAACTGGCAGCAGTGGTCGAAAAGTATCATCTGGACCTTGCCCGTGGTGCCGATACCGCCAGCGCGACCTTACAAGCGGCACTCGACGGGTATGACCAACGCAAGGACTTGGTTGAACAAGCCGACACTACTGAACGGCACATTGATGGGGAAGTGCGGTTCGCCGAGGCAGCCTTGGCCGCTGTACAAGTCACTCTCGATCAGGAAAAGCATGCATTGCACCAAAAACAGGCTTCCCTGAAAGCCCTTCAAGACGAACGGAGCTCATGTTATGGTAGCGATGACCCCGATGAGCGAGAAGCGCGCCAACGCTCTGAATTGGAACGACTTCGGACCGAACACCACCTGCACAACACCGCCTACAACCGAATATTGGAACGGATTTCTTCGTTGGAAGATCAACTCAGCGATAATCAGACCGAGACGACCGATGCTGACCAACACCTTGCCCAGGCGTTGCACGATTGTGAGCACCAGTGGCTGACAGTGGGTTTTTCCGGCGAGGAGGACTACCTTGGAGCCCGCTTGCCGAAAGAGCACATCGAGCGGCTTGCTGAACAGGAACGCACCCTGACCACCGCTAAAAACCGCCTTAGCACTCAGGTGGATGACCGGTTGGCCCAGCTGGCTGCCCATGGCAGCAGGATGTTGACCACCGCCGCCATCGACCAAGTGGATTCCGAGCTCTCATCTTGTTCCCATCAGCTGGCCCAGACCAACATGGAAATCGGCAAGATCAACGCCGCCTTGGAACAAGACGAGCTGTTGCACATCCGTATCGACAACCAACTGCAGGAGATTGCGCGACAACAAAAGACCTGCACTCGCTGGAACAATTTACACGACTTGATCGGATCAGCGGACGGCAAGAAATACCGGAACTTTGCCCAAGGCCTCACCTTTGCCGTGGTGGTGGCCCATGCCAACCAGCAGCTGGCCCATCTCACCGACCGGTATCGCCTTGTCAGGGACGTCGGCAATCCCTTGGAGTTGAATGTGGTGGATGCTTGGCAGGCCGATGAGGTCAGGTCCACCAAGAACCTGTCGGGCGGGGAGAGCTTCATCATCAGTCTTGCTTTGGCGTTGGGGCTGTCCAGCATCGCCAGCCGTACGGTCAGGGTCGATTCTTTCTTCCTTGACGAAGGCTTCGGGACTTTGGACGACCAGGCCCTCGATGCGGTGCTCGATGCGCTGGCCAAAGTCCACGAGCGGGGCAAACTCATCGGGGTGATCTCCCACGTACCGGCCTTGCGGGAACGAATCGGAGTGCAGATTGCCGTCAAGCGCTTGACAGGCGGCCGCAGTGAGTTGGAGGGACCGGGGGTGACGCGTCTCTGAGAAGCCTATTGCTGCCCATGAGACGGTAGGCCATCCCCGGCCATCATCGCGTCGATTTTGGCATAGAGCTGGACGCGGTTGGAGACCTGCAACTTGGTATAGATGTTTTTCACATGGGTCTTGACCGTGTTGGTGGAGATGAACAATTGGGTTCCGATCTCGACATTGGTCTTGCCGGCCACCAGCAACTGCACGATCTGGGCTTCCCGGGGAGACAATCCAAGGGTTTGTTGGACAGACTCGAGCGACCATCCTGTGCGAGGTTCCTTGTAATGGGAAAACCACTGTCGGTTGATGAAAAAATAGAGGTACACCACCAGCACGGAGAATTCGAGATAGGCCAGCTTGAAGACATGGCTCTTGAAAAAGATGATGTCCAACGGAAACGTGACCACCAACGGCAAGAAGGCGATGGCGATACCCTTCAACAGGCTCTCTTGTTCCCACGAGCTGGCTTTGCGGATGTAGAACAGCGAGGTGATGCCATGCACCACCATGAGCATGCTGCCGGCGAAAAAGTGATAGGTGACCGTTATATCCATCGCAACCGGCCAATCCCCCCGGCTAGTGCCGATGACGAAGAAAAAGCTGAGAAACATGAACAGGATGACGATGATGTAGGTCACCCTGTGCCCGATCGTCCTGTTGCGCTCGCTTGCCGGCAATAAGTCCACCAGATAGCGGCTCAATGTCAACAACAAGGCACTGGTAAGCACGATGGAAGAGCAGGTGATCCAGAGGGCGAAGATCGCATACCATGGTTGTTCGAACACCGCCGGTGGGTAGACCCGCTTGATGTAGGTCGTCAACAGGGTCAGGCACATCTGCAGGCAGAGTGGAACCAACACGAGCAGTAGGTTCTGGGTCAAGCGGTCGCCCCCGCGCACATGCAACAGCACGCATAGGCATGTGATTGAAAGAACCAGCGAGGTCGTGATGAACATCAGCAGGTCGCCGACGATGAACATGTTCCGCCTTCCATCGGGATGATGTCGGTTCAGTGTAGCATGGGAGGCGATGGACGACAAACCGAAATGATGGAATCTCAGGGCGGGCAGGGCGTCATGGCTTGCAGATTGGGAATGGTGAATCCAACAGGGAAATCATTAGCGCCTGCTTGATAAAAGCGGCTGTTCAAACCGAACGGGCCCAGCAAGCCCCGTACGATAAGGCACAGGCCGTCCCGCCAGATTTCACAACGGTAGGTGTTGCCGCTGCGTGGATCGATGATGCGGCCCCCACCATAGCGCCCGTCGCCTGCCGTCAGGTCCCAGAACAAGTCGGTTGCCAACAGGTAGGGTTGGCCCGGATAGCGTTCGATGCGCTGCAGGGGTGCCTCCATCGTATCGATCAACGATCCGTCATGCTCGGAATAAGCCACGATCAGGCGGCCATGCAGCGCTTCTTCGCTGCGGTATACCGCCAGGATTGAGGTGGTGAAGCCCGCGCGCTTGTCCACCGATTTCCAAAAGCCAACGACATCATCCCAGCCGGGCTCTTGCGCAGCCATTGCAGTGCCGGAGCCTAACAGGAGGACGATGCATGATACACGGAATGATTGCTTCAGAAACTGCATGATGCTGAAAGTCGGATCGTGTCGTTTGCCGACCACCGTTCGAAGAGGCTTTCAACGCCATCGGCATCATCGAGCGAGCCGTAGAGCGTCCCTTCCAAACGTATCGTCGTCATATCGTCGACATTCCACCA
>CAZJAK010000047.1:0-17848 GCA_964543935.1 uncultured Spirochaetaceae bacterium
GCCCGGCGCCCGAACCTAGCTTTCACTTAGTTCGTGAATTGACTTGGAAGCCCTTGCACTTCCGCAGGATTCACATCCCGCGGTCTGCAATTGCTTGCAGTACTTCTCTCTTTCCTTCGCTTGTCGATTTCACAAATCAGGTGCCTTCAAACTCACGTTTTCAGGCTTTTCGGCTCATTGCTGAGCAACGCCCCTTAAGAGCGCCTGACCAACATACTACGACCTCATAAGAAAAGTCAAGTGGGTTGATCTGCTTTTGGATTCACTTGCAGTTTTGCAACCGCGAAGGCTTCCAACCGGGGTGCTTCACGCATCCGAGCCGAGCAGGATGCTAACCGATTTCCCACAGCTTCGTCTAGTCCCCTGGCTCCGATTCTAGCGGCTCGCGATGACAATCCTTGTCTGAAAGTAAAATCGACCGACCATTCCAAGACAAACCTGCTTTGATGGGGTATACTTGCACCCGTTCGAGTGCCTGAAAGCACACCACAAGTAAGAGAGGTGAACATGAATCTGGTATTCCTGGGTCCTCCCGGAGCTGGAAAAGGGACCATCGCCGCGTTGGCAAAAGAAACATTCGGCATTCCACACATCTCGACCGGAGATTTATTCCGGGAGGCGATCAAGAACGAAACGGAACTGGGCAGACAGGTCAAAGCCATCTTGGCTGCCGGAAATCTCGTTCCCGATGAAGTCACCGTCGCCATGGTCAAGGAAAGGTTGGCACAAAGCGACACGGCCGCTGGTTTTATTTTGGACGGATTCCCCCGCACGCTTGGCCAAGCCAAAGCGCTCGAAACGATGGTCCGAATCGACCATGTCGTCAATTTCTTACTGGACCGCGACACGATCGTAAAACGCCTTTCAGGCAGACGAATGTGCCCATCCAGCGGGCGGATCTACCATGTAACATTCAATCCACCCAGACGCGCCGGCATCGACGACGATACTGGCGAGCGGTTGATCCAACGCCCCGACGATCAAGAGGAGGCCATCCTCAACCGCTTGGAAGTGTATGAAAAACAGACGGCCGTGCTTATAACGTATTATCGGGACAAAGGCTTGTTGCGAGATGTCGATGCATCCGCCGCCCCGGCACAAGTCCTTCAGGTAATGTCTAGCATCGTGGGTTCATGAACTGCACCACAGCCGCCCGCAAGCCGGTTTCATTTGGCATGCAGGGCGGCTAGTGCTTCATACGTCGCGCCATCCGAGACTCCCAAAGCCCGCTCAAGCTCAGCCAACGTAAGGAACAGCTTGGCGCTGAACAGACCGTTACCATACATTGAGTCGGCGAGGGTTTTCGCCTCATCATACAACCGATCTTCGAACAAGCTCTCCAAAGCCAATAATCCAGCATCCTCAGCCAACGGATCCAAAGCCAACACTTCAAACCATTGGTCTCGTGCTTGTGAGTGCTTGCCTTGTAAATCAAGCATTGCTGCATAGGCCATCCGGTACGATACGTTCCGTTGATATGATTCCACCAGACGGGATAAGACCACTTCCGCTTCGGACAAATCGCCGCTAGCGGCCAAACAATACGCCCAGTTGTATAACAACCTGCGTTCTTCGGGTAGGCTCGACAACGCTTGCTCAAAGACCAAGGCTGCCTGCCTGTATTCAGCTTTGTCGATCAACGGGTCGGTTCGGACCAACACGTTTTCAACAAAAGCGTTTTGACGTTCTTCAAGCGAAACACACCCGCTGCATGACAGCGCCAAGCACAAGACCGCAAGGAGGGCTACCGCAGTCCTGCCAACCATCTCAGTTTCCGTTATGGCCGAGCACAGTCGCCTCGATCTCACGCACTTGGGCTCGGTACAGGTTGGTGATGTTTGTTCCATAGTCTGCCATCAACTGGATCATGTTGCGGGGATTGTCAGGTTCGTCTGCTCCGTTGAGTCGGTCACCGGCATCTCCAAGGCCTGGGAGGATATAGGCTTTCTCGTTGAGCACGGGATCCATCCACAGTGTGTATACCTCGGCTCCTTCAATGGCCCGGACGACCCGCAAGGCCCCCTTCAAGGCCGAAATCACATTGATAAACTTAACCGAACGGGGTTTGATCCCCTGCGATGCCAAATATTTGACAATGGTCACCAACGAACCGCCGGTGGCGTTCATCGGGTCGGCAAAGATGAGGTCTTTGCCATCCAAGGCGGCCACATCGAAAAACGATCGGTCCAGGTCCAACAAGTAATCCATGTTCCGTTCAACCTTGGAATCGTCGCGTTTGATCTTGAACAATGCGAATGGAGTGACGTAACCGGTCGAGGAGTATTCCTCGATTTCCTTGCTGATGATCATGGACGGTAGCAAAGCCCCCCTCAGCATCACGCACATGACCGAATTCTCGATGAGATTGTCAACATCTGGAATCTTGTGGATAGCGAAATTCTGGACCGGCAATACCACCGGTGTCTTCGTCACGATGCTGCGTTTATTTGGTAAAGCCTTGTCTGCATAGACATGGGCGAATAGCAATTCATAAGCCCGCTGGACATAATACAGGAATTCCTCATGTTGGGTTTTTGGATCGCGCAATTTGAAAATGAGACGCGACGCAGCCCCATGTTGCACCTGCGGGGTTTCGAATGAATAGACGTGGATGCGTTCCTCGGCAGCCACAACCTCTTTCAAATATCTGCCGACTCTTTCAAAAATAGGCGTTAGGGAAGCCACTGCCGCTGCGTTCCCCTCACCCTCTTGGGCAATCGACTTGAACCGAGCGATCGCTTCGTCGTACAGCCGTTGGGCCGTGAGTATCTTTTCCTTGTCGGATTCGTTTAAGAATCCGTCAAGATCGGTCGCATGCAATACCACTTTATTCATGTCAAGCTCCCTCGAAAGGTTGAATCCTGCGTACAAGGCGGTTGTTTATCAGTGTAGCCGATGGGCTCGATTTGCACAACTCGTCATCCCATGCAGACTGCTGGTGATTGGTCAAACACATGAAAACAGCCGCCGTCGACCACACGATCGAAGGCGGCTGTACACATCTCCTGGGGGAATTGAACCCCCGTTGACGGGATGAAAACCCGTTGTCCTAACCACTAGACGAAGGAGACTTGCAAATGCTGTAGTCTTTTACCATAGACAATTCAAAGCGTCAAGTGGTTACGTCAGGTATCGGAACGTTCGGCAATCCGATAAATCTCCAAGATCTCGTCAACTCCCAACGGATCGTAGGATTTCACCTTCGAAGTTCCACCATTGGTCGTCATTGAGGCCAATGTCTGCCAACTTTCTTTAGGAACACCGAGTTCTGTCAACGTCCTTGGCATGCCGAGGGAGGTGAAATAACTCTCCATCGCCTCGATTCCTTTCAAGGCCGTCCGGTCAGGATGGAATTGGTCGAGGTCCACCCCCCATACTCGGTTGGCCAATTGTGCGAAACGGCGGATATCCTTGTGCATGACAAAGCGGGCCCATGCTGGAAACAAGACGGCCAGCCCTGCCCCATGGGCGACATGGTCGAACAAGCCCGAGACATCGTGTTCCAACTTATGGGCGGGAAAAAAAGCAGTCTTTCCGCAACCCGTCAATCCGTTGTGGGATAAACTTGAAGCCCACATCAAGGTGGCGCGCCCTTCATAATCCTCTGGATTGCGCATGACGGCCCATCCTGCATTCTTTACAGAAACCAAAACGGCTTCAGCGATGCGATCGGTCAATTCTGTATCGCTGTCGGTTGTGAAATACCGTTCCAATGTGTGCATCATCGTGTCTACGATACCGCAGGCAGTTTGATAAGGCGAGACGGTATAGGTCAATTCAGGATTCATGAAGGCAAAGTCCGGTCGTAACGAATCATGGTTCAAGCCGCGTTTCAAGTGGGTGTCCGGATCAGTGACGACATGGCTGGAGGACATCTCGCTTCCGGCCGATGCAATCGTCAACACTACCGCGAGGGGAAAACGCTTGGTCGGGAAGATGTTTTCCCGCAACATCTGGACCGAATCCTTCCCGTTGGCCACCCCGAGGGCGATTCCTTTGGCCGAGTCGATGACCGACCCGCCTCCGACTGCCAAGACGATGTCGACTTTTTCTTGCTTGGCCAGTGCGATGCCCTCCCTGATCAGGGCGATCTTCGGATTGGGCTCCACCCCACCAAGTTTTACGAAATCGACGCCAGCTTTTTTCAGGCATTCTTCAATCGTACTCAACAAACCGCTCTTTTGGACACTTGAAGTACCGTAATGGATCAACGCTTTGCGATAACCGTTGGTCTTGAGAACCTCTCCCGTTTGCTTCTCGACGTTTCGGCCAAAGAACACTTTCGTGGGTGCGTAATGAATGAAATCCTTCATTGTCTGGCTCCTGATGGATGATGGTGCGGCAGATGCATGCCTGTCGGAGATTGTAGGAAGAATCCAAAGATGTTGCAAGAGAAAGCCACCGTGGACAACTTGACGGCACCAGCGGCGTGTCATACCATTTCAAAGACATTGCGGGGAGGAGGTTTGCCATGACGTTCCGGTATGCTATCCCAAGGTTCTTGTGCATAGTCGTCTTGCTTATCGTCATTTCAACCGGTATGGTGTCCGCATCTTCGACCGGTACGATGACCGCGATCGATGTGGTGAACCGATACTACGATCTGTTCGACTACATGACGTCGCAGGCTTTCGGATACCAGCATGCCACCTCTGTTGAACAACGGTCTGCCTCTGCTACCTACTTAACGTCAGCGTGGCCGCAACTCGATGATCAAACCAGATCGGCATTCCTGGACATGGCCGATTATGCTCCAACCATCTCAACCAAGTTCAACGCATTAGGTAAAACCGAGCAAGCCACTACATTGAACAACTGGAAAGGATTGCTTCTCTCTCCCCAATGGCTGTATTTTCCTCTGGCCAGCACGCTCGCCTATGACAACCAAGGATTGAGTTTTCAGTATCCCGCCTCATGGGGGACAGCGCAGGGAAACAGCATCCTCTTCTTGGGACCCGATTTGAACACCACATGGGAAGCGGTTGGCCAAGCGGCTTCATCCCCTGCCGGAATCCTGCTGGCAGCGTTCGATAAGAACCTGTATGGGTATTCGCTCCTTGAGTTGGCCCGAGTCAGCGCCCGCCAATACGTAGGCGATCTGGCCGAGGTGTACGCACTCGAAACCCAACTCGGTGCTTTGGTGGTCCTCGACGGCCGGTTTTCCAATCAGCAAGAGGAAAAGTTCTTCTGGGTCGCACTCATCCCGGCCGATGAGTTTTTATTGCTGGCCCGCATGGGAGGCCCCGTCATCAAAGCTGACCAGCTCGTTCCGGCGTTTTTAACGGTACTCAACTCGCTGAGTCTGCCGCAACAACAAGAACCCGGTCCCTATTCTTCGGCTTTCGACACCGCTTGGAACCACTTGAGCACCTCGGTAGTCAAATACATCTGGACAAAGTAGCACCATTCGAGCCTATGATAGAAGCGCCGGCAGTTGGCTGGCGCATGATCATCTAGGCGGAGAGAATGGACACCAAGCATACCACAAGGCGTTATCGTGCCATCAGCTTGATCATGATCTTGGCAAGTTGCCTCGTGACTATATCGTTTTACATCTCCACATTGGGCGATGTCGGCAAGATTTATGAGGATAACACCCAATCAACCATCTACAATTTGAAAAAATCCTTTCTTAAAGACACAGTCGACAACCAGATCAACCGTATCGAGGAACACCGCCAACAAGGGATCGCCTTAGCCCACTCAGCGATCGATCACATTGGATCGCATGTGGACATGCTGGCTCAATCCGCCGGTGAAGGATTCCCGGCCATGGTCGAGAGCTTGATAACCAATGCTTCCTACGAAGGCACTGTTGATCTGGCTATATGGGACGTGTCCAGCGGTAGGATCCTGTACGATAGTGCCGCAGTGGTTTCAACAGATGGATATGGCGGTCCCACGACAGCCGATACGATCGGGCGCTATGCCGCATACATGCACAAAGAACTTAACGGTATGGGTGTGTTCATCGGTATCACAATGGACGAAGTCGACAAGCTCGTCAAACGCGACATCGCATGGGAGATCCACGGTTCTTCTTTCGAAGAAGATTCGTACATCTGGATCAACGAAGTGGTCGATTACGCAGGCGGGGACAATTATGCTGTCCGCCGGGTGCACCCCAACCTTCCCGATAGCGAAGGAATGTTGCTCTCCACCAAGATGACCGACGTGGCCGGCAACTTCCCCTATCTTGAAGAACTTGAAGGTGTCAAGAAATATGGTGAGATATTCTTCACCTACTGGTTCAAACGGAAAAACAGCGATGAAATAGCCAAAAAACTGACTTATGCAAGGTTGTACAAACCTTATGATTGGATAGTCGCGATGGGAAACCACCTGAACGACATGCAAGCTTACATCGATTCCGTGAATCTTGAGAGTTCCGCAACAGCAGGGCGACGGATTGTCTGGTTGTCGTTGATATTGGCGGCGATCATCGCCTCTGGATACACTGCCGTGATCGTGATCGAGAACAGAGCCGCCCAGAAGACACGAAAAATTGTCGAGGACGCTGCCAATATCGATCCGTTGACAAAATCATGGAATCGCAGGATTGGGACGCATGAATTGACCCAGCAATTCCAAATGTTCAAGGTCAAAGGTGTCTCATGCGTCCTCATCTCGTTCGACATCGACGAGTTCAAGAAAGTCAACGACCTATTTGGTCACGATGCTGGTGACCAAGCTTTGGCATGGACAGCCTCCATCGCACAACATGTGGTGGCCAAGCGCGGTCGTCTGTACCGCTGGGGTGGCGACGAATTCCTGATCATCTGCCCAGGGATGGATTTGTGGAGCGGCAGCCAATTGGCAGAACAGTTGCGCGCAACTGTCGATTCGAGTCATGACGATGCCTGCAACCCAACAAATGATCTGAAGATTTCTCTTGGCGCGACATGTTTCAAGGACGACGATATCGATTACACCGACGCCCTCAAGCGGGCCGACATCGCCCTCTACCGAGCCAAAACCTTGGGGAAGAACACTGTCCAGACCGAACCGTGAGCCTTGCGCGCTAAGCGTGTCAGGCGGTTCGAAAACTTTATAGTTTGGCTTTCAGGACGATGCCCACAAAGGTGTTGTCCATGAACCACGGTCCGTCGACTGCTGTCAGGTTTGCAATGAAGGTGGGTACGTCCGAAACCAAAATCTTTCCTTCCAAAGCTACTGTGAACCAGTCGGTGATGTTGAAATCGAACCCGAGGCGTGCTTCATACGCCACCTTGTTGACGAACGTGAACGTATTGTCGTTGGCCAATGTCATGATGTAGTTCGGACCTAACGCCAACGATGGTTCGAAAAATCCCAACGGCAAACGGACCACGAGATCGGTGGCCAGATTGAAAATGTGGTTCGTCTCCGCCCCCACTGGATAGCGGTACATCCCCTCGGCCGACAATCCGAACCAGGTGGTGATGTTGAACTGCATCCTCAGCGCTGGAGTATACGCGGTGAAGTCGGCGGCGGCGACATGGGCAAGCTTGAAGCTGTTGACAACCGAGATCTCAAACACGCTTGGCTGATCGGTTGAAGAAGCGGACACCGAAGCCGATGCTGCAAGCACAACGACTACCAGTATGATGATGACTTTGCGCATGGATACCTCCCGTACCAATTTATTGACAGAATGGCAAGCACAATGACATATTAACTCAAATTTCTTGGTATTACATCATAAATAAATCAAATAAAAAAACAAAGAATCTCACTTAGGCCAGCTAGCGAATTCTCATGCTCTTCGTCGGTCTGTGCGCTAGAATGGTGTCGGAGGTGGTTCGATGCAACACTTTTCAAATCCTGCAACGCCAACCTATGTGGCCTATGCTGCAGCGGTGTGGGCCCATGACAGCGCAACCAAAACAGCGCTTTGCCCACTCGTCCTACAAGATCCTCTCATCCATACTTTGGTCGAGGCGTTACACGCTTGGCCAGGGCCTGTGATTGCCAGCCATAAAAGCGCCCGCCAATTGTTCCATGCCCTGGTGTTCTTGGCCGACATCGGGTTGAACCTCGGATGTGAAGGAATCGACACGATTGCCGAAGGCATCCTGTCCAGTCTCGACCGAGATGGATTGCCCCACCTACCGTCGAAAGATAAGCCTTGCAGGTCTCCGGAGGGATTCGGCTGCTGGGCGTTGTGCGATGCCCCCAGTATCCTATACGCCCTGAAAACGATGGGCGTCACGGATGACCGGTTGGAAGCAGGAGTGTCCTACCTGGCGGCACTGCAATGTAGCAACGGTTATGGTTGCCATGTATCGCCGGTGTTCGGCTCGTGGCACGGGCCCGGTAAGAAAGGAGACCCCTGCCCGTATGCGACATTAGTGATGCTGAAGCTGTTGATTATGTATGGGAATCGTTTTGAGCAACAGATCCGATCGTGTGTCGCTTGCTTGCTCGATTTGTGGCAACACAGCAGAGAGAAGCACCCCTACATCTTTTACATGGGCACCGATTTCCGCTCACTGAAGTTGCCATTCATATGGTACGACATACTTCATGTTTCCCATGTATTGAGCCAGGTGCCCGAATGTTGGCGGGACGAGCGTTTCCTCAGCATGATCTCAGTCATCGAAACGAACGTCGCAGCACACGGTTATGTTGCGGATTCCATCTATCGGGAATATGGCGAATGGGATTTCGGCCAGAAGCGACAGCCTTCACCGTATCTGCAATTTTGTGTTCAACGGATCATGGAAGCCCGTACTGCTTCAAAACCCTGAGGGCCCGCAAGGTGTTCCATCGGCTTTCGATGGCATCGCCTTCGATCCTGCCGTATGTCTGGCCACTCTGGACAGCTGGCCGCCAGCGTCCGTTGGCCGTACTCTTGGCCAAGATTGCTTCGATTGCCGGCTTCATGCGTAGCTCATAGGGGTATCCGATTTCGCGCAACAGGTCGAGTCCCCTGAGCACATCGAACTTGTACCTGGCCGGAAAACTAAACGTGTACAACTCATCGCGCAGGCGTTCCTTGGTGGAGTGTGGGGTGATCAATTTTTCATCCAACATGAATGAGAGACCCCGTTGCAAAGCTTGCTGTGCAGTTGAATCGTAATACGATTGAAGATAACGCCATAAGCCCTCAACCACAGCGAAGGTAGTATGTAGCGACCCTTGCGTCTCACCGTTACGAAACTCACTGTTCCATGCGCCATTTGAAAGTTGACAGTCCAACACGAATTCAACGATTCGTGGCAGTGCCTCATGCTGTATCTCAAAATAGGCAGCGACGGCTAGCAAGGTCCCGTTGATGCAGACATCGCTGTAGGCGACGGTCTTGGCGTAGTTGACACCACCGTCGGCTCCACGCGGATGGCTCAGCAAACCCGACACGGCCACATTGAGTCGCGGATGCCCCGGCGGGAAACCCAGTTGAAGCAATTCGTAGGCTACATAATGGGTACAGGTCCATTTCGGACCATACGCATCCCTCCCCCATCCGCCATCCTCCTTCTGTTGGTCCAAGAGGAACTTTCCCCAGCCTCGGCGTGGGATATCATCGCGTAGGGTTGTCAAGCGTTCTTGGGGTGAGTCGAGCAAGTCTCGTTCGACCTGGTAGCGCAATGCAGGTTCATCGCTCTCAAGCAACCACGCTACAGTTGATTCATACGTATGCTGCATCGGGTACTCCTTGCCGGGTTCATCACGGATGAGCCACACCGAGTTGCAAGAGGAACCCGATCCATGTCACCACGGCAGGGCATGCTTGTCAAGGACATTCACCATCCCATGACCGCACAGGCAATCTCTACCGCATCGACGATGCACCCAGGACAGGAACGCAACTCTTTGCCCGTCTCCAGGCCACGTAATTCCTTACAGACGCTGCTATGGTTTTTCTGGACGAACAAGTCGAACATGTGTTTGGCTTTAGCGTAGGTTGCTGCTTTAGTCGGTTGCTCGACTGTACCGCTACTGGTAACCAGCGAAATGATGGCTATCGCACCGCTGATGGCACCGCATGTGCCATCATAGCCGCCCATGCCACCCCCGAAACCCTCGGTAATCTTGAACAACGTGACGGGATCGATATCCACATCATCTTGGAAAGCCAAGGCCACTGCTTGGGCGCAGTTGCAACCTTTCTCACGCAACAGCATCGCCCGTTCGACATGTGAGGTACCCATATGATTGCTCCTTGTCTGGCATGTAATCAGAATACGCACGGTTGTTCAAGGTGGATGTCTCGGCGTATAGTTGACTTGTCACTGCATAGGAGTCGCCATGCCTGAATTGCCAGAAGTCGAAACCCAATGTGCCGACCTACGCTCTTGGGGGATTATCGGAGAGCGAATCGACGATGTTCGAGTCTTTTGGCATCGGACGGTCGCACCGTTGGACAGCGCGACCTTCAAGGCAGCACTGTCCGGCCGTTCTGTGACGTCCATTTCGCGACGCGGGAAATATATTCACCTGGCGTTGGACGACGGTGCCCATGTGTTAGCCCATCTGAGGATGACGGGGAGTTTCACCTTTCGCTCAAGCGATTCACAGCGGGAACCATACGATCGCTTGGCGATCTTCATGGGTCAGCACATGCTGGTCTTCCGCGATCCCCGGAAATTTGGAAGGGTCCTGTTGGTCGGTGAGACAACACCGCTATTAGGTAGTCTAGGACCGGAACCATTCGATCCTGCACTGGATTCGCAGACATTCCATTCCATGCTGGCTAGTCGGCGTGTCATGGTAAAGACTCTGTTGCTTGACCAGCGCTTCTTGGCGGGCTTGGGCAACATTTACGCTGATGAAAGCCTCTATGGTGCTCGCATCCATCCCTGCAGGCTGTCGAACAGTCTGTCGCTCGACGAGGCTTCCCGCCTGTTGCGGGTCATCCGTGAGCTCCTCGAGCATGCCATCGCAAACCGCGGGACATCCCTTGGCGATGGACAAGGCGAGTTCATCTCGGACGGACATCCCGGATCGAATGGAAGTGCCATCATGGTGTACGGCCGTCGTGGCGACCCGTGCCCGCGCTGTGCCACACCCATCGTGCGAATCACTGTCGGACAACGCTCTACCCACTACTGTCCTTCATGCCAAACATGACAAGACAGCCCTCCGCAATGCGAAGGGCTGTCAACTTGAGCCGCACAGGATTCGGACCTGTGACCCACGCCTTAAAAGGGCGTTGCTCTACCAACTGAGCTAGTGGCCCACTCAGAACGAATTGGATAGTACCAAGATTGCCTATGAAGTGTCAACCGAAGTCAAAACTGTTTCCACGAGAAATCGGCGATACTGTGCCGTTCATTGTTTGGCTATGATCGCCTCCATCTCGGCGCGCACTAAAGAATCACACATTTCGTTGAGGTCGATGCCGGCATGCCCCTTCACCCAATTCCACGAAACATCGAGCTGACTTTTCAGTTCATCCAGGCGGGTCCACAACTCCCGGTTCTTGACCGGGTCCTTGGAAGCTGTCCTCCAACCGTTGCGTTTCCAATTGAGAATCCACACGGTGATGCCGTTCTTCACATACTGGGAGTCGGTGTACAAACGGACCGATGTGCCTGCACCACACGTATGGATGACATGTTCCAAAGCCTGAATCACGGCAGTGAGTTCCATTCTGTTGTTGGTGGTCGCTCCGTCGGCTCCACTTTTGGAAACAATCTCGTCCCCTTGCCTGTACACGAATGCCCACCCGCCCGGGCCGGGATTCCCAGAGCATCCACCGTCGGTATAGATTTCAATCATTGCAGCCATCATGGAGGCACTATACGGGGCAATGCCTATGCCAGTCAAGGAACGGGGTCCAAGACCGCCCCGGCAGAGGTCAATACATCTATGACGCTCTGTGGGGCACAATTGGCTAAGGCTAGGCGCAGCGGAGTGAATCCTTCACGGTCGCGTGCATCCACATCGGCTCCGGCGGCTATCAAGGCGCGCACGACATCGGAATTGTCAGTCACATGGCATTCCAACGCCAGATGCAGGGCAGTCTCGCCATCGACAGAGATGGCCTTCACTGAGCTTCCCAGCTCGATCAATGCCATGGCGGAGGCATTGTTCTCGGCCTCGCATGCCAACATCAATGCCGAGTAACCGTTTGGATCGGCTGTGTCCGGATCTGCACCATGGTCGATCAGGATGCGCAAGACTTCGGGACTGTCCAAAGCGTGCAACAAGGGGGCATAGCCCTCTTCATCCGGTTCATCGCACTTGACGCCCAATCGCAGGAGCTCTTCAACGATTTCCGCGGGATGTGGATTCTCATATATCGCGACAACGATGGCGTTTTGCAGCACGGGATGTTCGTCGAACAATGGTTCGTCGTCATCGCCATCCTCGTCATCGTCCCACATGCATGCGCATTGATCGACATCGGGGTACATGTCCATGGGGAGCTTGGCTTGTACGTCTGCACCGCGTTGGTGCAATTCACTGAGTAACTCTGTGTCATTGCGCGATGCTGCCGCCAAGACGAACATCTCGTCGAGGATCGTTTGATCAAGTGGTTGCCAAGCGTCGAGCAATGTAAGGGCGATTGTCGGATTGGGATTCGCGATGACAGCTTCCCGCAGAATTTCGCGCTGCATCTTGGCTCCATGATCGAGGAGGAACTTGATTACCCGGACATCGGGATTCTGATTGGCAGCATGCCATAACGGGGACCTCCCTTGCCCATCGGGTTCATCGATCGAAAGGTCGGCACGGAGTGTTTCCTGCAAATCTTTGAGCGAATTGGGTTGTTTTGCCAGATTGCACATCATCCGTGCGTAATGTTTGCGTTCCATGATGCACCTCTTTACCAGATCATCTTAGCATCAAATGCGCCTCAGACCAATCGTTTATCATCGACTGTAACGAGCAATCCCAATGGTAATCATCCGTATTGACACCTTCGGTTGAGAGTACTACGATGAAATGGCGAACGGTTCGGCCAGCGTCAAGCTGTCCGTGAAAAGGGAAACGGGTGCAAAACCCGTGCGGTCCCGCCACTGTGACGAGGTTGGAACAACGTGTGCATAGCACAACCACTGGATCATTCCGGGAAGGTGTTGTTCCTCATTCCTCCAAGCCAGGAGACCTGCCGTTTGCAAACCTGTCGATCATGTCGATCGGACCTACGGTGCATAGGTCGGGTATGCAGGCTCATGCCCATATCACCGGAATTAGAGGAGTGTGGACATGAAGCTATCCCAATCATCGCTATGCAAACAGTTCATCATGCTGTGTCTCGTCGTTTTCGTGGCAACTGGATTTCTATCCGCCGGAGGGGTCAAGGAGACTGCCGCCAAGGTGGAAACAGGGTTTGAGTTCACAGACTCCAGGGGACAACGGCTCGTTCTCGAATCGGCCCCTGAACGCATCGTATCATTGAGCCCGAACTTGACCGAGACGCTGTTCGCCCTCGGATTGCAGGATGCGCTGGTCGGCAGGACCGATTACTGCGATTATCCACAAGGTGCGGCGTCAATCCCCTCGATGGGTGACCTTTTCACCCCGAGCATCGAGAAAATCGTCGCGGTCGATCCCGATGTCGTCATCTTGAGCACCTTAGGCCACGAACAGACCATAACTGCCTTGGAACAAGCCGGTTTGCATGTCGCGTATCTCAACGAAAGCGAGACGATGGAGGGAACGTTCCGGCTCATCCAATCGGTGGGACGCTTGACCGGCAAAAGATCGCAGGCCGAAGCCTTGATCGCGCAGATGCAAGCCACTATCGCCACAGTCGAGAACACCATTGCGACAAGAGCGCGTCCTCGAGTCTACTATGTGGCAGGATTCGGACAATGGGGGGATTTCACCGCCACCGGGGACACCTTCATCCATGACATCATCAATCTGGCTGGTGGAGAAAACATCGCCTCCGATGCTACCAATTGGAGTTTCCAACTGGAACTGTTGTTGGAGCGAGACCCAGACATCATCATTCTTCCTCCCTCGTGGGGCAGTACGTTCGAAGAAACCAAACATCAATTCGTCACTGCCGAGGCTTATCGCAATCTTTCGGCGGTCAAGACCGGAAACATTTACCCATTCGACAACGGAATGATCGAGCGTCAGGGTCCACGATCAGCCCAAGCTGTGTTGGAATTGGCCCTTTTGCTGCATCCTTCCATACAACGGGAGGCCTTCAAGTGAACAGGACCCGGCGGGCGCTCCTCCTGTTGTTGGCAATGACAGTGGTGCTCATCGTCATTTCCTTGGCTGCCCTCGCTCTCGGACCAGCCGGGATCACAGTGCGCCAAACCGTGGACATCCTCGGGGCCGGGCCGGCAGGTTCAGCTGATCCCCGCTTCTCCGCCAACCAGTTTTTCATCATTTGGAATCTCAGGTTGCCCAGAATACTCAGTGCCATCGTCAGCGGCATGGCTCTTGCCATTGCAGGAACAGTGTTCCAAGCGGTGTTCCGCAATCCCATGGCGGATCCCTATGTCTTGGGCATCTCCTCGGGAGCTGCCTTCGGTGTTTCGTTGGCTGCCTTTCTCGGTCTGATCGGTGGGGCGGTCGGAGCTTGGCAGGTGCCGTTGGCAGCCGGCATCGGGGCATTGGGGGCCGCCCTTTTCGTATTCACTGTCTCGGCCGGCATGCGCCGCTCCGTGACAACGCTCCTGCTGACCGGTATCGCCCTGAATTTTTTCCTTTCGGCGGCCATGACTTTGTTCATGTACCTCAACCGCAATCAGTTGCAGAGTGTCATCCAATGGTCGCTCGGTTCGTTTTCCAGTGCTTCTTGGTTGAAATTGAGACTGCTCGCATTGATCGCCATTCCGCCAGTACTCATCATCGCCTGCTTCACACGGGAAATGGATGTATTGTTGCTCGATGAAGGCTCGGCTCTTTCGGTGGGCTTGCCCTTGCGAAGCATGCGACTGACTTTGTTGGCGTTGTCGAGCATCGCCACAGCAGCGGTTGTATCATTATACGGCATCGTTGGCTTTGTCGGCTTGATGGTACCCCATGTCGTCCGCTTGGTAGTCGGTCCTCGCCATCGCCTGGTGTTACCGTGCGCCCTGCTGGGGGGAGCGCTCATGATGGTTGCTTCGGATACCATCTCGCGGACGGTGATCGGTGCTTCCGAGTTACCTGTGGGGGTGGTCACATCAATCGCAGGAGCTCCGTTATTTATCGTCATGCTGGCGAATTACCGCAAGGGAGGTGGACTCCGATGAGTGCTCCCATCGTTGCTGTCCATGGTCTCGATTGGTCGTACGGGGAGCGACAACTGTTCGAGCGCCTAGCGCTCGACATCCTCGATGCGACATTCACTACCATAGTGGGTCCAAACGGTTCGGGAAAAACCACATTGCTCAAGCACCTGTTGCGCATCTTGCCCGTCCAAGCCGGGACAGTGGATGTCCTGGGGCGCGATGTGGTCGATTATCCCCGCCGGGAATTGGCCAAACGGATCAGCCATGTACCGCAAAAGGGTTCGGCTGATTACGAATTCACCGTCTCAGAATTCGTCGCGATGGGAAGGTATCCCCACATACCCCGTTTCTCGGTGATGTCGGCCGACGACCACCTCCAAGTCGACCATGCCCTGTCCTTGACAGGCCTCGAGGATCTCAAGTCACGTACCGCAGGAGAATTATCAGGTGGCGAATTCCAACGGATGGTCATCGCGAGAGCATTAGCCCAACAAGGCCGGATCATTGCGCTCGACGAACCGGTGACTCACCTTGATGTTCGCAACCAACGCGACATTTTGCTCTTGCTCCGTTCATTGGTGGATACCAAGCAGGTCGCGGTCATTTGTGTCCTGCACGACCTGAACGCTGCGATGGCTTTCAGCGATCGTGTCGTCATGATGGAACGCGGACACATCGCAGCCGAAGGCACACCGCACGAGGTTTTGACAGTCGAACGGATCCGTCAGGTCTATCAAGTGGAAGTCGAGTCGTTCAAGAACGAGTCCACCGGTACCATCGCCTTGGTGCCGACATGGAAATAACCATGGCAACTGTCATTCCCTGCTTCCCGTCTTCTTGATCAGGTGAAAACCGAACTGGGTGGCGACGATTCCGCTGACGGCGCCTTGCGACAACCGTTTGACCGCCTCCTCGAACGCTTGGACCATTTTCCCCGGTCCGAACCAACCCAGGTCCCCACCCTTGCTTTTGCTTGGACAGGTGGAGTAATCACGGGCCAGGGCGGCGAAATCTGCTCCGCTCTTGACCCGTTTGAGCAACTCTTCGGCAAGTTTGCGGTCTTTCACTAAAATATGGCTGGCACGGTATTCCATGGTTTGCTCCTTTGCGAGCGGTCACCCGACCGGATACAACAGGTCGAGGTAATAACGCCTTTCCAAATGCTTCCTTTGCAATCCCAAAGAATCGTAGAATGAGAACAAGGCGCTGCGGGCCCGGTCAGCCTCCGCCTGATCACAATCGTCTTCCAGCATGATCTCCATCTCGATGAACCAGCCCAAGGAGCCAACCTCCAAAAGTTCTACCGTCATCTCACCGGGGTATGAAGCTGGCCATATCAATCCTCGCTTTTCCTTCCGGGCAATCTCACAGTATCCCAAAGAGTTGAAAAAAGCTGTCAGGTCGGCGGCATTGCCAGCATCGCATGAAAATTCAATCTCACGATTCTCCTCGGTTCCGTCCTCGATGGCTTGTTTCACTTTGCGGGTGACCGTGGCTTTGCCACCATCGATTCGAACCCTGAAGGCCGCCCTGTCGCTTGCAGCAATCTGTTCAAGCTGTGTCCCGCATGGGGTGCCGAAATAGACATCGATCTTGGTCTCCTCTTGGAACAACATCCCTAACGTAGTTTCCAGCAAGCCTTTCAAGAGCGCTGGATCGTCCACATGGGCTTTCAACTCTATTTCTCGCATCTTCGACTCCCTCGCATCAGCTGTTCAGGTATAGCCCTGCTTTTTTCGTCAACACTATGGACCAAAAAGACCGACAACGTCCAGACATGGTGAGTACTGTCCGTACCATTATTCTTTCCAAGGGAAAATCATTCCGCGCAAAGTCCGTTTGCCGACCCTTTCGCGTTCTTCGAACAACAACTCTTCCCAAGGGACCTGCCGTTTCTTTGTGTCCGGGTGCTCTTCCAGATAATCGTATTTGAACATCAGCAACTTCATGGCGACTTGATGGCCGAGCGACATTCCCGCCACACCCGGGATGATGGTGGCGAACACCACCGTCAAAGCTGTCCCCACGATGCTGTAAAGCCCGAGGAATATGGAAAAACCCATGTTGTCGCCGAGTACCATAAAGGACTTTTTCAAGGTTTTGCGGGGATTGTCGCGTGGCATCTGGGCTGCCAAAGGAAAGTAATACATCATCGCCATCAGGCAAGCGAGAGCCACCCAGAATAAAACGACAGCGATGGCGAACATGAGCATGGACTGGGCCGAAAGATAAAACGGCAACACCACGAACGCCACCAACAGGAGCATGGTGTTGATGAGGAAGTGCAGCACGCTATGGCGCCAAGAGTCCAAGAACGCCATCTTGATTTCGGCGAAGGCGGGTTTTTGATACCATGCGTACTGTTTGACCAGATACGACACTGTGCCCGAATAAGCAGAATTGAGGGCAGAGACGACAATCAACAAGGCGATACCCAGCCAAGAGGAGACTGCCAAGACCTCCAATGCCCCATAGGCTCCGAGCAACACCACCAGATACCCCAAATTGTACCCGACGAGTCCGAGCAGATTGTCCCAACCATCGAAGAATGCTTTTTTTATGAAGAAACCTATCATGATGAATCTAGAGTACCCATGCGGGACAATCTTGGCAAGCGCTATCGGAGCCATCACGAAGATAAAGAAATGGGCAATCCTTCGATATGAAGGTTGCCCATGATTGACCTAGCGGCGAAGGGACTTGGACCCCTGACCGAGCGGATATGAGCCGCTTGCTCTACC
>CAZJAK010000048.1:0-17386 GCA_964543935.1 uncultured Spirochaetaceae bacterium
CGAGCATGGCCAAGGGCATGACCGATCCGGTGATCATGCCGAAGACGCTGAACACCCGCCCGAGGTAGTCCTCGCGCACGTGCTGTTGGATCAAGACGGTGAACGGGGTGTTGAACAACGGCATGGCGATCCCTTCCAATGCCATGAAGGCCAGGTAAACCCAGAACGACCGGGTCGTTCCCAACGCAAAGGTGCCGATGCTCATCACCACGATGCTGAGGATCACGGTATGGGCTTTCTTCTTGAACCCTCCCCACAAAGAGATCAGCAGCCCGCCAACCATCATGCCGCCGGAGAAGGCCACCTCGATCGCCGTCAAGCGCCATACGTCGTCACCGAAACTGCGGGTCACTTGCAACGGGGTCAGGAAAGCCAACGGGGCGACGAACACGTACAAGATGCCGCAATAGGTGAACAACGATCTGATGAAGCGGTGCTTGCCGATGTACCCGATGCCGGCGGCGATGTCGGCGAAATAGCGGACTTTTCCGATCGAAGCCGGCTTTTCTCGGCTAGGAATCTTGAGTAGAAGGGTCAGGATCGCAATGGCGATAGCGGCAGTGCCGACATCGATGAAGAAGATTGATTCGATCGATGCGAACGATAGCAAGGCTCCCGCCAGCATCGGCGTCACGATGGTGACGGCCGCTTGGATCGATCCGTTTAAGCCGTTCACCCGCGTCAAGTGCTCGGGGGGCACGATCTGGGGGATGAGGGCGTTCACCGCCGGGCTTTGGACGCCACCTCCGAAAGCCCGCAAGGCCAACACGGCGAACATCTGCCAGAGAGAGGCTTGCCCCAAAAAGAATGAGATGGCCATGACCAGCGTGACGAAGGCGATCGTCGCATCGCTGATGACCACAAGGCGTTTGCGGTCATAGCGGTCGGCCCACACCCCGGCGAACGGAGAGATGACCAACATGGGCAAGAACCCACACAAGATCGATACCGTCAAGGCCGCCCCCGATTGGGTGGTGAGGGTGATGTGCCATATGATTGCGTACTGCACCAGCATGGAGCCGAACATGCTGACGGTTTGGCTCATGAGGAACAATATGATCGATCGTTTCCAAGAAGACTGGGCGGACATGGTGTGCTAGACTCCCTTGTGTTGCCGACCGCAAGCGGCCGAAGGCTATCCATCATGCCGTTTCGTGAATACTTTTTCAAGACATGCTTTGGAAATTTTACGAGCCGCTCTTCGAGCGCCAGTAATGGATGGCCAGTTGGGTCCGGTCGCGCAAGCCCAATTTTTCCAAGATGGTGGATATCGTATTGCGCACCGTCCCTTCGGTGACGAATTGCCGTTCGGCGATCTCCTTGTTGGACAAACCGTTGGCCACATGGACGAGGATCTCGTTCTCTCGTTGGGTCAATTGGGGCAATGTCGCGGGATCGGTGAGACTGCGCAAGGCCTCCTCGCTGATGACGGGCAAGCCCTTGAAAACCGACTTGATCGTCAAGATTTGTTTGGCGGTCTCGTCAGATTTCAGCAAGTAGCCGCTCGCACCCGCTTGCAACGAGCGCTGGATACTGGCGAAATCGTGGAAGGTCGTGAGCATGATCACCTTGACTTGGGGGAATTCCTGCCTGATGGATTTGGTGGCGGCAATGCCGTCCATGACCGGCATCTGGATGTCCATCAGGACGATGTCGACCGCCTGGGTGTGCATGAACTTGAGCGCTTGGTAGCCGTCAGCGGCTGTCCCGGCGACAACCAGGTCCCGGTCGCCAGCTAAAATGATTGAGAGACTCTCCCTGACAAGGGCGTCGTCGTCCACGATCAAGAGCCTCATGCGGTGCGGCCCCCCTTCAGCGGTATGATGACGATCACGGTGAAGGTGTCTCCCTTCGAGGTGCTGACACTGCCGTTGACGGCTTCGATCCGTTTGCGCATGTAGCGCAATCCATTGCCGATGTCGGTACCACGGTCGTCTCTGACTCCATCGTTCTCGATGACGATCCGGGTGATGGCTGTCGTGGCCTCCAATGAAACGGTTACGAAGGTCGCATCGGCATGTTTGGCGATATTGGTCATCGATTCCTTGATGCATGCCAGTATCAATTGCCAGTGGAAAGGAGCGATGGCCGATGTGTCGCCCTGTACAGTGAACTTTGCCGGGACGATGCTGTCGGCTAGCAATGACTTGACCAACTCCACGTCGGACTCTTGGCGGGGCTGGATTCGGCTCACCGTGGTCTTGAGTTGCCGTAGTGCCGACTCCAAGCGTTGTTCTGCCTTGAACTGGTACTGGCGGGCTTGGTCGACCTCGTTGTGCTCCAGCAGCGTCCCGATGGCTTTCACGGTGAGGTGGGCGCCGGTGAGTTCGTGGCCCAGGTTGTCGTGCAGGATCTCGGCGATGTGTTGCCGTTCGGCCAAACGTGAGAGCCGCTGGGTGTCTTGGGCATCGCTGAGGAGATGGGCCTCGGTGGCCTCCATGCGGTGGATGATCTGGCGCATGCGGTCGCCTTCGGCTCGCAACAGCTTGCTGTCACGGTCCCACAGGTACAGCAGCGTTGCCGGTACCAGCGACTGTAGCAAAACGAGGAGCCCAAGCTGAGGCTTTACGGCCACGATGAAGGCTGTCAAAGCGATTGCTTCGACGAAATGTCCGTGATAGGCGAAATAGAGGACATACGGCTGAACACATGGAGCCCATGGCGGTGTGAATATGATCAGGACCATCATGATGGCGCTGTCGAGAAGCATCCACAGCGGTTTGATTGAAAACCGCCAGCGCAGGACCATGCTGAAAGCAGTCACGAGGAAGGCGATGAGCAGACCAGCATCGAACTCCTGGAAGGCCATGCCGGTTGCGATGACGAACTGCAGCAGCATCGTGACTGCATAGACGTTCACTGGCGCTGAATTGCGGTGCCGCACGGCCACCTGCTACAATCTCCTTTTGCTTCCTGCCAGCAACAACAGGACAGCATAAGCCAATAGTAGCGCATGGGCCGTCAAGACGCCAGCGGCATCGGCATCCAACAGGGCTTGCAGGCCATGCGCCAGCCAATATGTCGGCAGGAACATAGAAAAACGCAGTATTGCATCGGGGATGAAGGACAACGGCATGGAAAGCCCGCTGGCCATGCACATCAGCGAACCAATGCCGGCAAACACGCCGAAGGAGAGGCCGAAATTCCTGAAGAGGGCATTCCAAGCCAGTGAGAAGGCCAGTCCCATGGCGCCAAAGAGGGTGAACAAGGTAAACAACACGGCGAGGTCGGGTCGCATGCTGGCATGCAGGGCCCCGACAGCGGTGATGAACAACAGGTTCTGCCCCGTCAGCAATACCACATAAGCCGCCAGATGGCTGCCCAGATACTTCAATGGGGTCACCGGCGATGCGGCGATGCGAACGACGAGCCCTTTCATGCGGTCCTCGACGACCGGTCGGGTCAACAGGAACGCCGAATAGAAGTTCATCATGCCGTACAGGCTGAGTTTGATGGGCAGATAATCGTCGGTAGCGGGGAAGGCCAGCAATGTCAGCGGCAACAACGCCAGCAGGATCACGTTGAGCGGACGGCGGCAATTCTCTTTGAGGGCGAAGACGAACAGGTTCATTCGGTCACCCTCCTGACCTTGATGGTCAACACGATACACAAGAGCACCGTAAAGACAATCATACCGACCGAGCCAGTCAAGGCTTTGGACCAGTCCTGTTCCATGAATCCGAGGATGGCCGTATTGGTCAGTGCCATCGGGGTGAGGTAGTGGCGCATGAAGTCCACCAACGGATGGTCCGGCAACGGGAAGTAGAGCCCGATGGTCATCGGAGCGATCGATCCATACACGCTGACGATGATGTCGGCTGTCTTGATCGAACCCGATAGCAGCAAGATGACCGTACCGAGCAACTGGTTGAGCACCACCGACAAGGTCAGCAACAACAACACCGCTGCAAACGAGGTCATCGGAGTGCCAAGGATGAAAACGGCGCAGAGCACCACCACCAGAGTCTGCAGGAAACTGGTCGCGGCGGCCATCGTCATGGTGGATACGACGATCGAGCGTGGATCGGCCGGGCTGGATAACAGCCGGTCGCGCTTGACCGTGAAAAAATCCTCGGCGATGGATTCGAAGCTCAATGAGGAACCGTGGATTTGGAACATGAGGGCGAATCCGATCGTCAACACGGTGGTGAACGGTAGCGGCCCGCTGTTGATCGAACGGGCAAAGCCCGTGCCCGAGAAGATGTAGTCGAAGAAGGAGATCAACAACAACGGGATGGCGATGAGGATCAAGTGCCTGAACGGGTCCCGCCATGTCCTGATGAATTGGAAGGCATACATGGTCAGGCCTCGTCACGCAGCTGCTTGCCGGTCAGCGTTAGAAAGACATCCTCGAGGTTGGGTTGCTTCGAATTGATGTTCACGATGGTCTGCGAAGCGATGATGGGGATGATTTTATCGAGCACTGTCAATCCTCCGGGTACGATGACATGATATTGGTTGCCATGCAAGGCGACCTCCTTGATCTCGGGGATGGTGGCCAGTTCCAGGCGTTTCTCCTCCGAGGCGATGCGCACATCGATCAACATGTGGGCATCGCCTTGGATCCGTTCGATCAGTTCGCTCAAGGTCCCGGTGGCGATGGCGTGCCCTTGGTCCATGATGCAAACCCGGTTGGCGATGGCCTCGACCTCCTCGATGTAATGCGAGGTGTACAGGATGGTCTTGCCTTGCTTGGCCAGGTTCTTTACGAACTCGAGGATGAAGTTGCGCGATTGGGGGTCGATGCCGACAGTCGGTTCGTCCATGATGATCAGTTCGGGATCATGCAGTAATGAGCAGCCGATGTTCAGACGGCGCTTCATGCCGCCCGAGTATCGTTTGACCTTCTCGTTCAACCGGGTTTCCAGCCCGATCAGCTTGGCTGTCTCGGCGATGTTGGCCGCCAAGGTGGCTTTGTCCAAACCATACAACCGGCCGAAGAAAGCCATGTTCTCCTTGGCCGTCATCTCTTCGTAGACTGTCAATTCTTGGGTGACGTAGCCGATGCGGCGTTTGATGGTGCGGTCCTTGCCGTTTTGCTTGAGGCCGAAGACGGTGATCGAGCCCTCGTCGACCGGGATGAGCCCGATGACAGAGCGTATGCAGGTCGTTTTACCCGCTCCATTGGGGCCCAACAGGCCGACAACCTCGCCTTGGGCCACCTCTAGGTTGAAGCTGTCCAACGCGAGCGTACCGTTGAACCGTTTGATGACTTCATCGATTTTCAAGATCATGGACGATTTCCTCCGCTGCTATTCAGGATGATAGCTGTTGCCGTTCGATCGGGACAGTGACATCCGTCATGTTTTAGCGCATCGAATTCGTTTTGCATTTGTCCGCGATGCAGTATAATCGTATTGACTGCGGACTGTGAGAAGGAACGTACCATGAAAAAAACCTTGATCGCCCTGTGTATCGTGAGCTTGCTGGGTGCCACACTGGTTTTTGCCGATCAGGCGGCATCGGCCTATGCCACAATGATCCCCGAGCAGGTCTGCTCGATATCCCTCAAAGGAGCATTCGGGAATCTCGATCCGCTGTTGCAACGCCCGTTGAACGCACTGACGGTATATCTCGACCTCTCCCCGTTTACTTTGAGTGGAGATCTAGCCATCGGTTCTAACGTTGTGTATCGGGACCAGAATTCCCTTTCATCGCTTGATCTTACAGCAGACGGGATGCTGCATGTGGGTACGAGCATGACCGATGCTTACCTGCGGGGATCAGCCGATTACAAAGCTTATCCATTGGGTGAGGGCAAGGTGCCCCTGTATTATGCTGTCGGCGGCCGGTTGATGCTCAGTCCGGCTTTCCCCTATGCCGGAGGAGCCTCGTTCACGTTCGATTTCTATCCGTATGCCGGGCTTGGCATCGGCAAGAGCCACTCGATTTCCACGGTGCTGAGTGTCAGGGCGCTGCTGAGGCATTTCGGATTGGAGGCGACCGACGAACAGGTCGGACGCATCGCCCGCGTCTATGCATCGCAAGGGGCCAGACTGAATGCACGACATGGCGATACCAGCGAGAGCTTGCGGCAGTGGTATCTCGATTTGGCCCAGGAAATGGGCATTCCCGAACGGGTGTTGGAGTTGGCCACCTACGAGTGGATCGACCCAATGGCCCGCTCCATCGAGATGATGCGTTACGACGATGTGCGCTACGGCTGGAACCTTGAAGCTCGTTTCTCACCAGGCATGTCGAGGTACCTGACTCCTTCACCCGGCATGAAGTTCTCGGTCGACATGGGCATCTTGGGTGAATATGCGAACTTCTTGGTTCCCGACAGCGTGCACTTCACCGTCGATGGCGGATTGGGATTCCAGTTCAGGTCGGAAACCACTCCGACAACCGGTTTCAATGCCGAAGCTGGTGCGACGGTGCGCTACTTCCCCGCCAATCCCCGCTGGTGGGTGCGCACGAGGGTCGCCACCCGCTTCAATACGTTGCTCAATCCGATGTTCGACGTCACCGTCAAATCAGAATTCGACTTCTTGGTGGCCCCCAACTTCCAAGCTTATGCCGGCTTGCTCACCACGGAAACGTTCTCCAAGGTGGCGGTCTTCGCCGGAGGCTTGTTCAACGTGCGCTAAGCAAGGCTTTCATAATTACACATACTCCAGCTTGCAATCCGTTCCATATCGTTTATCATTGAACTTGGCGGTTCATGGGGGGGGTGCAAGACTTGCAGGAACGGTCACGATGCATCGGCATTTTTACAGCCTCGCTTGACGATGCCTACCAATCGACGGTGTGGCATGCCATCGAACGAGAAGCCCGCGCCCGCAATTTCAGCACGATCTCGTTCCTTGGGTCGCGCCTTGGATCCCCCATTGCCTCGGAAGCATCGTCGAATCTGGCCTATCATCTGGCCAGTGAACGCAATATCGACGGTTTGATCATCATCTCCTCCTCGCTGGCCACCTACTTCTCATCGCGCGACATGAAAGAGTTTTTCACCCGCTGGGCTTCGTTGCCGCGCGTGTCGGTCGGCATGCGCGTGCCGGGCATGTCGGACGTGACAGTCGAGGGGACCAAGGCGATTTCCGAGTTGGTCGAGCATCTCATCGACGAGCATGGACGCCGTTCTTTCGCCATGATCGGAGGACCGGCAAGCCACGACGAGGCCGTCAGCCGCAAGCGGGCGGTCGTCGAGACGCTCGAGTCGCGTGGGCTGAACTTGGATGAGCGCCTTTTGGTCAGCGGGACTTTCACCCAAGATTCAGGAATGCGTGCAGTGGATGCATTGGTGGCGACCGGCCTGCCGTTCGATACGGTCGTGTGTTTGAACGACCGGATGGCCCAAGGGGCGTTGGAGGAACTAGGACGCCACGACATCAGGGTTCCCGACGATGTGGCGGTGGTCGGTTTCGACGACATCGAGGCTTCACGCTTCACCCAACCGCCATTGACCACTGTCGTGCAACCGATGCACGATCTCGGAGCCACCGCCGTCGCCATGCTGGACCGATTGATGCATGGTGGTGCCGAAGAGCATGTCACCCTGATGTGTTCGACGATGATCCGTGAATCGTGCGGGTGCGGACCACGCTTCAGTTTCAAAGCCGGAATCAAAGACTTCCCGCGCTATGTCAGCGCAACCGAGCGCAGGGCGATTTTCGACCTGATGGTGTTGGTCCGCAAATGCGATTACGACGGGATGATCCTGCGTTTGAACCGCGCCATCGATGCAACCATCGTCGAAAGCGGAGCGGTCGACCGCTGGAGCGAGTACCTGTCGATCGTGGAAAGCCATTGCAACCAATCCATGGCCGGCGACGGCGGCAGGCTTGCCGTCCTGATGGGGGCAGCCCGTTCGTTCATCGGCGAGAAGATCGGCCGCTACCAAGCCGCCAAACGCATCACCGTCGAGACTTCGTTCGAAACCCTGCGCCATGTAAGTGCGATGTTGGCCGGAACCTTCGAGCTGACCGAGATGGTCGCCAACCTGAAAAAAGGTTTGGAGCTGTTCGGTATCGAACGGGGGTATCTGGTGGAATTCACCAAAAAACCAGCTTTGGCGCGCTTGTTGATGAGCGTCAAGGATGGCGAGCAACAATGGCAACGCTACCCACGTGAATTCGATCCAAGCGAACTGCTTCCTGCACAAGAGGGGCAAGTCTGGCGTGAAGGGCAGTGGATCCTCATGCCGCTGGTTTACAATGCCGAGCAGCTCGGGTATCTGGTAGTTCCCATCGGCATTGTCATACCCGCCTTGTACGATGTCCTTCAGGAACAGATCTCGAGCAACTTGAAAGGGACGTTGTTGCTCGAGCAAATCAAGTCGCACGAGCAAACATTGGCCGAGCAAGTCGCTTTGCGTACCAAGGATTTGATCAAAGCCAACCGTGAGTTGTCAAACGAGATCAAGCGGCGGACCGAGTTGGAACATGAAGTCATGGAGATATCGAGCAAGACCATGGAGCGGATCGGTCAGGACCTGCACGACGACTTGTGCCAGCACCTGTTGGGGATCTCGTTGCTGGCCACCAGCGTGCGCAAGACAGTCGAGGACCATCATCAGGTCAATACCGAGTCGTTGGTGCAGATCAGCCGCCTACTCGGGGAGTCGATCAGCAAGATCAAGACTATATCCCGTGGCTTGCTGCCGCTGGAGATGGATGCCCACACCTTCTTGCAACGCATCGAAGCATTGGTGGCAGACACCAAACGCTATGTTGCGGTCGACATCGCCGTGGTAGCCGATCCAGCCTTCGAGATCGCAGACCCGGACCGGGCCTTGCACGTCTACCGCATCATCCAAGAGGCATTGACCAATGCAGTCAAGCATTCCAAGGCACATCGGGTCACCATCAGCTTGGCATCGACTGTCGACGGACAAGGCATCCGTTGCCGAACGGCAAGCGTCACGGACGATGGGGTGGGCATCCCCGAGCGAATCCGGGAAGGGGCGTTGGGGTTGCGCATCATGCGCAACCGGGCCAGCATGGCCCAAGCCCGCTTGTCCGTCGATTCCTCCAAGCGGGGGACGGCGGTGGTCGTGACATTGGAGGAATGAGACGATGAAGCAAGAGATAGCATTCGTCGTGGTGGACGACCACCCGCTGTTCCGGCAGGGACTGGTCAGCGTGATCAGCAATGTCCAACGCTATTGCGTCATCGGAGAGGCCCCTTCCATCACTGAAGCGTTGAAGGTTGTCGAAGCCCGCCCCCCGAATGTGTTGCTGGTCGACATCGCCCTCAACCATGAAAACGGCTTGGAGTTGGTCAAGACAGTGCGGACGATGTACCCGCATGTGCTTCAGATCGTCGTGTCGATGTACGATGAAGTCATTTACGCCTCGGCAGCCCTCAAAGCGGGTGCCAAGGGCTATGTGATGAAGCAGGAGGCCCCCGAGACACTGCTCGAGGCCATCGAAACGGTCCTGAAAGGCAAGATTTATCTGTCTGCGGCCATGCACCAGCACATGCTCGACACGATGTTCTCCCAAAAGATCCAGCCGGAATTCGATCCGGTCGGTTCGTTGAGCGTCCGGGAGCAAGAAGTGTTCAGGCTGATCGGCCAAGGTTTCGGCGTCTCGGAAATCGCCGGATCCCTGAATTTGTCGTTCAAGACAATCAATGTCTACCGGGACAATATCCGCCGCAAACTGGCTATCGGCGATGCTGGAGAACTGCGCAAATACGCCATCAAATGGGCTAAAAGCAAGGAACCTTGATCTGCGTTAGGACAAACGTCCTACTGAAATTCAAGCCATATGCCTACTGCTATCCCCGTACTGCAACTGGTACGGTGCTCTCAGGTGGCTACCCCGGTTTGACCACCTGGCGCCTTCGGGTGCCACGGGGAGATGGAAGGATTGCATGCCTGGACACGCGTTGCCACGGGCATGGACATTGAAGGAGGATTCGCTATGGTACGGAACACGAGGTTCATCGTCAGCCTGCTGCTGCTCGTCTGCTTGGCCATGCCGTTGTTCGCCCAGGGAGGGGCGGAACCGGTTGCGACCGGGCCGAAGGTCATCAATGTGTGGAGCTTCACCGATGAAGTGCCCAAGATGCTGCAGAGGTACAAGGAACTCCATCCCGAGTTCGATTACGAGATCAAGACCACGATTATTGCCACCACCGATGGCCTCTACCAGCCTGCTCTGGATCAGGCCCTGATCGGCGGTGGAGCCGATGCTCCGGACATCTACTGCGCCGAAGCGGCATTTGTGCTCAAGTACACCAAAGGCGATGCATCGCAGTATGCCGCGACCTACAAGGAACTCGGCATCGATGTGGATAAACTGCTCAAGCAAGCCGACATCGCCCAATACACGGTCGATATCGGATCCAACGCCCGCGGACTGGTGGGACTTGGCTACCAGGCCACCGGTGGCGCGTTCATCTATCGCCGCTCGATTGCCAAAGCGGTGTGGGGAACCGATGATCCAGCCGTGATCAAGACCAAAGTCGGTCCAGGTTGGGACAAGTTCTTCCAAGCTGCCGAAGAGTTGAAGGCCAAAGGTTATGGCATCGTATCGGGAGACGGAGACATCTGGCATGCTGTTGAGAACAGTTCCGAGAAGGGATGGGTCGTCGATGGCAAGCTCTATGTGGACCCCGCCCGCGAGAAGTTCCTCGACATTGCCAAATTATTGATCGACAAGGGCTATCATAACGACACCCGTGACTGGACCGATGCATGGTTCGGCGACATGAAGGATGCCAATCCCAAGAAAGTCCTCGGCTTCTTCGGACCGGCATGGTTGATCAACTATGTCATGGCCGGCAACTCGGGTGGAAGCAAACCTGGCGAAGGCACCTATGGCGACTGGGCCGTGTGCGAACCACCAGTCGGATTCTTCTGGGGCGGCACATGGGTGTTGGCCAACAAAGCCAGCAAGAACAAGAGCGTGGTGGGCGACCTGATCGAATGGATCACCCTCGACAGCAGCGAGACCGGTCTGCAGTACTACTGGGCCAACGGCACATTGTTCGGGCCGAACGGGACCAAAGACACCGTGGCATCCGGCACCGTCATGAAGAAATCGGACGGGCACTTGCCGTTCCTTGGTGGGCAGAACATGTTCGACGTGTTCGTCCCGGCTGGCCAATTCGCTTCCGGAAAGAACCAGACCCAGTATGACGAGAACATCAACATTTACTGGCGCGACCAGGTCCGCGAGTATTCGGGCGGCAACAAGTCCCGCCAGAAAGCTCTCGATGACTTCAAGCAAATGGTTGCGGACAACTTGGCTATCCCCATAAAATAACAGTGGACCCATGACCGGGATGCGTAGGTGGCGCACTGCCGCCCGCATCCCGGTTTGCACAAAGCCCGGTCCAATCGAGTTCTGAAGGTCCGCTTGTTGGACAGGACCGTATGTCACCATGATGGCGAGTGCGCTTCCAAAGGGGCTCCGGAGGTGAATGCTTATGCGGCCGAAGAACATCAGTTATGCCAAATACGGTTACCTGTTTTCCATCCCGTTCGTCCTGACGTTCCTGATTTTCACGTTGTATCCCATCGGATACACGATGGTCATCGGCTTCACCGATTTGCGGGGCTTGGGGGTCAAGGACATCCATTTCCTGGAAAAACCGTTTGAAAACTTCTCGTTGATCCTGAACAATCCCTCGTTCCGCAAAGCTCTGTTCAATACTGGTTTCATGTGGATCATCAACTTCATCCCACAAATCTCGTTGGCATTGTTGTTGACCGCTTGGTTCACCAACCATAATTTCAAGATCAAGGGCCAAGGATTGTTCAAGGTCATGCTGTACATGCCCAACATCATCACTGCGGCCACCATCGCCATCCTGTTCCATACCCTGTTCGGGTATCCGCGTGGACCGGTCAACGACTTGTTCATGCTGCTCGGATTCATCGACAAGCCAATGAACTTCCACATCCAGTCATGGACAGCGCGCGGTGTCGTGGCCTTCATCCAATTCTGGATGTGGTACGGCAACACGATGATTGTGTTGATCGCCGGGGTGATGGGGATCAACCCGACTTTGTTCGAAGCCGCCGAGATCGATGGCGCCACCCCCCGCCAGATATTCTTCCGCATCACCTTGCCGCGCCTGAAAACCATCGTGCTCTACACGTTGGTCACCAGCATGATTGGCGGCATGCAGATGTTCGACATCCCCAAACTCTTCTTGCTTGGCGGTCCGGACAATTCGACGTTGACCACCAGCGTCTTCATCCATAACCAGGCTTTCAGCGGCAGTTATTTGTACAACAGGGCGGCCGCGGCCAGCATGATCGTGTTCGTCATCATCATGGTGCTTTCGGTCATCCTGTTCCGCATCTTGCGCGACAAGGATGTGGCGAAGCAGCGCGAGCAGGAGCGAGCCATGCGAAAAGCTGCCCGCCATGCATTGACGGGAGGGACTGACGTATGAAAACTGCCAGTTTGCGCACATCGCGTTCCCTCGTCAAGGTTGTCATCTATGCCACATGCAGCTTCCTGACTTTGCTGAGCATCATCCCGTTCTGGATCATGATCATGAACGCCACCCGCGGAACCTATGAAATCCAACAGAATTCGATCGGGCTGTGGCCTTCGACTTTTCTGTTGAGCAACTGGAAAATCCTGTTGGGCAAGAGCTTCAATCCGTTTGTGGGATTCATGAATTCAATGATCATCTCCAGTGGCGCCACCATCTGCGCTGTCTACTTTTCATCGCTCACCGCCTATGCATTGGTCGCCTACAGCTGGAAACTGCGCCAACCGTTCTTCACGTTCATCATGGCCGTCCTCATGATTCCCAGCCAAGTGTCGAGTATCGGATTTTACCAATTCATGTACCGCATCCAATGGACCAACAACCTGCTGCCGCTGATCCTGCCTTCCATCGCTGCTCCGGCGATGGTGTTCTTCATGCGCCAATACTTGCTGGCCACCTTGCCGTTGGATATCGTTGATTCGGCCCGCATCGACGGCTCGCATGAATTCGCCACCTTCAACCGGATCATCCTGCCGATCATGAAGCCCGCCATGGCCACCCAAGCGATTTTCACCTTCGTGGCCAGCTGGAACAACCTGTTTTTGCCCTCGATATTGTTGACCAACAAGGACCGCTACACCATGCCGATCATGGTGAGCTTGTTGCGGGGCGATATCTACAAGACCGAATATGGCTCGGTCTATCTCGGGCTGACGCTCACGGTCCTGCCGTTGTTCGTCATCTATTTCATGCTAGCTAAATACATCATCGCCGGGGTGGCTTTGGGAGCCCTGAAAGAATGAAGCCGGCAAGATCCCAATGTCCGCTCGACATGCTGCCTGCTTGGCAGGCTTCGGAGGTTTGACGTCCCATGTACACAGATCGACAACGGGTCAATGAACTCCTTCGGACCATGACATTGAAGGAGAAAATCGCCCAAATGGTTTCCGTTTGGCTTGAGCTGAGCGAGGATGGCAGCTTCAACGTGCGCGAAGCATTCTCACAGCGAAAACGGGGAAGCCAAGATATCCACGAGGTTCTCGGCGACGGCATCGGGCAACTCACCAGGCCGTTCGGTACGGTGGCCAACGGCATTGTCGGGCAAGCCCGGGCAGTGAACCGCATTCAACGCTACTTGCTCGAACGAACCAGATTGCACATCCCGGCCATGCTGCACGAGGAATGCCTGACAGGTGTGATGGTCAAGGGCGCTACGATCTTTCCAAGCTCGTTGAACAGCGCGTCCAGCTGGGATACAGCCTTGTTGGAACGGGTAGCAGCCACCATCGGTGCCGAATTGCGATCCTTGGGAGCTCATCAAGGGTTGGCGCCAGTGCTCGATGTGGCCCGCGACGCCCGTTGGGGTCGTCTGGAGGAGACCTTCGGTGAAGACCCCTACCTGACCGGTTGCATGGGAATCGCCTATGTGGAGGGTCTGCAAGGGAAGCGCCGTTCTCCCATCGCTACCCTCAAGCATTTTGTCGGGCATTCGGGTAGCGAAGGTGGCCGCAACCACGCGCCGGTCCACATGGGTGAACGTGAAATGCGCAACACCTTCGCTTTGCCGTTCGAGATGGTGGTGAAAGAGGCTAGGCCTGGAAGCTTGATGCCTGCCTATCATGATATCGATGGCATCCCCTGTACCGCCAACCGCAAGTTGGTGACCTCGATGCTCAAGCGGCAGTGGGGTTTCGACGGTCTGGTGGTGGCCGATTACGAAGCTGTCAGCCAGTTGAAGGTCGACCATCGGATTGCCTCCGACCTGGCTGAGGCGGCGGCATTGGCCGTCAACGCCGGTATGGACATCGAGTTGCCGGGATTCACGGCCTTCCGCTCTGGCCTTGAACAAGCACTCGAGCGTGGCTTGGTAGAGATGGCCGCCATCGATGCTGCCGTCACACGGATCTTGCGGGAAAAACTCCGCCAAGGAGTCTTCGAACATCCCTACATCGACGAGCATACCATCATGCTCTCGAGCGATGCCAGCCATGCCTTGGCGGTCGAGGCAGCCGAGAAGTCGATGGTGTTGCTAAAGAATGACGGTATGTTGCCGTTGCAAAACTGCCGTACTATTGCGGTGATCGGACCATTGGCCGACCATCCCTACGCCATGTATGGCGGTTATGCCCCACCGGTGCACCTGCAGGGCGCCCATGGCCCGCATGAGACAGTCCCAGAGCGGGCCATGAGCATCCGCACAGCTATCGAGCAGCTCGCTCCACAGGCCGATGTGGCGTATGAACCAGGCTGTTTGTTGTTCGAAGGCCCCTTTGAACGCTCGTTTTTCTTTCCCGGCGACGTGCACGAGGACGACAAGCAGGCTAAAAAAGAACTCAGTACCGATACAGGCTACATCGTACGGGCAGTAGCAGCAGCGCGTGACGCCGATGCGGTGGTACTGGTCGTAGGCGACTTGGCCGGTTTGTTCCAGCAGGGGACGGTCGGGGAGGGCTCCGACGCCGACACCTTGCGGCTTCCCGGTGTCCAAGAGCAGTTGATGGAGGCGGTGTTGGCGACCGGAACGCCGGTGGCGGTGGTGCTTGTCAGCGGCAGACCCTATACTGTTGCGGCGGCAGTCGAACAGGCTGCGGCAATCGTGGCGGCATGGCTGCCGGGTGAAGGCGGTGGCGAAGCCATAGCCCGCATTCTGTTTGGATTGGCCAACCCAAGCGGCAAGACGTGCTTGTCCTTTCCCATCGATGTCGGTGCGATGCCGTATGCCTACAACCACTTCCAGAAGGCGGGAGGGCTGCCTAAGCAAACTTCATTCGGCTCTGTGTTCCCGTTCGGATTTGGTTTGAGTTACACTAACTTCGCCTACCATGACGGGTTTACGACCAAACAGTCGGTTGAAACCAACGGTACGATCACCATCGGCATCACCGTGACCAATACCGGAGGGCGTAGCGGTGACGAGGTTGTGCAACTGTATGTTCGCGATACGCTTTCGTCGATTGTCAGGCCCGCCAAGGAACTGAAGGGTTTCGCCCGTGTCGCTTTGGAGGCCAAGGAGAGCAAGAAGGTGGTGTTTTCCCTGCCAGCCGATGTGCTCTCGTTTGTGAACGACGGCAAACGGATCGTTGAACCGGGTGCCTTCGAGATCATGATCGGCAGTTCGTCCTGCGACACGCGATGGTCGACTGAGGTGGTGCTGACCGGCCCGAAACGGATCATGGACAAAACGTGGCGGTGCCGGAGCACAGTCGAGACATTCAGCGTGTAACTGACATCATCAAGCACTCCGGTACGCTTCGCGGTAGTCTGCAAGCAACCTCAGCATCAGTTCATGACCCTCTTCGTTTGGATGGATGCCATCGTTGCATATCAACGACATGCAGTCCTTGCGTGCCAGAAATCCACTGCGGATATCAAGGAGGCGGCAATGCGTGTCTGCTGCGGTGGTGGCGATCTGCAGCGAGTACAACTCTTGGTGACGGGCAATCACGTTGACATCGCCAAGCCAATGCAGGATGTTGGACCGCACCAAGCCTGTCCGGCACACATGGGTCAGGTATCGTTCCGAATCGATTGGCGGCAATGTCATGAGCAGCGGTTCGATCCGGTTTGACCGAAGCAAGCCGATCATCGACCGCAGCGTTGCTGAGAATACTTTCAGCGGCGTCTTGGGCACGTGCTCGCCTTCGGGAAAAGCTGACACCTCATCCCACAAGAAATCGCAGTCATTGCCACCGAATTCCAACACGGCATAATCGCATTGCATCCCGTTGGCCAGTGCGCGTTGCAGCAACTGCATCCCTTTGGTGACGGTGCATCCGAACAATGTAGTCGCCTGCACCTCAAGGCCCAGACGCAGCGCGACAAGCTGTGGTTGCAGCACCGCCGACACCATGTAGCGTCCTTCCGGTTCATGATAGACGATCCCTTTCATGATGGAATCCCCAAACACCCGAACTTTAGGCAATATGTTTTCCATGGCTTTTCAACCTCTCTTCTGCAATGGAATTGTAAGAAAAGCCACTTACTCGGACAATGGTGTGTCCGAACCATGCCCATCAACATTCGGACGGTAAATTTCGACTAGTATCCATTAACCATTCGGGAAAAAGCGTGCTATGGTGGATCAAGCGGGACTGTCATGGAATCACGAACCTTTGCATGGTATAAATTCCTGCAACACCTCATGCCGATCTACCCGGTCTACAACCTATTGTTCATCAGATCGGGTTTGGACATGGCCGAGGTTTCTTGGTTGTTGGCCATCTGGTCGGTCCCAGTCGTGCTCCTGGAGGTCCCGAGCGGGATTGTGGCCGACCGCTACAGCCGGCGCAAGCTTGTGCTGATCGCGGCATTGCTCAAAGCACTCTGTTTCTTGGCATGGGTTCTCGGCCAATCGTTCGGCTGGTTTGCAGCAGGATTCATCCTGTGGGGGATTGCCGAGGCCTTGGCTTCAGGAGCCGAGGAGGCTTTGTTGTTCGACAACCTCAAGGCGCGGGGAGCCTCCGGTACGTTTGAGTCGGTTTATGGCAAAGGCATGGCGGCAGAACGGATTGCCGTCGCAGTGTCCTGTTTCAGCGGCGGGCTGTTGGCCCAATGGTTGGGATTCGACTTCGTATTGCTGTGTTCGGCAGCCACTGGCATGGCTTCGTTCTTGGTGGCCATGACCTTCAAGGAACCCTACCGGGAACACATTGCCAGCGAGCCACTCCATGCTGGCATCCGCACCGGCTTGGTTGAAGTATACTCGCACACCGTCCACACCATACGCCATCGGAGATTGTTGACGACCGTGGTGTTGGTGGTCTTGGCAGTGGGGATGGCCGGTATTCTCGATGAATACGATCCTCTCATCGCCGAGCGCTACGGATTCTCTCTTGCCGTCATCGGCTATTGGGTCGGCACACGGTACCTGATCGAGGCCTTGGGAGCTTCGTTGGCCCATCGTATCGGCAGCCTAAGGCTGCTGAAGGGAAACGATGGCAACGGAGCCGTCTGGTGGATGTGCGGCATGGCTGCAGTAAGCTTG
>CAZJAK010000049.1:0-17293 GCA_964543935.1 uncultured Spirochaetaceae bacterium
ACCGATATATTTCCTGCCTTTGACATTATATCTTTTTACACGAGTAAGCATAAACGCTTCTTCCGCATACTCAATATATCTATCAACCGTTGCAGCACATGTAGGTTTTCCATGAACAGAATTCATAGTGCCTGCAATTTTTCTTGGATTGGTGAGTGTTGAGATTCCAGAAGCAATTACATCCATTACCTCTCCAAATGCAGATTCATCCTGCACAGAGTATCTTTCGATAATATCTCTCAGATACAAATTCCGCATCTGTGAAAGCAGATAATGTATCTTCTGCTCTTCTGAAGCCATAAGAGCTACTGCCGGAAGTCCACCGTAAACCGAATAATCGTCATATGCTTCACGCTTGTCACCTTTCTTAAATGCATGATATTCGGAGAAAGACAATGGAAGTACATGAACCTCATCTCCCCTTCCCTCAAACTCGGTCAAAATATCCTTGGACAAAAACTTGGAATTACTACCAGTCACATAAACATCAAGATTATTCTTTCGAAGGAACCCATTCAGCACTGATTCAAAAGCCCCTAGTTTCTGAACTTCATCAAGCAACAGATAATACATCCCTACGAATACTCATGGAAAGCAAGACTAATGTAGCAACAGTGTACTCGTCTGTGTCTTTGATAGCTTTGCCAGTCTCATCCTTGATAGAGATTACCTTATGGCCATCACCGTTGTTTGAATTGTATTCAATAGAAAGACCTACAAGCTGTCATTGTTGGTTTGGGGCATATAAAAACAGTCATACAAAACTCATCTATTCGTTTGAAGGCATCAAGAATTGCCTCTTTCTTTTCTTTAGGACAGGTTGGACTTTATTTCATCATATGTGACAATTCTTTGTTCCATATTAAGTTTTTCCACATCCACATCAATGCAGATATGACTGTCTGCTTTTTCCCCCACTTAAAAGAACTACCGTCTCGATATGGCTTGTCTGGGGGTACATGTCGAACATCTGCAGGACCTTTGGACGATAGCCGGCCTTGCTGAACCGCTTGACATCCCTCGCCAAGGTGACGCTGTTGCACGAGACATAGATGATGGCTTGTGGCTTGTAGGAGACGATTGCATCGACGACTGAAGGATCGAGACCTCCTCGGGGAGGATCGGCGACTACCGTATCGAAATGTTCTGTGGTGCTGCGGGCATAGGCTTCCACACTCTTACTGTAGAAGCCCACATTCTCCGTCAGGTTCATGCGGGCTAGTTCCAAGCAACGCGGATCGCGCTCGACCGCCACCACCGATTTCCCCAGCGCCTGCAGGAACGAGGCGAACAGACCGACTCCACTATAGAGGTCCATCACCCGCTCGCCGACGGCATGGCTCGTGACGAACTCGACCATGGCCGGCAGGACATGCCGGTTCGCCTGAAAAAAGACCTGGGCATCGACCGAGAACGAGCGGTTCAGCACGCTGGCGGTCACCACATGGTTGCTCAACGAGATGCCGCGGTCGCCTTCGAAGGCGGGAACCTCGATGAAGGCGGTGCGCTGCTGAGCACCGTGCATGGCTTTGTGCATTTTGGCTGCTTTTATAAGAACAGAGCGTTTCTCTGCCAACAAACGGTTCAAACCGGCACTGAGCACCGGACACTCCTCTATGGCGATCAGCTTCCCGCTGCCCGCTGCGAGAAAGCCGACCTTGTCAGCGGCCACATCGACATGGAACCGGGCCCGTGTCCGGTAAGCCCAGTCCGGCCCGGTGGCCGCTGGCAATACGACAAGCTCCGAATCGCCACTGACATCACAGCCGCCGATGCGGCGCATATTCTCAAAACATGCAGCCTCTTTCCAACGCGTCTGCGCACTGGTTGCAGCGTGTTGCAAGTCGCAACCGCCACAATCAGCATAATACGGACAGAGCGGATCCACCCGTTCGGGAGCAGGGGCGATGATCTGATCCACCACTGCCCGGCAATAATCACTCTTCTGCTCCACGATCGAGGCCAGCACGGTTTCGCCAGGCAAGGCTTGGCGCACGAACACAGCTTTGCCGTCCAAGCGTGCCAAGCCATCGCCGCCTTCCACCAGTTTCTCAATCGTGAGCTGTATGCTTGCCATCAGGCATCTCCAGTGGCGCACAGTGCGCAAAATTCATCGACATACGATCCGACGATGTCCAAGCTGCCCTGCCAGAAGCTCTTCTTGGTGATGTCGCATCCCACCTTGGCTGTCACCGTCGGAGCGCTGTCCATCCCGGTCGAATAGAGCAACTCGTCGTAACGGGGACCGAAATCGCTCCCGTCTTGCGACAGACGGTACACCCCCAAACCGAACAACTGCCCGAATGCGTAGGGGAAGTTGTAGAACGAGAGACCCGAGCTGTAATAATGTCCTTTGACAGCCCACATCCAGGGATGAAGGTTCTGCTCGTCCAATGCTTCTCCATAAGTCCGTTTTTGGGCGTCGACCATCATGCGGCACAACTCGTCGGCCATCAGGTCGCCCTCCTTGCGTTTGGCGAACAGCTCACGTTCGAAATAGAACCGGCTCAAGATGTCGACACAGACTTGGGTGGAATCCTGCAAGAATCCCTCGATGAGCGACAAGCGCTCATCCTTGTCGGCACCCTTGAGCGCTCCTTGGAAGACGATGAACTGGGAAAAGATCGAGGCGGTCTCGGCCAGCGTCATCGGATAATGGCGCAACAATGCTGGCAACATGCACGTCACCTTGTCGTGGTAGGCATGGCCAAGCTCGTGGGCAATGGTCGACACCCCGTCGAAACTATGGTCGAAGTTGCACAGGACGCGGGTTTCCTTGCGCAGCGGAAATGAAGTGCAATAAGCTCCGCCGATCTTGCCAGAGCGCGACTCGGCATCGATCCATTGCTTGTCGAATGCCATGGCAGCGAAATCACCCAGAGGTTTGTGGAAGGTTCTGAAATTCTCGACGATAAAGGAGCGGGCTTCGTCGAAGCTGTAATGCTTGTGCTGCTGCCCCACCGGTGCGAACAGATCGAAGAAGGCCAGTTTGGGCAAGCCCATCAAAGATGCTTTGGCCTTGAGATAACGCCTGAACATCGGCAGGCAGTCCTCGATCGCTCCAATGAGCGCTTCCAGTACCTCCTGTGTGATGCGTGCTTGCTTGACCGACCGTTCCAACGGACTGCCATACCCCCGGCGCTTGTCGAGCGTGATGGTGGCACCCTTCACACCGTTGATGGCATAGGCGAAAGCCACCTCGTGCAGTTTCCAGACAGCCAACTCCTTGCGGAAGGCCTTCTCGCGCACCTGCCGGTCGGGATCGAACGCCAAGGAACGCAGTTGGATGACCGTCTTGCGCTCGCCGCTAGCTTCATCCCATAGGGTATCTGACGAAGAAGAGACCGCCTCTTGCAACCGTCCCCATGAATCGGTACCGCTGCGGTTGAGGTCGGCTGCCAAATCCTCCTCAGCCTCGCTCATCTGGTGGCGCTGCTCTTCAAGCATCTCCTCAATCACGAACGTATAGCGGGAGAAATCACTGTCGTGGTGAAGCAACTGGCGGACATCGTCCTGGTGGGCAGCCAAAGCGTTGAGGACTTTCACATTGGCTGCTCGGATGCCGAGGGAGGCCTCCTCGACCCGGTTCAAACCACGCATGGCCTTTTCATCGGAAGTGTTCACTGTGAGCATGGCATTGGCAAAGGAGCCCAAGGTTTCGGCTGTATCCCAGCCTTGTTGAACCAAGTCGAGCACCGCTGTGAACCACGCTTTGAATTCGCCGACCGGTCCTGGTGTGGACACCAAGGCCTTGAGGTCTTGCTCGATCTTCTTCAATGCAGCCAAATCGGCTTCGAACTCGGCACTGGAGATTCCTGGATAGATTGATTCGAGATTCCAATGGGGAACTAGTTCCATGCGGCACACCTCCATGTGGCAGACATCTGCCATCCGAGTCATTGTAGAAGCCGGTGCGCGACTAGGTCAAGCCGGATTGTATTTCACAAGTCGATGTGGTACTCGGCAATCTTATTGATCAGCGTCCTGCGTGAGATTTGCAACTCTTGGGCTGCCCGGGTGCGGTTGCCTTCCCAGCGGTGCAATGCCCTGACGATGGTCTCAATCTCCATATCCTTTAGGCTCTTTGCCTCTGAATCATCGATTGAAGACTTCGAGAGCACGGTTTGATTCTCGCCTTCATCTTCGGTTTTCTTGATACTACTGGTACGTAAATCCAAATCATCGGCTTCGAGCACGGCCGTATCGGCAAAAATGACAGCCCGCTCGAGAATGTTTTCCAGTTCCCGAACGTTGCCATAGAAGGGATGCTGCCGCAGGGCTTCCAAAGCATCAGCCGACAATCCCTCGATATGATGGCCCATCAATCGGTTGAGTTTTTTCAAGATGACACCGGCCAGCAACGGCAAATCCTCCTTGCGTTCACGCAGCGGAGGAATCTCGATGCGCACCACATTCAAACGGTAAAAGAGATCTTCGCGGAAGACTCCCGAACGGACCATATCCTCGAGATGCTTGTTGGTGGCGGCTATGATGCGAGCATTGATCGGGATGGGCGTCGTCCCGCCGAGCCGGGTAATCTTGCGCTCTTGCAACACCCGCAGCATCTTCACCTGCAGCGTCAGCGGCATGTCACCGATCTCGTCAAGGAAGAGCGTCCCCCCGCTGGCCAGCTCGAACATGCCGGTCTTGCGTCCGACCGCCCCGGTAAAGGCCCCCTTCTCATAACCGAACAATTCGCTTTCCAACAAATTCTCGGGCACACCCCCGATATTGATCGCCACAAAGGGCCCTTTGGCCAAGATTGACTCGGCGTGGATTTGGCGGGCCACCACCTCTTTGCCGGTGCCACTTTCTCCGGTGATCAACACTGTGGCTGGAGAATCAGCGATGCGGCTGATGACCTCCTTGATCCGGCGCATGGCGGGGGATTGGCCAACCAGGTCGTCAGACTTCCCCTTGGCCACGATCGTCTCGGTCTCGACCAAGTTGCGCAGGTTCTGCTCGTCGATCAACTTTTTCAAACGTATGGTGAGTTCCTCGGGGTCGAACGGTTTGACAATGTAATCTTGAGCCCCCTCTTTGAGGGCGGTCACCGCATCGCGGATCTCGCCATGGGCCGAGATCATGATCACCGGCATCCTGAAGCCCTCTTGGCGGATCCATGAGATCAACGACAGGCCGTCCATGCCTGGCATCTTCAAATCCACTAAGCAGGCATCGTAAGGGCTCTCCCGCAGCAAGCGCTGGGCCGACAAACCGTTCTCTGCCCCGTCGCTGTCGATATCGTCCAGCGCCAAATATTTGCGCATCAGCTCGCGGATGTTGTGCTCATCGTCAACTATCAGAATCTTCATGGAACACCTCTGTGTATTGTTCTACCGGAACCAGCACTTCCACCACTGTCCCGCCCCCTTCACGCGACGAAAGCTTGATGTTGCCGCCCCGCGCCCGCACGAATTGACGGCAGATTGCCAACCCGATGCCGGAACCATGAATCTTGGTGGTGAAGAACGGGTCGAATATTTTGTCCATGATGGCGGGAGGAATTCCGTCACCGCGGTCCCGAATGAAAATGTGGTACATACGTTTCTTATCGAGGGTGATCTCGACTTCGACCTGAGGATCCCCCTCCTGGCGGCTCTCCACTGCATTTTTCAATAGGTTTTCAAACACCGAGCGGGCCCGGTCGGGATCGAACCATGCCATTGCCGAACGGAGGCTGTTCGCCGTGATGGTAATCTCGGTCGCGAAGGTATGGAGCAACGAATCGATGCAGGAATAGAGGTCGATGTGCTCTGGTTGCCCCAACGGGTTGCGCAGGAATTCGGAAACCTTGTTGGTCAATTGGATAAGGCGTTGCACCTCTTGGTCGACCACGGCCAGGTCGTTGCGGTTCTTATCGGGCAATTGCTTGCGCAGCAGCGCCATTTGGATGGTGATGGCGCTGAGCGGATTCTTGATTTCATGAGTCAAGGTCCTGGCTGCTTCCCCCAGATTCACCAACTGCTCTTGCCGGGCCAGGCGGGCTCGGTAAGCCCGGTTGTTGCGATAGACACTGAGCACCATCAGATGGAAGACCACCAAGGCGCATGAGGCCAAGGCGGCAAAGATCTTGGCCCAGAGTACCTTGAAGTGGTACTGCTGGCCATCGAACACAATGTAGATCACATCGGGGAAGGACATGGGCGACGGCAACAAGCCGTCCTCCTCCAGCATGAAATTGCCCGTCTCGATCTGAATGGTCAGGCGTGAATAGCGCAGGTACTCGATCATGCCGGTGGCTTTGTTGTAGGTGGCGATACCCCGTCCGAATTGGGCCAGGTTGCGGGCCCGCCATTCGGCATTGAAGCGGTCGAGCGGCAACGCATTGGGAACCGAACCCAAGCCCAACATCAGCCGGCCAGTGTTGGAATAGACACCGATGCCCTTGACGTTGGACTCCTCCATAGCCGCCAAGGCTTTGCCGTGCTCCTGTTGCAACAACAGGTAAGTCGAGCTGGAAAAACCCCGCTCGGCTTCATACTGCATGAGCGTATTCTCGCGGTCGATGACCGAGAGGGTTAAAAACACCACCAGCGTGAGCAACATGGCCAACGACAAGAACAAGCCGATCATCACGAACAGCGATTCCTTGCCTTCGACGAAGCTCCAGCGCCGCCTTCTACTCATAATTCAACGCCTCTATCGGATCGAGCCGGGAAGCCTTCATGGCGGGATACCAGCCAAAGAACACCCCGACCAGAGTGGAGAATCCAGCGGCGAACAAGAACGATCCGTAGGAGATGTGCAGCGACCAATCGACCAAGTCGGTCACCAACCAACTCAAGAATGTCCCCAAAGCGATGCCGATGAACCCTCCGGTGAAGGTCAGTACGATCGCCTCGGTGATGAACTGCCCCATGATGGTAGCCGGCGAGGCCCCCATGGCCTTGCGCACCCCGATCTCCTTGGTCCGCTCGGCCACCGACACCAACATGATGTTCATGATGCCGATGCCGCCTACGAGCAACGAGATGGCGGCAATGGCCGACAAGAAGGTGCTGAACGTGCCGGTGATCTGCTCGGCCATCTCAGCCAGAGATGCCGGCGAGAACAGGTTGTAGGCATCCGAACCCACGAAGGAATCGAGGTAGGCCTGGATATCGTCGCTGACAGCCAAAGGATCGGCTCCATCGGCGATGCGCACCACATACGAGCCGACATTGGCCGGCTTCATGAACCGTTGGGCGTAGGTATTGTAGGGGATGAAAACGCTGGTGTTGAACGAGAGGTTGAACGACGCGTCCTTTGCTTCCATCACTGCCACTACCAGATAGCTCTTGGATTGGTTGCGCTGGATGCTGACATACTGGCCAACCGCATTGCCGTCGGGGAACAAGTCCTCGGCGACATCGGAGCCCAAAGCCACCACCTGACGGCTGGCCAAATTGTCGGCCATCGAGAAGAAGGTCCCTTCAGCCGTTTCGAAGTCAAGTACTTCGGCATAAGACGAGAGCACCCCGTTGATCGAGGCTGTCGCCGTCAATTGCCCGCTTCGCAACGAGGCCGAGTTGGAATTGACCGGCAGGACTGTGCGGATGTCCTTTACATTGGCCATCAAGCGATCTCCGAAATCCTCGCTGAATTCAGAAGCGGCCTTTTGAGTGCGGTTGGGGAAGATGGTGACCATTTCTAGACCGCCTTCGACGATGCTCTGGGTGATGCTTTTCGTAGCGCTTTCTCCCAGTGTGAGGATCGCGATAACCGACGCAACGCCGATGACGATCCCCAACAACGACAGGAGTGTGCGTAGTTTGCTGGCCGCCATGTCCTTGAAAGCAAGCTTGATGTTCTCCCAGACCATGTCAGACCTCCACCTTTCCGTCACGCAGCCGGATTTGGCGCCTGCAGTTCATACCGATCTCCCGGTCATGGGTGACCAACACGACCGTGCGGCCCTCGCTGTTGATCTCTTCGAACAGCTCCATGATCTGCTTGCCAGTGTTGGAGTCGAGCGCTCCGGTCGGTTCATCGGCCAACAGGATCGAGGGATTGTTCACCAATGCCCTGGCGATGGCCACCCGTTGTTTCTGGCCACCGGAAAGCTCGTTGGGACGGTGGTGCATCCGATCGGACAGACCGACCCGTTCCAAGGCCGCCTTGGCCCGCTCGCGCCGTTCGCGCACCCCTATTCCCCCTGCATACAACAACGGCGTCATCACATTCTCGAGGGCATTGATCTTACCAAGCAGGTTGAACTGCTGGAACACGAAACCGACTTTCTGATTGCGTATGAAGGCGAGTTCCGCCTCGGTCATCCCCATGGTGCCCTCGCCATCGATCTGGATCAAGCCGGAAGTGGGGGTGTCCAAACAACCGATCAGATTCATCAAAGTCGATTTTCCCGATCCAGAGGGCCCCATGATGGCGGTGAACTCCCCTGCCTCGATCGACAGGGAGATCCCATCGAGTGCTTTGACCACGAAATCGCCCATCATGTAGTATCGGCGGACATCGTACAGGGTGATTACCTCTTTAGCCATCGTCATCCTCCCGGCTTACCGGTTGGCACCTGGGAAGGGGTTTCCTGCACCAGCTGTAGGTGCAGACCCTTGTTGAACCCGGGTCGTGACATTCGCGGCTCCACCCATCATGTTGAAGATGCTGTTGCCTGTAGAATTATTGACCAACAACGTGTCGCCGGCTTTCACATCGCCCGACAGGATCTGGGTCATGCCTTCGCCAAGGTACTTTGTCGTCACGACTACCTTGACAGGATTGCCGTCGGCCCCCTTCTTGTTGACCGAGCTGACGTTTCGGGTGGTGGTGACGGCATTGGCCGGCACGACAAGCATACTGCTCTCTGCCGGAATCGAGATGGAGCCGGCAAAGGTGAATCCCGGGTAGATCGCTGCGGGAGGATTGTCGATGGTAAGTTCGACATCGAGCACACCGATGCCTTGGTTGGTTGTCCGCCCGATCATTGGAACGTAGGTCACTTGTGAATCGATCGTGCGGCCGCTGACGGCATCGAACTTCAAATCGGCCTTCATGCCGATCTTCACATTCTGGATGTCGATCTCGTCAATCTCGACGGTGGCTTTGAGCTTGCTGCGGTCGATGATCACCATGGCTTTGTTGCCTGCTTCCGAATAATCGCCCGCGGCAATGTTCACCGTGGCGACGACACCGTCGAAGTTGGCATAGGCCTTGGTGTATTCAAGGTTGTTGCGGGCCATGGTGAGCTGCATCTCAAGCAGCTGTTGCTCGCGTACCGACCCGTTCAGGCGGGCTTCCTCGATCTTGGACTCGATGTTGGCCAAGTTGTATTTCTGGCTGGTGTCGTCGATCGTGGCCAACAAGTCACCCTTCTTGACCAGGTCGCCCTCTTTGACATAGACGGCGGTCACTGCCCCGGTGGACCTGAACACGACTGTCTGGATTTGGAAAGCCTCCACCGAGCCCGACAAATCGATGACTTGGGAGTACTTGGTCTCGGTGACTTTCACCTCGGTCGGTCCACTGGCAGCCGCTTGAGTGAGAGCCGGTCGTGCCAACGGCAATCTACCATTGGTTTTATAGAATTGATAGGCATAGATTCCAGCCGCCACGATGAGGAGGAACACCACCCACCCGAAAATCCGCTTGATGAGACGTTTACGCATCTTCTTCTTCAAAGCCGAGCGAACCTGCATCTCCGTCGTCTGGAGGACATCCTCCCGTTCCCTATCGTCTCGCATGATGTATTTTCAACTCCTTGTTCAATGGCGCAACAGTCTGATCTTATTGGCGAGTACCAACGCTTCCAAGCGGTTGATCTTCAGTTCATAGGCATCGATTTCCAACGTAAGGCGGGCGTTGTCGACATCGCTTTGCACACCCAAGCCGCGCGTCAAACGCTCCTGCGCTTGTGCAAGCAGGCGTTCGTCATACTCCTTGTCGTCTTGCAATTGCTGCTTGGTAATCTGGTGGTTGAGGATATCGCCCTGCAAAGCGTCGACCGCATCGAGATAATCCAGCATGGCTTCCTGCTGGTCGATGGTGGCCAACTCGACCGCATTCTGCAAGCGCCTGCGGGCAATGGTGTCGGCTTCAATCGCGGTATCGTTCTTCCAGCTTCCGCTAATGGTCAAACTCGGTGACAGCGTACCGGTATTCGAGATGCCCATAGTAACGCTAGAGCCTACGGTGAAATGGGAAGAACTCAAAGTCGCACCGGCATCAATGTTGTAGCGCAGGCTATTGGCGTTGATGTTGTTGGCATTGGCCAAGCCCACTCCCCCGTTGAAACGCACACTCATCGCGGAGGAATCTTGTTCATCCAGAGCCAAATCCAATTTGGCGATCTCGAGAGCAAGCGAAGCCACTACGACCGAAGTATCGCCACTCTCCATGGGAGTGAAGGTCAAGTCGGCCTCAGGTACGGCATCGAGGCCGTCCCACGGCAAACCGGTGATCTGGCGGTACTGGGCCTTGGCTAAATTCAATTTGCGCTCGGTAGCCGCCAACGAGGTTTCAAGCCGAGCCAGAGAGAGTTCCATGTTGCGATACGAAGTCGATTCCTTGCTCATCGTCTTGAGCGTCAAGGCAGTGGCCATCTGGTTCTTCTGGGTAAGGATCTGCCCGTTGGACGACAATATGTTTTTCTCATGGGTCAACAACTCGATGATTTTCTGATACACCGAATTCTCGAAGGCGATGATGCCTTTCACATAACCATAATCCACTTCCAAGCGTTGCTTGCTCAGCTTGAGGTCGTCAAGGTCATTTTGCGTCTTGCGTTTAGGCCCCAGATCGAGGGTATGGGTGATCGTGGCCGACGGAGAAGCACTGAAAGCATTCGATTCGAACGATTTGACGATCGGTCCCGGGACGACGGTGATCGTGGTGGCCTGGTCGTTGGGCAACGTGACGGTCACCCGTGGATTCACCGTGACGTTGGCCTCCGACAATCCGGTCCCGCCGATGAGCGAGTCGTCGAACTTGACCGACCCGTCAACGACAACAGCCAATTTCTTGTCCAAATCGTTCAAACCCAAGGCCAATTCCGACTGCTGTTTGTTCAATTGCAGCGTCTTGACCGTCGTGCTGTTGGCCTTGGCTTGTTCCACAATCGTGCCGATATCGGCTGCCCCCACAGGGAACGCCGCCAGCAACACCACGACAGCGGCCAACACATGCCATATCCTTTTCATCGTATAGTTTCCTTTCATCAAGCTCGTACCCGCAAACATACCAGACATACTATAAGCACAACCCATGCCAATCGACTCGGAAATCACCACAGGTGGGTGAAAAATTCACACAATCCCCACAATCGAGGGTGTAAATCTCTGGAAAAGCCCTATGCAATGCAAAAATCTCATTCAGGATGCCTGAATGTGCTGTAGCAAACCAACTCACTGTGCAATTATTGCACACTTCGCCAATTATTGGAAGATTATGTCAAATGTTCTCCACAATCAACCGGGATAATCACGCCAGTCAACGATTCGGTGGCCAAAACAAATTCTACGGCAGCGACCACATCGTGTTCTTCAGTAAGCTTTTTCAGCGGAAGCCGCTTTATAAGCCGCTCGCCATAGGAGCCATCGTCGGTTGACGCGGCGAGGAACAACCCAGGAGCCACTGCATTGACCCGGACCAAAGGTGCCAAGGTGGCGGCCAAAACCGCCGTCTGCCGTTCGAGTGCAATTTTTGCACAGGCGTAGGCAACCCTTCGTGGTGAGGGATGGCGGACACTGCTGTCGGTGATGTTGACCACACACCCCGGACCATCCAACGTGAGCATTTTCTGCCTATGGAGGTACAATTCCTTGGCCAACAAGAACGGAGCACGCACGTGTAAGTCATGCATGCTGTCCCACTCACTGCTGTCGGTCTCTTCCAACGAGACCGGCCGAAACACGGAAGCGCAATTGACCACCGCATCGACATGCCCAAAATGGTCCACAGCCTTCTCGAACATGCCAACAAGCTGGCTGATGTCAAGCAAATCGGCCGGCAACAGGAGGGCCTGTCCTCCTTGGCGTTCGATCTGTGCCACCGTTTGGCGACCTTCTTCGACATGGCTGTGACAGTGCAGACCGATTGCGGCCCCTTTGGCAGCCAAGGCCAAAGCCAACGTTTTGCCGAAGCGTCGAGCCGCTCCGGTGATGATGATGGTGCTTCCGTTGATCTCCATACCGCCATAGTATCCTCAGCTGCTTGATTGGCAAAGAGGCCAAAGCTTGAATAGATTGTCGATTGACTACTTCTCCCGTATATTGTTAGCAGAGCCGTCACAATACAATGACCTTTCGACGAGCTCTTTCCCAAGAGGTGGCAAGATGGCAAAAGACGAACGGGATCCCCTTGAGCAACAATCGAACAAGCTCAATCAGGACAACAAGAAGAATCAGGAAGAGCCCGGGATATACAAGGACTTGAAATCGTTTGTGTTCGGCAAGCGCTTTAAATTCTCCTTCTGGTATTTCCTGTTCATCATCATCGCCATGCTGGCCATCAACACCTACCTTCAGCAAGACAGCTCGGTGACACCGATCGACTACAACGAGTTCAAGCAGATGGTCAAAGACGGTATGATCGTGCGGGTAGAGATTCAGGACGAGAAGTACCTCGGCTACACGATCACCAAACAACAAGCATTGAACCTCGTGCAGAAAACCGGCATCCAAAGCCTGACCCAACAAGGGCCCACCATCCAAGCATTCTCGACGTATGTGTTGAACGACCCTTCATTCGTACCGTTGCTCGATGAGAAGGGCATCGAGTACTACGCGGTGGCACCGGCCAAACCCAGTATTGTGCAGAGCCTGCTCAGCTATATCTTGCCGATGTTGATCTTCTTGGTCATCTGGCGGATCGTCTTCGCCAAACTCGGCCAAGGTGGAGGCGGACAAGGGGTGCTCTCGTTCAACCAAAACAAGGCCAAGATCGTGGCCGAAGGCGATACCGGAGTACGCTTCGCCGACGTGGCCGGAGCCGATGAAAGCAAACAAGAGCTCGAGGAAATCGTCGACTTCCTTAAGAATCCCGAAAAATATACCGAGATAGGCGGCAAGATTCCCAAGGGGGTGTTGCTCGTCGGTCCTCCGGGTACTGGAAAAACGTTGTTGGCCAAAGCGGTTGCCGGTGAAGCCAAGGTGCCCTTTTTCAAGATGAGCGGAGCAGATTTCGTCGAGATGTTCGTTGGCGTGGGAGCTGCCCGGGTGCGCGACTTGTTCCGCCAAGCCCGCGAGCACTCGCCCTGCATCATCTTCATCGACGAAATCGATGCCATCGGACGGACCCGCACCGCCGCTGGCTTCGGTGGCAACGACGAGCGCGAGCAGACCCTCAACCAGTTGTTGGTCGAGATGGACGGCTTTGACTCGCGCACCGGAGTGATCATCCTGGCGGCCACCAACCGCCCCGAGATCCTCGACCAAGCGCTGCTCAGACCGGGCCGCTTCGACCGCCAGGTGTTGGTCGACAAGCCCGACTTGGAAGGCCGCGTCGCCATCCTTAAAATCCATACCAAAAACATCAAGCTCTCCAAAGATGTCGACCTGCGCAAGATCGCCCAATCGGCAGCCGGTCTGGCAGGTGCAGATCTGGCCAACATCGCCAACGAGGCGGCTTTGATGGCGGTCCGGTCCAAGCGCAAAGAGGTTGTCCAAGCCGACTTGGAAGAGGCCATCGAAAAGTCGCTGGCCGGTTTGCAACGAAGGAGCCGCATCTTGAGCGAGGACGAACGGTGCAAGGTCGCCTACCATGAAGTGGGCCATGCCTTGACGGCCAAGATGACCAAAGGCGCTCCACCGGTTTCCAAGATATCGATCATCCCGCGTGGCATCGGAGCCTTGGGCTATACGTTGCAGTACCCGACCGAGGACAGGTTCCTGATGAGCGAAAGCGAGTTGTTGGGCAATATCGACACGATGCTCGGCGGGCGGGCAGCCGAGGAGTTGGTCTGCGGCGAGATCTCGACCGGGGCCGGCAACGACATTTCGCGGGCCAGCGATCTGGTTCGGCGCATGATCACCGAATTCGGCATGAGCGAACGCTACCGGAACATCACCTTGCCCTCGACCACCTCGCAAGGGCTGGGCGGGAGCCGGGAATATTCGGAGGCGGCCCAAGAGTACATCGACAACGAGACTGCCAGGCTCATCAACACGCGCTATGCCCAGGTGCTCGAGCGCCTCAAGGCCAATCGCGAGACACTCGACCTGATTGCCAAAAAGCTGCTTGAGAAGGAAGTGCTTGATGGTGCCGAGTTCGAAAGCCTTGCACAAAATCTTGTCATTGCGTAATCTATGGTCCTATGATTCGAAAACCAATTGAAGACGCTTTCTTACAAACACATCTGGAACACCTCCCCGACGACCGACGCGAGGTGTTCCTGCTCAATAATGGCTCGGTACGGGCTGTCGCCATCCAAGCAACCCACATGATCAACCAGATGAGGGCGAATTTTGACCTCGGAGTGCTTGAGACGCTGGCCCTCGGCCATGGCTATCTTGCCGGCGCGTTGTTGGCATCAACGGTCAAAGGTAACGACCGCGTGCAACTGTCGATCGAATGTGGCGGTCCCATCAAAGGCATCTATGTCGAAGCTTGGGCGGTCGGTGCCGTACGGGGGTATCTCAAGCAGGTTCCCATCCCGGTCGAGACACCTTTGGAGAGTTTCGACCTCTCGCCTTTTTTCGGCCCGGGTTTTCTTACCGTCACCAAATTGCTGGAAGGCAACAAGCAACCCTTCACCGGCAGGGTGATGTTGCAGCACGGCCGTATCGCCAAGGATTTGGCCGAATACTTCATGATCTCGGAACAGACGCCCACCACTGTCGTCCTCAGCATACAATTCGACAAACAAGGAGTGGTCGTCGGAGCAGGAGGCCTGTTCCTCCAAAAGCTTCCCGGTACCAACGATGAGGGACTGGAGCAAGTGGAAAGCATATGCAGCGACATGCCGTCGATTGGCAGCTTCCTCGCCCAAGGCAAAGACATGAAGACCTACGTCCAAGAGACCTTTGCCTCTGTGAAACCCGAATACCTCAGCCATGAGCAGTTGGGCTTCTCGTGCCCCTGCGACCGCGCCAGGTTTGCTGGTTTCCTCAGCGCCCTGCCTGATAACGAGAAGGCCGACATCCTCAGCGACGGGCCCTTCCCGTTGGAATTGTCCTGTTTGAATTGCGGTACCGACTACACCTTCAGCAAAGACGAGCTCGAAGCCTTGTTCGGTTGATCGAGACGGAGGAATACGTATGATTTTCTTTGCTGCTGCAGCGGCCAACACCAATGACTTGGTGACGACCGAAGCCCTTCAGGCCGGTGCGACCGACATCAAACCCATCAATGGGGGTATCGAGTTTCAAGGCGATCTGGAATGTGCCTATCGTTTTTGCCTGCACTCCCGCATCGCAACCCGCTTGATGGTCGCCCTCGCGCAGGACGATGAGGTGTCCTGCGCTGACGACCTGTACGATTCTTCGCTGCAAATCCCCTGGGAGACCTGGTTGGACCCCCACAAGACCTTTTCCGTCACTGTGACGGCGATGCACTGCGACTGGTTGCGCAACACGACCTTCGGAGCAATCCGGATGAAGGACGCCGTCGTCGACCGCATCAAGGAGCGTTTCGAAGGCGAGCGTCCCACTGTCGATTTCGACAATCCGGACGTGGTGTTCCACATCCATGTCGAAGGCGACCGGGTGATATGGTATCTTGATTTCAGTGGCCGTTCCCTCCATAAACGCGGCTACCGCGAGAACGAGACGGCAGCGGTGTTGAAAGAAAACTTGGCTGCGGCCATCCTGATGCGCAGCGAATGGTACAAGTCGGTCCAAGACGGCACGCCGAGTACCTTGCTCGATCCCTTCTGTGGAAGCGGGACGTTGTGCATCGAAGGGGCTTTGATGGCGCTCGACATTGCCCCGGGATTGATCGATCCCGACCGGTTCGCTTTCCTGAAATTGGAAATGCACGATGTGCAACTGTGGGAACACCTTTTGGACGAAGCTTACGATCGCCAGGAATCGGCTTCGAAACGCACGATCAGCATCTTGGGTTGGGATGTCGACAGGCAAGCCATCTCCATATCCAAGACGAATGCCAAGAACGCCCATGTGGCGAATAACATAGCATTCTCAGTCAAGGATTTCACTGCCATCAGTGCCGAGGATGTTCCTTCTGGAGTCGGTTGCATCGTGACCGACCCTCCCTACGGCTTGAGAATGGAAAGCACCCATGGCATCCACGAGTTGTACCGCGATCTGGGCCGGGTGATGAACACCCTCTTTCCCGATTGGTATGTTTCGATCCTGTGCGGCGACAAAGAGCTGCTCTCCTATGTCGACATGAAGCCCGACCGGACCAACTCGCTGTACAACGGACCGCTTGACTGCCAACTGGCCCATTACCATGTATTCAGTATCGAGCAACGCCAAGCGATGATGGAAAAGGCCTTGGAGAAAAAGCGGGATCGGTTGTCCCGTCCATTGTCCGAAGGTGCCCAGATGGCCTTCAACCGCTTGAAGAAGAATCTCGAGCGGATCAAACCCATCATGGAACAGCAGGGGGTGTCCTCGTATCGTATCTACGATGCCGACATGCCCGAGTATTCGGCCGCCATCGACCTCTACGAAGGCAAATGGGTTCATTTGCAGGAATATGCCCCACCCTTGACGATCGATCCGGAAGCTGCCGAAACCAGATTGGAAGAACTCATCGACGCCACTGAACGGGTCTTGGGAATCGACCGGGACGACATCCATGTCAAACAGAGGCGTGAACAAAAGGATTTTGGCCAATACACCCGACTTGCCAACAAAGCCCAGATCCGCATCATACGCGAACACGGTTTGATGTTCGCGGTGAACTTCACCGACTACATCGACACCGGTATCTTCTTGGATCACCGTCCGGTACGCAACATGATCATGGAGACAGCCAAGGGAAAGCGCTTCCTCAACCTGTTTTGCTATACCGGCACTGCTACGGTGCACGCTGCCGCCGGCGGTGCGTTGAGCACCGTGTCGGTCGATGCTTCGGCAACCTATCTCGACTGGGCCATGCAGAACATGCGGATGAACGGATTCGAGGGAATGAACCACTTCTACTACAAGGAAGACTGTATCGAGTGGCTCAATTCTACTTGGGACATGTTCGACCTGATCTTCTGCGATCCACCCACCTTCTCGAATTCAAAGATGCGGCGCACCTTCGATGTCGAGCGTGACCAGAACCATCTGATTCACAGCGTCATGCGCCATCTCGACACCAGTGGTACGCTGATCTTCTCCACCAATTACCGCAAGTTCCATCTCGCAGAAGACCTGCAACAAGAGTACGAGTTTGAGGACATCGG
>CAZJAK010000050.1:0-17237 GCA_964543935.1 uncultured Spirochaetaceae bacterium
CTTTGCCAAGGGGACACTCCTTGGCAGTGTCAAAGGATGATTTCCAAAGGAGGAAATACATGAAAAACACACGAATGGTGTTGATCGCGTTGCTGATTCTGGCGATAGCCGCTCCCTTGGCAGCCCAAGGCGTGGCAGAGCCTGCCGCAGCAGCCGGTCCAGTGGACATCGAGCTGTGGTATGGTGCCGCCATTACCGAGGCGGGACCTCCGCCAGATGACTGGGCGGCTTACAAGATCGTCAAGGACAAGCTGAACATCAACCTCAAGATCACCGCCCTGCCTTCCAACGAAGCGGACCAAGATGTGAAGATTTCCGCTGCTGCCGCTGCTGACAATCTTCCCGACATCTTCATGGTGCGCCGAGAAGTATGGCTCAGGTTGGTCGACCAAGGCATGGTGGCCGCAGTGGATGACCTGTATGCCAAGATGCCGACCAGGACTAAAGTCCAGTACGATGCCGACAGCCGTGCTTTTTCAACGATCAACGGTAAGTCCTATGGCTTGGCCTCGCCCGGGTCGATCGCCAAGAACGAGGGTGTGCTGATCCGCAAGGACTGGCTCGACAAGCTCGGTTTGGCTGTGCCCAAGACGACCGAGGATTTCCTTAATGTCATGAAGGCTTTCACCACCAAGGATCCCGATGGCAACGGTAAAAACGATACCTACGGGTACGGCGCCTTCATCGAGATCAACAACTACGAGGAAGGTTTGGGCCGCCGGCTCGATCCGTGGTTCGGAGCGTTCGGAGTGGCCGGGACATGGAACCTCAACAAGGCCGAATTCGGGCTCAACGTGCGCAAGCCGGCCTATTTCGAAGCCATGTCCTTCATCAAGCGGATGATCGACGAAGGTGTGATGGATCCCAACTGGCTCAGCTACAAGAAGGACGATTTCCGTGCTGCTTGGAAGCAAGGCCGCTTCGGCATCATGCGCGAGCAGAACGCCGCCTATGCCGCGACGAGCAACTATGCCCCGTTCGACAAGAATTTCCCGAACGGCGAGTGGATCGTGGTCGATCCGCCGGTCGGCCCCGCTGGCAAGTCTTCGGTGGGCGTTTACACCCAATCGTATCGCATCTACGCCATCAGCGACAAAGCCGATGCAGTCAAACGTGACGCCATCGCCCGCCTGCTCGAGTGGATGAGCTCCGACGAGGGCTACTTCTTGCTCGGTTGGGGCGTCGAAGGGGTCAACTACACCCTCAAAGACGGTGTGCCTGTGGCTGAAGGAGTGCCCAATAAGGACTTTGCTTTCACCGGACCCAAAGGCCAGCCCTACACGCAATTGCGCAACATGGTGTTCTACAATGGCCAAGTTGAGTTGATCAGCCGCTACCCGACCTATGTAACGGCAGTCTCCAAGAAGACCATGAGTGCTTTGACCGTGTTGTTCGACATGCAGAGCCGGGCTTGGACGCCGAATATCGGCGGCGACACGTTGCCTCCGCCGGCAACCGACCTCAAACGGTTCTACGAGCAAGGCGTGGCTGAGTTCCTGACCGGCAAGCGTGAGTTGACCAAAGCCAACTGGGATGCCTGGGTGGCTGAGTTCGACAAGCTCGGTGGCAAGGCTTGGGAAGACAATGCCCGTACAGTCGCCGAGAAGAATGGCCTGCTGCGCTAAGCGGGGGCTGTAGACCAACGATTTCCAACCGGGGCGGGGCTGACCCGCCCCGGTTTCTTCAGAAGGACGATGATACCATGGACCATGCGGGACCTCTGGCCGACGCCGAGCGTTTGGCAGTATCGATGCTTGCGGTCTATCCTCCGCACAAGATGCGCTGGCATTATGAGGACGGGCTGTTCCTCATGGCGCTGGTTTGCCTTGGGCGAGCATTGGATGACGAAGGCGTTTTATTGCGGAAGGTGAAGGAGCATTACGATACCCTCGTGTATGCAGATGGTACGATCGCCACCTACCGCCAGGACGAATTCAACCTTGACCAGATCAATGCCGGGAGGGTCCTGTTCGACCTATTGCATGCCTTCGGTGAGGCGAAATACCGCACCGCCATCGAGGTCTTGCGCGATCAACTGCGCAAGCAACCGCGCACTCACAGCGGCGGTTATTGGCATAAGCAGATCTACCCGTGGCAGATTTGGTTGGACGGCTTGTACATGGCCGGTCCGTTCCAAGTCCGCTATGGGGTCGAATTCTACGACCAAGAAGCGGTGGACGACATCGTCGCCCAACTGCAGGAGGTCGAGGAGAAGGTCCGTGACCACCGTACCGGATTGCTCTACCATGCGTGGGACGAATCGCGTCAACAGCTGTGGGCCGATCCGGCAACTGGCCGTTCTCCCCACTTCTGGGGGCGGGCCATGGGTTGGTACTGCATGGCGTTGACCGATATCCTGGATTACCTTCCAACCAGTCATCCCCAGCGGTCCAGCCTCATCGCCATCGTCGAACGCACCGCAACTGCCGTCATGTCCTTCCAGGAGAGCCACAGCGGCTTATGGTGCCAGGTGCTTGATCAAAGCGGTCGCCAAGGCAACTACTCGGAGACTTCCGCCTCGGCGATGTTCTGTTATTTCCTATTGAAAGCTGCCCGTCTGGGCTATCTGTCCGCTCCCGCCCAAGCTCGTGAAGCGGCCTGCAAGGCTTACCGTGCGCTCTGCGAAACACGTCTGAGTACGAGTGCCGATGGGGCCACCCACTTGGATGGCATCTGCTCGGTGGCCGGACTCGGAGGCAAGCCGTACCGTAACGGTTCATATGCCTATTATGTCGGTGAACCGGTTGTTTCAGACGACTTCAAAGGGGTGGGGCCGTTCCTGTTGGCCTCGATCGAGATGGCGTACTAAGCACATGTCGCAAGATTCTCTTACGGAAGCTGTAGGCGGTACAAAGACGTAACGCCCCACTTTGATTTGACATCCCTTCGGATGAGGGATAGAATATGTCAACAGTATCTCACACATAAGGAGACTTCACATGAAGAGATTCACCGTAGTACTATGTGTCCTGTTGGTCATCGGCTCAATGGTGTTCGCCCAGGGCGGTGTCGAGACAGGCAAGAAGCAACTTTTGAAGGTCGGTATGGTCACCGATGCCGGAACCATCGACGACAAGTCATTCAACCAGGGAACTTGGGAAGGCATCCTGAAGGCTCAGAACGAAGGCTTGGTCGAGGCCAAGTACCTCAAGCCCAGCGGGACCACCGAAGCCGATTACCTCAAGGAAATCGGTAACCTCTATGATGCCGGCTACAAGTTCATCATCACCCCGGGTTACAAGTTCGAGACGGCCATTTATGTCGCTCAGGACAAGTACAAGGATGCCAAGTTCGTCATCCTCGATGGAGAACCCCACACTGCCGACTACGCCACCTTCCGCATTGAGAAGAACGTCGTGGCCGTTTACTGGGAAGAGCACCAATCTGGATTCTTGGCCGGTGTCGCAGCCGCTTTGCAGGTCAAGAACGGCGAATTCGGATTCATCGGCGGAATGGAGATCCCGGCAGTCCAAAAGTTCAACTGGGGCTGGCAGCAGGGTGTGAAGTACGCCAATGAGAACCTCGGGACCAAAATCGTCATGAAGCAGGAGAACAACCTCTACCAGGGCTCGTTCGACAACGTGGCCGCCGGTCAGCAGATCGCCGCTTCCATGTATGACAAGGGCGTCAACGTGATCTTCGCCGCCGCCGGTGGTGTTGGAGTGGGCGCCATCAACGAAGCCAAGGCTCGCGCCTCGGCCGGCAAGAACGTGTGGATCGTCGGTGTCGACGTAGACCAGTATCCCGAAGGGTTGCTCCCCAACGGCAAGTCGATCATCCTCACCAGCGCCATGAAGTACCTCGACCGCGCCTCTTACGACATGATCAAGGAGGAGTTGGCCGGTAAGTTCCCGGGCGGGCAGATCCTGCGCTTCTCCGCCGCCAACAACGGTCTCGGAATCCCGACGGCCAACCCGAACCTTGCTGCCGATGTGCAGGCCAAGGTCAACGAGGTCGTCGAGAAGGTAAAGAAGGGCGAGATCAAAGTCGCCGCCGAGCAGCTTCCTGGCTTGTTCAAGTAATGGTTCGCAGTTTCGATCAAGCATGATCAATAAGGGCCGCCCTCGGGCGGCTCTTATGTGATTGTACGGTCAATCGTCGCACGATGTGCATCGTGCCCTCAAGGAGGCAACGCGCCAATGAGTCATGTCATAGAGATGTTGAACATCCGCAAGGAATTTCCAGGGATCGTCGCCAACGACGACATCACGCTGCAGGTGGAACAAGGCGAGATCCATGCCATCCTTGGCGAGAACGGGGCGGGAAAATCGACATTGATGAGCATCCTGTTCGGCCTTTACCATGCCGACAAGGGGACGATCAAGGTCAAGGGGAAGGAAGTCCACATCGCCAGCCCCAACGATGCCAACGCGTTGGGCATCGGAATGGTCCACCAGCACTTCCAACTGGTCCAGACGTTCACGGTGACCGAGAACATCATCATGGGCAAGGAGGGCGGCTTCATCTTGGACCGCAAAGCGGCTGCCAAGAGGATCAAGACCTTGTCCGAGCAATACGGGCTGAACATCGATCCCGATTCGACCATTTCAGACATTACTGTGGGCATGCAGCAACGGGTGGAGATTCTCAAGATGCTCTACCGTGACGCCGAAATCCTGATCTTCGACGAACCGACTGCGGTCCTCACTCCCCAGGAGATCGACGAGCTCATGCAGATCATGCGCAACTTGGTCAAAGAAGGCAAGTCGATCCTGTTGATCACCCATAAGCTTGACGAGATCAAGGCGGTGGCCAACCGCTGTACCATCATCAGGCGCGGCAAGCTGGTGGGTGTGGTGGACGTGGCTTCGACCAGCCAAGCCCAGATGGCCTCCATGATGGTCGGCCGTCCGGTCAATTTCAAAGTGAATAAGAAACCGGCAACGCCGGGTGATCCTGTCTTGGCAATTCGTGGCGTGAGTGTGTTGAACGTGAAGAAGGTACTCGGGGTGAAGGATTTCTCGCTGCAGGTTATGGCCGGCGAGATTGTCGGCATCGCCGGTGTCGACGGCAACGGCCAAAGCGAGTTGGTCGAGGCCATCACCGGGTTGCGGCCACTGGTGTCTGGTTCCATTGCGATCAACGGAACAGACATCACCCGTTCCTCGATCAGGCAACGCAACGAAATCGGTCTCGGCCATATCCCCGAGGACCGCCAGAAGCGCGGTTTGGTGATGACTTTCCCGATCAGCGCCAACATGGTCATGAAGGAATATTACCGCCAGCCCTTCTCCAAACGGGGATTGCTCAAGGATGCCGTCATCGCCAAACACGCCCAGGACATCTGCGATGCGTTCGATGTCCGTTCGGGCGAGGGCATTGACTCCTTGGCGGGCAAGCTGTCGGGCGGAAACCAACAAAAAGCCATCGTGGGCCGTGAAATGGCCTTGGCTCCCAATTTGCTCATCGCCGTCCAACCGACGCGTGGCTTGGATGTCGGTGCAATCGAGTACATCCACAAGCGCTTGGTCGAGCATCGCGACAAAGGCCATGCCGTGTTGCTCGTCTCGTTCGAGCTGGACGAGATATTCAACCTCTCCGACCGGATCGCCGTCATGAACGCCGGACGGTTGATCGATGTGGTGGAGACCTCCAAGACCAACGAGCAAGACGTGGGTTTGATGATGGCCGGTGTGAAGATCAGGGAGGTGGCCCAATGAAAGCGCGCTTCAAGAGCAATTCGTTCGTCATCGCCGTCTCGGCGGTGATCTTGGGTCTTGTCGCCGGCGGCATCTTCATGGCCTTCATCGGCAGCAATCCCTTTGCCGGCTTCCTCTATCTGTTCAAAGGCGGGTTGATGAATGTCGAGCGCATCGGCAACACCATCGCCACGGCCATCACCCTGATGCTGGTCGGCTTGTCGGTTTCGTTTGCCTTTAAAACCGGCCTGTTCAACATCGGGGCAGCCGGCCAGATGCTCATCGGCGGCCTGTGCGCCACGTTGGTGGCCCACAATGTTTTTTTGCCTCGGATGTTGTACCTGCCGGTCCTCATCCTGGCGGCGTTGCTCGGTGGGGCGATCTGGGGGGTGATCCCTGGTTTGCTCAAGGCCAAGTTCAACGTGCACGAGGTCGTCGCCACGATCATGATGAACTGGATCGCCTATTGGTCGATCTACTACTTCGTCCCCGCCTTCCTCAAGGGGCCGTCGCTGGAGACCGAATCGAAATCGATCGCCCTCGAACAATCGTTGCGCTCTGATTGGCTCACCTCGATTTTCGGCGGAGGTTACATCAACCTCGGCATCTTCGTGGCCATTGTCGCCATACTCGTGATCAAGTTCATCCTCGACCGCACCACGTTGGGCTTCGAGCTCAAGGCGGTCGGTTCGAACCGATTCTGCGCCGAGTATGCCGGCATCAAGGTCAACCGCAACGTGATCGTGTCGATGATGATCGCCGGAGGACTGGCTGGCTTGGCCGGCATGACCTTCTATACGGGCTATTCGCGCAACATCCAGATCGGCGTGATGCCGAGCATGGGTTTCGACGGCATCGCCGTGGCCCTGTTGGGAGCGAGCAATCCGATCGGGGTGTTCTTCTCGGCGCTGTTCTTCGGCATGTTGCAGTCGGGCAAGGGCTTCATGAACGCGATGACCGATGTTCCACCCGAAATCGCCGACTCGATCATCGCGACAATCATTTATTTCACCGCCACAAGCGTGTTGTTCAAGCGCTTCTGGGATTCGGTCGCCCGCAAGATGAATGCCCGGTCGCAAGCAAAGGGAGGAAATTGAGATGGCTCGTAACAACGATTCTCCCACCACGAACAAGGATCTCGGTACGCTGTTGACGGCAAAACTCAAACAACGCACCTTTCAAATCCGCTTGGCAATCATCGTAGCGGCCCTGTTGGTGTTGGCCTTCGGGTCGAGCAACCACACCATCCGCATGATCATGCCCTATGCCATCGCCTATACGATTCCGATGCTGATGACGGCCCTGGGGGGGCTGTACAGCGAGCGCAGCGGTGTGACCAACCTAGGCTTGGAAGGCCTCATGTTGGTCGGCTATTTCGCTACGGCGATCACGATCAAGTCGACCGAACAATTCTCCTACGCGCTGGCTTTGCCGTTGGGCTTGCTGGTGGGCACAGCGGCCGGTGCGCTCTTTTCAATGTTGCATGCCTTCGCCTCCATCAACCTCAAGGCCGACCAAGTCATCAGCGGCACGGCCATCAACATGCTGGCCAGCGCCTTGACGGTCTATTTGGCCCGCACCATCGCAGGAAGCGGCAATGTCCGTATCCGCATGGGCATCTTGCGCGACGATGTCCCGCTTTTGTCCAAAATTCCCGTCATCGGCCCGCTGTTCTTCACCCAAAGCTACTGGAGCACCTGGGTGGCCTTGGTCATTTGGGCCCTCTCATGGTTCTTGCTCTACAAGACTTCGTTCGGTTTACGGTTGCGGGCTTGTGGGGAGCATCCCTCGGCAGTCGCCTCTGCCGGGGTGAATGTCCACCGGATGCGCTACTTTGGCGTGATGATGTCGGGAGCCTTGGCTGCCCTCGGTGGCGGGATCATCTTGGTCACCTACTCGAGCGAATTCAACGGGTCGGTGGCCGGCTTGGGCTTTTTGTCCATCGCCGCCTTGATCTTCGGCCAATGGAAACCACTGGGGATTCTGGGTGCGACCTTTTTCTTCGGCATCGCCACGACCATCGCCAACGTCTCGATGGTCATCCCGCAGTTGGGGGTGGTCCCGCCGGTGATCTTCAAGGTGTTCCCCTATGTGGTGACGCTGCTCGCCTTGGTGGCGTTCTCAAAGAATTCGGCTGCTCCGAAAGCAGCCGGTGAACCGTTCTGACGGGGAGGGTGCTGTGGAACGTTTGATGGAAAAGCTCCAGGAAGCTGCCGGTTATGTCGCGAAGAAGATCGGCGGGAAGCCGGTCGCCATCGGCATGGTGCTCGGTTCGGGCCTTGGCGATGTAGCCAACGATGTCGCCGACAAAGTGATCATCCCCTATGGCGAGATCCCCCATTTCCCTGTCTCTACCGTCCAAGGGCATGCCGGCCGGTTGGTGGTGGGCACCCTGAGCGGTAAGCGCGTCATGGTGATGCAGGGGCGCTTCCATTTCTACGAAGGGTACCCGATGGATGTGGTGGTCTTCCCCATCCGGATGATGCGCTTACTGGGAATCAAAGATCTGTTGTTGACCAATGCGGCCGGGTGTGTGAACACCGCATGGAAGCCCGGCGACCTGATGGTCATCAGCGACCACATCAAACTGATCGCCGACAACCCGTTGCGCGGGGCCAATCCGGCCGAACTGGGCGAGCGCTTTTTCGACATGGGCACGGCGTATCCTGCCGAGTTGCGGGCGGTGGCCCACACCTGTGCCGAACGGTTGGGCATCGAATTACGCGAAGGAATTTACCAGCTGTTCACCGGGCCGTCGTTCGAGACTCCCGCCGAGGTGCGCTTCGCCCGCCTGTGCGGTGCCGATGCGGTGGGCATGTCGACCGTTCCCGAGACGATTGCCGCCAGGCATGCCGGCATGCGCGTGATGGGCATCAGTTGCTTGACGAACATGGCAGCGGGCATTCTGAACCAGCCGCTCAATCATGCCGAGGTGTTGGAAACCGGGGAGCGGGTCAAGGCTTCCTTCGGAGCCTTGGTCAGGGAAGTGGTGAAGAGCTGGCCGGTTTGACATTCTTTTGTACAAGGTGGCGTTCATGGATTATGACGTAGCGGATATCTCTCTGGCTCCGGGTGGGCAGCGCAAGATTGAATGGGTCCGCAAGCACATGCCGCTTCTGCGCGGTATCGAAAAACGGTTTTCAGAGAGCAAGCCGTTTGCCGGTGTGCGCGTGGCTGTCTCGATCCACTTCGAAGCCAAGACAGCCTACCTGGCCACCGTGTTGGCTGCCGGTGGGGCAGAGGTTTCCATCACCGGAAGCAATCCGCTGTCCACCCGTGACGAGGCTGCCGCGGCACTGGCTGCTGATGGGTTGCGGGTCTACGCCCATCATGGCGCTTCTCACGAGACCTATCTGAAGCACATCGACAAGGTGCTGGACTGTGCTCCCCATATCGTCATCGATGACGGCGGGGATTTGGTCCATCGCTTGCATACCGTCCGCACCGAGTTGCTTGGCGGGATCCTGGGTGTGTGCGAGGAAACCACCACCGGTGTGCTGAGGGCCATGGCGCTCGAGAAAGAGCTCTTGCTGCGCCTGCCGGTCATTGCCGTCAACAGTGCCTACTGCAAACATCTGTTCGATAACCGCTACGGCACCGGTCAATCGGTGTGGGACGCGATCAACGGGACGACCAACTTGTTGGTGGCCGGCAAGCAGGTCGTGGTGGTCGGGTACGGTTGGTGCGGCAAGGGAATCGCCATGCGGGCCAAGGGCATGGGTGCGCTCGTGACCGTGTGCGAAATCGATCCGATCAAAGCGGTCGAAGCGGCCATGGAGGGTTTTGCGGTGGCGAAGATGGAGCAGGCCTGTCGCCATGGCGACATCTTCGTGACCGCCACAGGGTGTTGCGACGTGATCGATGCCTGTCATATCGAACAGATGAAAGACGGGGTGGTGTTGGCCAACGCCGGTCATTTCGGCATTGAGATCAATGTGGCGGCCCTGCAGCGGCTGGCGGTCGAACAGGCCGAACAACGCGACAACATCATGGGCTACAAGATGGCCGACGGCCGCTGGATCAACCTGATCGCCGATGCCGGTTTGGTGAACATCGCCGCCGGGAACGGCCATCCGGCCGAGATCATGGACTTGAGCTTCGCGTTACAGGCCTTGTCGGCAGAATACCTGCTGGGTCATGCGACGTCGATCGGATGCCATGTCATCAAGGTTCCCGACCAGATCGACACGCAGGTGGCGGTCTTGAAGCTGGCGACGCTGGGTTACGAGGTTGATGAGTTGAGTGCCGCTCAAGCTGCTTACCTGCGAGCCTGGAACCTGTAAACCGTTCGATTCAATCGTTTCATTGCTGTGCCTGTTCATTTTTGCCAACAATTTCAGCAATGGTTATGGTACACTGCCATGGCAGGGGGGTGCCGATGGGGAAGGTAACGATCCAAGATGTCGCGGACTATTGCCATGTCGCCAAAAGCACCGTCTCGTTGGTACTCAATGGTCATGAGCGGGTTTCGAAAAAGACCCGTGAGCGGATATTCGAAGCGATCGCCGCACTTGATTACAAGCCGAACCTCAATGCCAAGAATCTCAAGACGAACCGTAACCGCACGCTGGGATTGATTGTCGACGATCTGACCAACATCTACGGGTCAAGCATCATCAAGGGGATCGTCCAGCGGGCCAAGTTCTACGATTACGACCTGTTCATCTGTGAATGTGAATGGAACCAGGACCGCGTCCTGTCCTATTTGGACATGCTGTTGCAGCGCAAGTGCGAGGGGATTGTATTCACCACCCCGATGGACCTCGAGCCTGAGTTGAACGATAAATTTTCGGCGCTTCATGAAAGTCGAGTGCCCATCGTGACGATTCTCAATGGCAATGTCGAGACCAAGGTGAACGCAATCCGTAGCAACGATGCCCAAGGGGCGACGCTGGCTCTCGACCATTTGATCGGCTTGGGCCACCGCCGCATTGCCTTCATCGCCGGTTTCAAGGCCGCTAGCGCTACCAAGGACAAGGAACAGGTCTATGTGCAACGGATGCAGGCTGAGGGGTGTTTCGATCCCGATCTGATTCGCTACACCAACTTCCAACCGGGTGAAGGCATGGCCGCGGCCAAGGCCTGCCTTGCCCTGCCGGATCCTCCAACCGCCTTCTTTGCTGGTGGCGACATGCTGGCCATCGGAGTGCTTGCCGCGGTGCGCGAAGCGCATCTGAACGTCCCGCAGGACGTCTCGATCCTAGGTTTTGGCGGGATCGATTTGCTGGGATTCACCGAGCCCGCCCTTTCCACGGTCGAAGTTCCGCGGGCCCGCATGGGCGAGATGGCGGTCGACCATCTTATCCAACGGATCAACGTTCCCGACGGGAATCCCGCTCAATCGCATGTGGTCGACACCCGGCTGGTGTTGCGTTCCTCGACCGGCAGGAGACCTTCGTGAAGATCCTCTGTGTGGCCGATGCTTCCGATCCATTGGTCTATTCGCCCAACATCGTGGAACGCTACAAGGATGTCGATTTCATTATCGGAGCCGGGGATCTGCCGTTGAAGTACTATGAGTACATCATCACCACATTGAACAAACCATTGTATTTTGTGTTCGGGAACCATCATGCCGAGAGTTTGAAGCAGTACAAGGGGACGCGATACTTTGACGGTGTGGACCATCTGGAGTTCAACAGGGACCGCTATGTGTTCGGCATCGGGGGTGAATTCTTGGACGGTCAGGTCAAGCGCGACCGTTCGACGGGTTTGCTGCTGGCCGGCCTGGGGGGCTCGATGCGGTACAATTCGGGCGAGAACCAGTTCTCCGAGTTCCAGATGGGTATGCGGATCGCTGCAATGGTGCCCCGTTTGGTGTTCAACCGGTTGCGCTACGGGCGTTGGCTCGATATATTGGTGACCCATGCCCCTGCGCGGGGCATCGGCGACAAAGACGATGTTTGCCATACCGGTTTCAATGTGTTCCTGTGGTTCATGCGCCGTTTCAAGCCACGTTTCTTATTGCATGGCCATGTGCACTTGTTGGATATGAATGAGCCGCGTACCGCCCGGTATGGCGGGACCGAGATTATCAACGTATACGGCTCGTATGTGTTGGAGAGGGAATAAAGGTCATGGCTCCTGATTACGAACGGATGGAAGAATTTGCCAAGGCGCGTTCGAAGGCGCGCATGCAAAAGCTTTTGTCGACCTTGCAATGGAAGCATTCCGATTTGCTGTCGTTGTACGAGGTGACCAAGCTGATCAAACCCCACAACGAGACCTATCGCGGGATCGTGCCCATTCCCGTCGAAAAGATCATCGGGAGCGAGGGGCGCTATCACGACTTCACCTTGGCGTTTTATCCCAAGAAGGAGTTGTTGCGGCAGCGCTGGCTCAGCATCCACAGCGCTCATGTGGCCGATGTGATCCTTCCTCCGATCAGCGTATACAAGTTGGGCGACTCCTACTTCGTGCGCGACGGGAACCACCGCGTATCGGTAGCCCGCAGCGAGGGGGTGGAATTCATCGACGCAGAGGTTGTCGAGCTGGATTCGATGGTCCAGTTGGAACCCGGTATGACAGTAAGGCAGATCAAGAAACAGGTGGTGGAATACGAACGGGGTCGGTTCTTGGAGCAGTACAAGCTCGATGCCATCATGGACATGAACTTGGTGCGTTTCACATCCCCGGGCATGTACCCCGAATTGATCAACCACATCTTGGTGCACAAGTACTACATCAACGAAAAGCAGACTGAGGAAATCCCCTTCGAGACAGCGGCCAAATCATGGTACGACAATGTTTTCCTGCCGATCGTGGTTCAGATCAAACGCGACAAGTTGCTCTCCTCGTTCCCGGGGAAGACCGAGGCCGACTTGTACATGTGGATTGTACGCCATTGGGACAATTTGAAGAGCGACACGGGCAAGCCGGTCAGCATCGAAAGCGCCTCGCTCGATTACAAGCGACGCTTCGGTAAAGGGACAACGGCCCGATGGTGGGCTTGGATGCGTGAATTTTTTTCCAGGAAATAGGTTATTGGGCGACGATTTCGAAGGTGAGGGTGTCGGAATAGGTCCCGGCGGCATAGGTCCCGCTGGTCAGGGTCACGATCAACGTTGAATCGAGATTGTAAATGCCGCCGGTGTGGACCAAAGCGGCCCCAATGCCGCTTGTCACGGCTGTCTGGGTGCCCGCTCCGGCTCCGTCGTAATCGATGGTGAGGGAGTAGGGGATGTACTGCGCAGGGGTGCCGCTCACGATCAAGCGGAAACTGGTGTTGTAGGTCGATGCGTTGGTGGAGGTCACCTTCAGGTTGACCGGCTGGTTGCCGATGTAGGTGAATGGGATGGATATCGCACTTCCCAAATCGGTCTCTTCGATTATCTTGGTGCTGGTGGAGCCGGCCCCACCCACACCATTGACGGTGAGGGCCGATACGGGCGCGATGGTGGTGTTCAACACGAGGTTGACCGGGTCGGCCAGCGAGAACGCCAGCATGCCGATGAGCAGGTAGATTGTCGTTATGATCAACGTCTTCTTCATCTATCGAACACCTTAGTATTTCCAGTGAGCCGATACCGGCAGAGTGCCGCCATCGGCTTGTATACTGAATATACTGTTGAGCTACACTTGTGTCAATAGTTAATCAGAGGGATTTTCTATGGTTCTTCCCATTACTTTACCTCCATGGGAGAGTGACTGTCAGCCCAATCACGCATATTCAATGGAAAATCCTTGCTTTCAGAGAATTATTGAGGGATTTTGTTGGAGAAATTTAAAAAAATTTATTGGTAAGAATTGTAAAACCGTAATTAGTATGTAAAAACAGTAGTCATCTTATGACAAAAGGGCTTGGTTTGGACTGGGCAGTGGTTTGACCATTCGATATATATACAGTACTTTATAACCGTATATACGAAAAAAGTACCTATTTTGTCGAAAATATGCGATTATGTCGTATGCACGGCTAGGAGGAGAACATTTCCATGACCCCTCAATGGAGCACAGAAACAAAATCGGCCCAGATCGCCACAACGATCGAGCAGGCCATCATAGACAAAAAGTATGAGGCGGGCAAACCGCTTCCTTCCCAGCAGGAACTCGCCGACGAGTACCAAGTGAGCTCCCGATCGGTCCGCGAGGCCTTCAAGCATCTCGAGGCCAAGGGTTTGGTGAAGATCAGTCAAGGCAAGCGCGCCATCGTATTGGCCAACAACCTCGACCAGTTCGTCAACTCCCTGTCGCGCTCGCTCATCAGCACCCACTCGACCGACAAGAAGTTGTTGCTGGACTTGATGCAGGTGCGCATCACGGTCGAGGTTTCCGCCTCCAGGGAATTGTCCCGCTTGGGCCAGCGCGGTCTGCTGGTGAAGGCCTTGGACACCCTCACTTCGAAGATGGAGCAATTGCTGCCCCGTCTGCAGGCGGGCGAGGCGAAGGCGAGCGAGGAATGGAACACTCACGATTTCGAGTTCCACAAGAAGTTGATCGAGTCCAACGAGAACATCATCCTGTCAGCCATTTACGAGAACCTCTCGCCGATGCTGTACGAGAGCATGGACCGCATCACCAACACCTACGCCGAGCTGGAAAAGAGCACCCGTGAGCACCGCTACTTGGTCGAGGCCCTCGAAAGCGGGCAGACCGATTTGGCTGTGGCTCTCACTCTGGTGCACCTCAACGCGATCAAAGGCAAGCTCGAAGCATAACCAATCCCGATAGTTGAAAAAGGGCTTTTCCCATAACGGAAAAGCCCTTTTTCATATTCTTATGTATGATGTAGTCGAACTTCTTTCAAAAACTCATGACATTAGACATTATAAATTGGAATAGGTATTGCTTTTTTACATGATATATTGTAATATATACGAGTGATATTGTTCATTACTTGTGACATGGCATTTTAAAACTCTGTCACAAGCCTATTTCATATGGCAGGAGGTCCCAATGGTGGACAACTCTACATACATGAATCCCGCGACCAAACATGGAAGGACCAAGTCGGCGCGCATTGCAAGCGCGTTGGAAGACATGATCCTTTCCGGGCGCTTGGGCGAGGGACAGTCGCTTCCTTCGCAGCAGGAGCTTGCCCAGCAGTTCGACGCCAGCTCGCGCTCGATCCGCGAGGCCTTCAAGCAGCTGGAGGCCAAGGGCTTGTTGACGGTCAGCCAAGGGCGTCGGGCTTCCATCAAATCCAACAATCTCGACCAGTTCGTCTCCTCGTTGTCCGATACGATCATCAGAAGCGGATCTTCCAACAACAAGCTCATGCTGGACCTGATCCAAGTGTGCACCTCGGTAGAAGTGTCGGCTACCCGCGACATCTCCCGTAATCCCAATCGCCGCGAGGTGGTCTCCAGCCTTGTGTCCATTTCCAATTTGATGGTCGATTTACTGCCGGACTTGAAAAATCGCGACCGGGCTACCATCGAGGATTATTTGACGCTCGAGTCGGAATTCCACAAGGTCTTGGTCCGTTCCAACGACAATATCATCCTCAATGCGATTTATGAGAACCTCTCGCCGTTGCTCGACCAGAGCATGTCCTACGCGGTGGCTGCCAGTGACGATTGCGAGAAGAAGGTGCGTGAGTACCAATACATCGCCGAGGCGCTCGGCGCCGGCCAGACCGACTTGGCCGTGGCGCTGGTGCTGGTCAACCTGACCAATACGAAAAAGCGCATCGAGGCCACTGCGGCCAAGGAGAAGGTTGCCCGGGCGATGGCTTGAGCGCACCCTTGCTTGAACAAGACCTCCCCGTGGCTTATGATGGCCGCAACCAGGGAGGTCTTGTCATGTCCACTGCCCCGATCATTGAATTGCGCAATGTGGCGGTACGCCGCAACGGGCGGGTGATTTTGGACATTGAGGCCTTGGACATCCAAGCCGGTGCCCATGTGGCCATTATTGGGCCCAACGGGGCGGGCAAGTCGACGCTGGTGCAGGTGCTGGCCCAAGAGGTCCATCCGTTATGGAATCCGTTGTTGCGCTGCCGTCTGTTCGGGCGCGACCGTTGGAATGTGTTCGAACTGCGTTCCCGCATGGGCATCGTCTCCGAATCGATGCAGCAACTGTGCGACACCAACCATCCCGCCTGCGATATCGTCGTCTCGGCATTGCTGAGCAGCATCGGTTTGGATTTCCACCATCAGGTCACCGACAGTATGCGCCAGATGGCGCTGGATGCGCTACAAGAGCAGGGGGTGGCCCATCTTGCACATAAACCGATGAGGAGCCTCTCATCGGGCGAGGCCCGTCGGGTTTTGCTGGCCCGGGCAGCCATCTTGGATCCCGAGGGGGTGTTGCTGGACGAGGCCGTCTCCAACCTCGATTTTCCGGCCAAGCAGGCTTTCCGTTCAGCTTTGCATGACTTTCATGCCAAGGGCAAGACATTGGTCTTGGTGACCCACGACCTGTCCGACATCATCGAGGAGATCGACCGGGTGGTGGTCCTCTCCCAGGGTAAAATTTTGGCTGATGGTAAGAAAGTCGAGGTGCTGACCGAAGCGGTGTTGAGCGAGGCTTACGGGACGAGGGTGTTCGTGAGCGAGCGCGAGGGACGATTCACCGCTTGGTGCTGACCGTTTGCTATAGTATATTGGAATTACTCAGAACTTCGCAGGAGGCCAACCATGGAACGCTGCGCCATCGTCGTACACAGTGTCAACGGGAACTGCTACATCATCGCCACCTATCTTCAGGAACAATTGATCCAACGGAACGTGGATGCCCGCTTGTACCGGGTCGAGGATTCCGATTTGCACATCCTGGCCAACCAGTCGGATGCGGTGAACGACTTTTATGAGGATATCCAGGCGCTGCCGGTAGCCAGTTCCTCTTCGTTGCAAAAGAGCCGCATGGTGATCTTGGGTAGCCCGACTTCGTTCGGAAATGTCTCGGCCGAGATGAAGGCTTTCATGGACTCGACCTTCGATATGTGCGAGGATCGCAGCTTGGCCGGCAAATACTTTGCTTGCTTCACCAGTTGTCCCCATAGCACCAGCGAGGGTGCTTTCTGCCTTGATTCGATGATCCACTACGCCCAAGGCATGGGGATGGTCCATGTGCCGTTCGGGGTGAGAAAAGAGCTGGTCGCCATGAACCAGCCGGTCAGCGGCATCGTCCACTTGGCTGGACTGGACAACACGATCCGCCCGTCGGTCCAACTGGGAGCAGCCCTGGAAGCCTACGCGGAGACCTTGGCCAAGCTGTTGAACTGAAACAGGACAACAGAGATAGCATAGAAAGCCAGGAGGGGACAGACGTCCCCTCCAAGCTATCCATATGCCCAACTTATCACAGAAACCTTTGACATAAGGAAGGATAAAATAGCTGTATTATTGAGTAGTTATAGTCGAAGTTAGCAATAATAAGGCTAAAAGTACGAAGTAAGTTATGTTAAATGTCAGAAGATGAGAGAATATAGAAAATATTAAAAATATATAATAAAAAGAATAAGCAATAATTCATATAATTTAGTAAAAATTCTACAAGAAAATTTACAAATTCTATTGACATAAGTTCAGAGTCTTGCTATCGTAGAGCCAAGTTCAGTGAATGAGTTCTGAATACGATACAATAAAGAATATAGAGAGGTTTGATTATGAAGAAGTTGCTTTCCATCCTGCTGGTCCTGCTTGCCGCTACTAC
>CAZJAK010000051.1:0-17159 GCA_964543935.1 uncultured Spirochaetaceae bacterium
CGCACGAACGAATGTTCAAGGACGTCGACCAACGCATCGGTCTCGGTAGTCAAAAACGAGAGGCGACGGTAGTGGCCTTCAACGAATATCTCCACTCCCTGTCGAAGCTGGACTGCTTCCAGCTCAGCGAACGATTTGACGGCCAGTGTACCGTGCATTTTGTTCCCCCGATTCCCATAGTACTACCATAGTGGGAATTAGAAAAGAGGAAATCTATAAATTTCGATATGAACTTTATAAAAGAACCATATAAGAATGAAAGCAGTATTTTGCCGACTGCCGGCTTTCAATGCTTATGGCTTTTTCCCTTCTCCTTGTCGATCATCGTCTTGAACACATCGCGCGAACCCAACAGATGCCACACCATCTGTTGTTGGGCCCGCTCGCCGTCGCGGACTTTGAGCGCCTCGACCACCATCCGGTGTTCGTGCAGGGTGATTTCCGGTCCTCGCACCAAGCCTTTTTGGTAGGTGCGGGCTTGGAAACCAGTGGTTTTGAGCGACTCAAGGATAAAGTTGTTGGCCGAATACAACACAATCTTCTCATGGAAACGACGGTCGGTCTCGTAATAGCGGTGCAGCTCGGCCTCATCCATCGGCACCGAGAAGCTGTCGAAAGCCGTCACCAATTCCAACACTTGGCTATCAGTGGCGTTCTCACAGCACAACCGCACGGCGATGCCCTCGAGCCCGGCCCGCATCTCGAACAACTGACAAAACTCCTCGATGTCGAACTCGCGCACATAGTACCCTTTGCGCGGGCGCATCTCGATGTACTTTTCGCCGACGAGTTGATTGAGGGCGTCGTTTATGGGGGTTTGGCTCACCCCGAACCGTTGCACCAAATCATTCTTGTTGATCTTCTGACCGACCGGCAGGATCCCTTGGTCGATCAACTCGCGGATGCGGTCGTAGATGTATGTGCGCAAGGCTTTGTTTTCAATTCTCGGCATGGCGGGCCTCCTGGCCGGTAGCGGTTTCCCGTTCGTGCAGCAACTGGGCCAACTTGGCCCTGGCTCCGCCGTTGACGTGATAAAACATCAACTCGCGCGCGCCGTTGGGATCATGGTTGCGCAATGCGTTGAGGATGCCGGTATGCTCCTCCATGCTCTTGGCCGGGCTCTTGAGCAAACGTTCGCTATCACACAGCAAGTTGGTGTAGTTCTTCATGATGTCGAACAAGAACTTGTTGCGGCTGCACCGCATGATCACCATATGGAACTCGTTGTCGCTCGAGTGGATGTCCAGCGTCCGCCCCTCGTGAACGGCGACTGAATAATGCTCCAAGACGGTTTCCAACTCCCGTAATTCCGAGGCACTGATGTGCTCGGCAGCATGGTAGGCTCCCATCGGTTCCAATTGCCCCCGAATGTCGAAGATGTCGAGGAATTCGGCGGGAGAAAAGCGCTTGACGTATGATCCCCGGCGGGGGATCGTGACGACGAAATGGTCTTTTGAGAGTTTGGAGATGGCCTGCAACAACGGCGTGCGCGACACCCCCAACAATTGGGCGATCTCCTCCTGGACGAGCTTTTGGCCCGGAGCCAAGTCCCCCTTGACAATCATTTCCTTGAGCATGTCGTATGCTTTGGTGCCAAGATCGTCGTAAAAATGTGCAATCGGTTCCATAGTGACGATATTAGTATGGAAAGGCCCAAGTATCAATTGTTTTGGATACAGAGTTTTTTGCTGCCTCATTCCTTCAGGATGCCCAGCATCCGGCGGGCCTCTTCGGCGGTGGCGACCTGGTGACCCATGGCTTCGATCAGCTCGACGGCATGCCGGACTAATTCGGCGTTGCTGGCGGGTCTGCCCGGCTTGATGAAAAAGCCATCCTCGTAACCGACCCTGATGCCCGAAGCTCCCGCTCCCACCGCGACAGCCAGCAAGGAGAAGTCGGTCATCCCCTCGTGCAGAAGGCTCCAAGACGAACCATGCGGCAAGGCTTGCTTCAGGCGGAACACATTGTCGGCTGTGGCCGACAGGGCGCCATGGAAACCCAGCGAGAAGTTGAAGTGCAACGGATGGTCCAGCGTGCCCTCATCCGCCAAAGCGACGATGCTTTCGATCATCGAGAGGTCGAACACCTCCAACTCGGGCACCACCTGCATCCGTTTCATCTTGGCCGCCCAGTAGCGGATGTCTGGCCACGTGTTGATGTACACCCCTTCACCGAAATTGGTCGAACCCATGTTCAGCGAAGCCATCTGGACCCTCGGCTCGTCCACAGACTTGGAGCGGTCCTCCAACGACAAGGTCGACAGCCCTCCCGTGGACCCTTGGATGACGATGTCCGATTCGGCCCGGATGAGGTCGATCGTGTGCGAGAACACCCCCAGGTCGCCCACCTGCTTGCCTGTCACGTCCCGCACATGCAGGTGCACCAAAGAAGCCCCGGCTTTCCAACACTCGATCGACTCACGGGCCAGCACCTCCGGATCGACCGGATTGACCACCCCTGCAGGGATCTTCTTCTCCATATGGGCGACGGGCGCCACCGCTACAATGATCTTCCTGGACTGCATCTTCATCCCTCCAACGCCATTTTGTATACAATATCTAGTTTCAGTATACACCTGATGGTGAACTTGTCAAACAATTCCGTACACGAGGACTTTTAATTGACAGCGGAGGAATTCTACCGTACACTAAAATAAATTTTGAATACATTATTTTTGGAGTGACCTACCATGTATGGAGTCTCACCAGCCTATTTCTTCTCCCGCTACACGACAGGATTCAGCGTGTCCGACTATATCGCCGGCCTGGACCTGCTCAAGCGGATGGGATTCGAAGGGTACCAGTTGGAGGTGTTCCATCCCGACCGGCTCGACGAATGGCTCACGCAAGCCCCGCGGTTAGCCCGGAGGGGCAACGAGCTTGGCATGAGCGCGACCCAGTTCGTCGCCCATTTCCTCCTCATGGCGACCAAGGACGAACCGTCTTTGATGTCCGACCTCGGCTATGAACAGATGAAGGGTGTCGTCGAAGTCACCCACCTGTTTCCCGAGTGCACGACCATCACGTTGCCGATCGCTCCGTTCGCGCCTGCGGCAGGGACTACCATAGAGGCGGACCAATACCGACGCTTGTGGGACCGCCTGATGCTCAAATTGCTGGCTATGGCCCGCATCGTCGAATCGGGCGGGTTGAGGTTGGCCTTGGAATTGGTCCCGGGATCGCTCATCGGCAGCACCGAAGGATTTTTGCGCATGATGCACGAAGCCGGCAATACTTCGATCGGGTACAACTTCGACACCGGCCACGCCTGGAGTTCGAAAGAGGCCATCGCCCTCATCCCTGCCAAACTGGCCGGCCGGATCTACGGCACCCACCTCAAGGACAACTTCGGCACCGAGAACCTGGCCTTGCCCCCCGGTGATGGCTCGATCCCTTGGCCGGCATTGCTGTCAGCGTTGCAGGCCGCCGGATACGAAGGATCGCTGGATTTGGAAATCGCCTGTGCCGACAAGGAGGCCGTCGAGGCGGCTTATCGCAAAGGAAAAGAGCATGTCCAGCGGACTATCGCTGCCATGACCACACCATAGGAGGAGGAACCATATGAAATATGCTGTCATCTCTTCGTTCCTGGGAAGGACGAAGGACCGTTTCCATGAGTACAACGAGAGCATCGATCTTGAGCAGAAGTTCAAGATGGCCGCCCAGATTCCCGACATGAAGGGGCTCGAATGTGTCTATCCGTACGAAGTGAATTCACCCGAAGAAGTCAAACGCCTGATGAAGAAGTACTCGTTGGACATCGCCGCGGTGAACGTGAACGTCAAGGCCGAGCCCGAGTTCCGCAACGGTGGATTGACCTCGCCGGTCAAAGCCGTGCGCGACAAGGCCGTGCGCTTCATCAAGGAAGCCAAGGACTTCGCCGCCGCCATCGGTGCCGACCGGGTGACCTGCTGCCCGCTCGGTGACGGCTACGAGTTCAATTTCCAGACCGATTACTCCAAAAACTGGAAGTACCTGCTGGAAACCTTCGGCGAAGCAGCTGCCTACCGCCCTGAAATCACCTTGTTCATCGAGTACAAACCCAGCGAGACCCGCGGGACCTGTTTCTTGGCCAATGCTTCCAAGACCATCCTGCTGATCAAGCAGATCGGGTTGCCGGGATTGGGCGTGACGCTCGACTTCGGCCATTCGATGTACGGCGGGACCAATCCAGCCGAGGAACTCTCCGTCATCCACGACAGCGGCATCCCCTACTACATCCATATCAACGACAACGACGCCAAGTGGGACTGGGACTACTTTGCCGGCAGCAAACACATCATCGCCTACGCTGAATTCCTCTATTACCTGCGCGTCTACGGTTACGATTACTACCTGACCAGCGACACTTCCCCGACCAGATGGGACATCTTGAAAACCTTCGAGACCAACAACCGTCTCACAGCCCGCATCCTGAAGGCCTTGGACGGCATGATCGCCGACGGCTTCGGCAAGCTCATCGAAGCGGGTGACTATATGAACACATGGAAGTTCATCGAGGAGCGTCTGTTCGGTTTGAAGTAAGCACCCACAAAGCGAACAGGGCGGATCGGATCCGCCCTGTATTTTTATCCTTCGGCCCTTCAGTGCTTGGCTGAACGGAGCGCTGCAATACGCTCTGCTGTTGAGCCCCACGCCTTTTTGAAGCTTGAGCAGAACAGGACGACCGGGCCGAATTCCTCCCATTCGTGTTCGGGCAAGTAATCGGCAAAGTAGGCCCGCTCGAAGTCGGGCAGCGTGCGCAACAATGTCTCGAGGACCGACTCGGGCACTGGATTGTCGAAACGGGCCACGACTGGCGGATTGGTGCGCACCAGATCTTCTGCAGTCCCCTTCCAGTTGATGGTCGTGCTGATATCGGCCCCCACCCACTCGGTGAAGTGATGCAACCCGCGCGCACCGCCGTTGATGAAGCCGACAGCGGTCTTGCGTTGGTCCATGTAGGCGCGGATCTTCTTCGCCACGATCTTGCCGGCTTGGAACAGGTAGTCGGACGGCAAGGAGGCCCCGATGCGTTGGGCGTAGGCCGCCAGGTATTCGTCGAAAATCCCGGCGATGTGCGACAAGTAAGCCACCGGAGGATGGGCCATCGTGGCGGCAGCTCGGTCATAGGCATCGCAGACCGCGATCGCTTGACTGACGCTCATCACCTCGGTGGCATTGATCGGCATCCCCTCCGACAAGCATTGCACGATGGCATGCAAGCCGTGTTCGGTCACCGGGATCTTGATCATCACGTTCGGGCCGGCCTCCCGGTTGAAGCGGGCGAAGCGGACGATGCTCTCATAATCCTCGCGGAACGGATCGCCTTGGATGCTGACATACCCCAATCGGCCGTGCGACGATTCGTACAAAGGCAAAAACTGCTTCGCGATCGAAGCGACCAACTCCCGCTGAACCTCGATCTGCACATCGCCATCGTCGGCACAGGTTTTGACCGAACGGGCCAGCATGGCCTCGACCCGGTCATGCTCGTCGGCAGAAGACAACATTTTATACACATAGGAGGGGTTCTGCGTGCATCCCACCGCCCCGGCTTCCAAGGCCAAGCGGGCTTCCTCCAACGTCACGTTGTTGATCCAAAAGCGCGATTGGGTCTGCTCATGGACCCGTTTGAAATATCCCTGCATGGTTTCCTCCTCGTTGAGTGCGGTCAATCTTCGACAACCTTCGTGGTCCGTACGACATGAGGGTCCGTAAACTGATCGAGGATGTCGCGCACACATGTGGAAAAGCTGATCACGACACCACCTTCGGGCCCTCCCTTCATCCAATGTTTCTTGCCGGGTGGAATGATCACTTGCACACCGGGCAACAAGTCGATCCGCTTGGTTGCGGTAAAGCAGGAGCTCTTCTCGAGTGGAGCCTCCGAGGACACCCCGGCAGGCCCTCCCTCTTCGAAATAGAGTGTGTTACCCCAATACCCTCGGATGATTTCCTCCTTGCCAGGATCGGATCCTACCGGCGGATGCCAATGTTCCGGCAGGATTTGTCCAGGCAACAACACGATCAGCTTGGCGCTGATGCGCTCGGTCGCGAACATCGTCAGGATCTGGGCGCCTTCCGAGGTAGGATGGCTCAATCCGAAATCGGCGATGGCAATGGATTCCAGTTCGGCTTGGGTTATTGGGAAGCCGGTCGCACGAAGGATGTTTGCAGCCTCGGCCCGCAACTGGCGTTCTTGGGTTCTCGTAATCATGAGTCCTCCACAATCAGTCATTTGTATTCAATATTTTAAAACATACTGGCCCAGATGTCAAAACAGAACTGAAAAAGAAAATCATGTATACAATATTTAGTTTATAGCTGACAACCGTGCAGTTCTGGGTTATGATGGAAGCATGAAACAACGCGACAGCCTGCTACTCATCTTTGCCGCAACCGTCGGGTATGGGCTCATGCCGATTTTCACCCGCATCGCCTATGACGCCGGCCTGGCTCCCTTGGAGCTGGTCTTGTTGCGTTTCGGGGGGGCGGCCCTGCTGATGCTGGCTTTCTATGCAGTCACTGGCTCGCTTGGCAAGCTGGCCATACCGTTCAAGACCGCCACCAGGATCGTCATCCACATCGGCATCCCGTTCGCCTTCACCATCCTGGCCAAGTTCATCGCCTTCAAGACCATGCCGATGGGTGTCGTGCAAGCGATCTTCTACGGTTATCCCATCGTCGTCATGGTCATCGCGGCCCTGCGGGGAAGCGAACGCCTGCGGGCCACTTCGGTCATCGGGTACCTGTTGATCTTCTGCGGCATCCTGCTCACCTTGGATCTCTCGGATGTACGCATCACCGTCACGGGAATCGTCCTTTCGACCGCATCGATGCTCATGTACGGTTGGTATATCTTCAGCATCAAGCATCCGGTCGTCCTTCCCGTCCCCAGCACCATCATCACCACCTACACGATGAGCGCGGGTGCGCTCATCACCGCCATCTTATTGCCGTTCTTTCCCGGATCAGGATTCCAGTTCGCACCGACAGCCTGGTACGGAGTGACCGGTTTGGTCTTGATTTCCTCGATCGGGGCCTTCTTGGCCTTCAATTACGGTGCAAAGAGGGTTGAAAGCGGGATAGCGGCCATCATATGTTGCTTTGAGACCATCGTAACGGTCCTGTTCGAACTAGCCTTCCTCAATGGTTCCTACAGCGCCAGGCAGTATGTCGGCATCGTACTCATCCCTCTGGGCATAACCTTCTCGTTGATCTTCACCATCATACGCAACCGACGTTCAGAAGCTGCGTCGGGCAGAATAGGAAAGGGGGTCTGACGTGGATTCACACACCACTTTGGAACAACGCATCATGTATCTCACAAGGCAAGCCAAGGAGTTGAGGAAGACGGTCCTCACCATGATCCATACCGCCAAGTCGGGGCATCCGGGAGGGTCGCTCTCGGCCGCCGACATCATGGCGGTGCTGTACTTCTCCGAACTGAACGTCGATCCGGCCAACCCACATTGGCCAGATCGGGATCGTTTCGTTCTCTCCAAAGGACATGTTTGCCCGATCCAGTATTCTTGCTTGGCGATGAGGGGCTACTTTCCTTATGAGGCCATCCACACCCTGCGCAAGGAGGGTTCCATGCTGCAAGGGCATCCCGATATGAAGCGTTGCCCGGGCATAGACATCAGCACCGGCTCGCTCGGCCAAGGGTTGTCGACGGCAGTTGGCATGGCCCTGGCCGGCAAACGCGACGGAAAAACCTACCGGGTCTTCTGCCTGGTCGGCGACGGGGAGTCGCAAGAGGGGCAAATCTGGGAAGCGTTGCAAACCGCTTCCAAATACCGTTTGGACAACCTGGTGGTGATTGTTGACAACAATAACCTGCAGAACGACAACACCTGCGATGTGGTCATGCCGTTGGGCGACCTCAAGGCCAAACTTGAAGCCTTCGGGTGCCTGACCTATCAAATCGACGGACACGACATCGCCGCCATCGTCGAGACGTTCGACACAATCAGGGGCAACGCCTGTGGTAAGCCGGTGGCCATCCTTGCCAAGACCGTCAAGGGCAAAGGAGTGTCGTTCATGGAAAACGTCGTTTCTTGGCACGGACAAGCACCCAACGACCAGCAATACGAACAAGCCATGGCCGAAATCGAAGGAGGTCGATGATGGAATTGAACAAAGGACTCCCCACCCGCGATGCATACGGCGAAGCGATTGTCGAGCTGGGCCTGGCCAATCCCGACATTTATGTGGTCGATTGCGATATTGGCAAATCATGCAAGACCTTGGAGTTCATCAAGCAGTGTCCGGACCAGCATGTCAATGTGGGCATCGCCGAACAGAACGGTTGTGGCGTGGCGGCCGGCTTGGCTACCTGCGGGAAAATTCCGTTCGTGACAACCTATGCGGTGTTCGGCAGCATGCGCATGCTCGAGCAGATCAGGCAAGAGGTGTGTTATCCTAAGCTGAACGTAAAGATAGCCTGCTCGCACGGTGGCTTGACTCCCGCCAATGACGGAGCCAGCCACCAGGGCATCGAAGACCTCGGCCTCTTGCGGAGTATTCCCAACATGACCGTGGTCGCCCCGGCCGATTTCCACTCGGCCAAAGCTTTGGTAAAAGCTGCTGCACATTGGTACGGGCCGGTCTACTTGCGCTTTACCCGCGATGCTGTGCCGTTCATCTACGGACCTGAGCAACCGTTCGAGATCGGCAAGGCGGTGCTCCTGTCGGAAGGCAACGACATCACCCTCATCTCCAACGGCGATGTGCTCGGACTGTGTGTCAAGACAAAGGAAGCCTTGGAGAACTCGGGGATTTCAGTGCGGTTGCTCGACATGCACACCATCAAGCCGATCGACCGCCAGGCAGTGCTCGACTCGATTGCGACCACGAAGGGCATCGTCACGGTAGAAGACCACAACATCCTCAATGGCCTTGGCAGTGCAGTGGCCGAGATTGTGGCCGAGACCGGTGGTTGCCGGATGCGCAGGATCGGCATCCAGGACCAGTTCGGCGAATCGGCTCCCTACGAGCGCCTGTTGGCGAAAAACGGCATCACCTTGGAAGGAATCGTACAAGCAGTCCATGAGTTGTTGTCCTGAACAAAGAGTAGTCCATCTCGAGTAAAACTAGGGGTCGCCAACCGGCGACCCCTCTTTCATACCATTGCGTTGACGTCCTTAACAGATGATGGTTCCCGGGAATTGCTGCCCCCTGGCTTTGAATTGGCTGTTGGCTTCTTCGTTGAAGCTCCACAGGTACGAGCGGTTCGGCTCGCTCAGTGAATCCAACTCGGCCAGCACATCGGCGGGAATATCCTTCCACTTCGTGTTCAGGTTCTCCTGCAGTTGCCCAACCGATTTGGCACCGACAATCACCGACGACACATGCTTCTTGGACAACAGCCATCCCAATGCCAGATCGATTGGAGACAGGCCGCTTCGCTCTGCCAATGCAATCACCCCTTGTGAAACCTTCACCCCATGTTCGGTCCAGAAGCGGGGCACATCAAGGCTCTTGCGGTGTTCGAAGCGTGAATCTTTGGGAACCGCAGAGGTTCCGCGGTATTTGCCGGTGAGCAAGCCACCCGCCAACGGGCTCCAACAGAGGAAGCCGATGCCTTCGTGGATCATGGCTGGAATGATCTCTTGCTCGCAATTGCGGTCGATGAGGTTGTACATGTACTGGCCGCATGCGAATTGGCTGCTGTGGCGGGCCTTGGCGGCAAGATTGTCGGCCATGATCCTCCAGGCCGGCAAGTTGCTGCACGCCGGATAGAGCACCTTGCCTTGGCGAATGAGGATGTCGAACGTCTCCATGATTTCATCGGCCGCCACGGAGGGATCGCTGCGGTGCAGGTAATAGATGTCGAGATAATCGGTTTTCAACCGCCTGAGGCTGCCTTCGACCGACTCGATCATGTGCTTTCGGCTGGATCCCAACCCATTCTTTGAAGTTCCAAAGGGGAAGTTGCATTTGGAGGCGATCAGCACCTCGTCGCGCTTGATGTTCGGCATGTATGCGCCGATGATCCGCTCGGTCTCGCCTTTGGCGTAGACATCGGCGACATCGATCATGTTGCCGCCAGCTTCGAGATAAGCGGCGATGATCTTGTGGGATTCCTCGGCGGCACAACCCCACCCCGAGGCTCCGAACGTCATGGTCCCCAACGTGAATTCTGATACGATCAGGCCCGATTTCCCTAGATACCGGTATTCCATGGTGCATTCCTCCTATGAAGCGACATGTCGATGCATCGTGTGGACTGCCTGGGCAGCTTGATTACTGCTTGCGACTCCTTTGCTTGATCGAATCGACTACCTTGCGGTAGATGCTCGTGTTGGAGATGAAGGTGAAGGCGATGACCAGCACGAGGATCAGAGCGACCGGGCGGGTGAAGAACGGGGCCAGGCTGCCTTGGGAGACCATCAAGCCGCGACGCAGGTTGGCGTCGGCCATGCCGCCTAAAATCACACCGATGACCAATGGAGGAATCGGGTAGCCCATGCCGGTCAGGTAATAGGTCAGGATGCCCACGGGGATCATCAAGTAGAGGTTGAACACCTTCAGGCCCAACGAGTAGGAACCGATCAAGCACAACACCGCCACGACCGGCATGAACAAGGCCGCCGGAACGCGCAACAGCTTGATCACCTGCTTGGCAAGAAGCATCCCCACCACCCACATGGCCATCGAGGCCAACAATAAGATGGCAGAAATCTGCAATGTGAAACCGGGACGCTCGACTTCCAGCATGGGACCGGGAGCCACTCCATGCAACAACAACGCTCCGAGCAGCATCGCCGCAGGGGGACTGCCGGGAATTCCCATCGAAAGCAACGGGATCATTGCCCCACCGATACAGGAATTATTGGCGGTTTCCGAAGCGATGATGCCCTCTTCCGTTCCGGTGCCGAAGCGCTCCTTATGCTTGGAGGCTTTCTTGGCAGTCCCGTATGAAACCCAAGCAGCGATGTCCTCTCCGATACCCGGCACCGCCCCGATGCCTACCCCGATGAGGGCGCTACGCACAGTATTCACCAAGTTACGCCCGATATCACGCCACGAGGGGACGAGTCTGTTCACCTTGACCGGTTCGGGTACGATCTGACGGTCCTTGAGCACTTGAATGATCTGGGGGATGCCGAAAGCACCGATGAGGACCGGCACTACCTCGATGCCCCCTTCGAGTTCCATGATGCCGAAGGTGTAGCGCGGATAGACTTGCAGCTGGTCTCGACCGACCATGGCCAGGAACAGGCCGAGGAAACCCATGATCCACCCCTTCTGGACTGTGTCGGGACAGGAAATACTGCCGCTGATCATGATGCCGAAGAAGGCTAGCAAGAAGAATTCGAATGAGGTGAACTGCAAAGCCAGTTTCATGATCAATGGAGTGAATATAACCAAGAAGATCATGCCGACCATCGTTCCGATGGCCGATGAGGTGGTCGTCAAGCCCAACGCTTTGCCGGCTTTGCCTTGCAACGCCATCGGATAGCCCTCCAACGCAGTTGCTGCAGCAGAAGCCGTCCCCGGGATGTTGATCATGATGGAGCCGTACGAACCACCGTACACAGCTCCAACATAGATGCCCATCAACGCTATCATGGCCGATTGCATCGAAAGGCTGTAGGTCAATGTCGTAAGCAACGCCACACCCAATGTGGCGGTCAATCCCGGTAAGGCGCCGAACACGATGCCCAGCAATACACTTCCGAAGAGAAGCAACAGCTGGACTGGATCGATGAGGATCGAGCCCATGCTCGAAAAGAAGATACCAAATTGCGCACCTATATCCATGTTGATTTTCTCCGTTATCTGAACAGGTAATAGATCATCGACATCACATTCACCACCGCACCCTCTTTCGGCAACGGCACGCGCAACATGTAGCGGAAGATGATGACGACAAAGAAGGGGGTGATCCAGGACATGAGCATGGCTTGCCTGAATTTCTTTCGGTAAACGGGGGCTTGCTCCGACTTCCTGATCAAGGCGACCATGCGGACCAGCAATACGATGATCATGACCAAAGCAATCGAATCGACAAAATAATAGAAGAGCTTGTCCAACACAACCGCCAAACCGGTCACTCTGAGGATCAACAGGATGGACATCTCGATGAAATACAGATAGAACACGGACCGCATGATCCGGACATCGTCAAGGTAAAAGACCGTGATGGTGAACACGAGATACAACACGATGGTCAGGTAGAAGTCGACCATTTTCAAGTTGACGTACACCATCGACAACAACGCCACCAACACTGCTGCATAGCGGATGTTGGCGTCGCTGAGCAACCGTGTGCCTTTCAAGGCCGCCACGGAGCTTTTCAGAGCCGCCATCCCGCCATTCTTCATAGCAAAGGAAAAAATCGCAATGGCCAACAGGATCATCGCCGCTCCGATGATGAGCGGGAACAAGGCAGGCGAGACATACCATACGCTGTTCACTCCGGCGTAGGAGTCTTTCAACGGCATCTGGAAAGCCTCGATCAGGATATAGATACCCAATGCGAAAAACAACACGCTCGTGATGATGTCGGCACCACGGAGCTTTGATTTATCAATCATACACAGCCCCTCTTGAACGTGGGGTTGCACACGCATGTTGAACCCCACACTGTCACATTAAGCAATAGACTGAGAAACCCAGTTTATAGCGGGATTAACAATTTGGGGGGATCGACCTTTGCGGCGCCCAAATCCCACAGCGTCCAAGAGAAGACCGACTCGAGTTTGTCGAAGATGTCGTTGGCTTCTTTGCCAACCAAGCCCTTCATCGTGAAGTAGCGGTCTTCGCCGAACTTTTTGACCGGTTCGGCCTGCATGGCGACCTTGAAGGCATCGCGCAGGGTCTGCTTGATGGCTTCAGGGGCATCCTTGCGGATGGCGAAACCAATCTGCTGCTCGAGCGGCAGGTACTGCGAGAGGCCGGGGTACTTGGTGAACGCCGACGGGATGATCGTTCCTTTGAAGTCGAAGTCGGTCGGGATCAACATGGCCAACGGGCGCAGTTTGCCGGCTTTGATAAGTTCGGCTTGCTCTTGCACCGAGGTGATGACCAAGGTGACTTCACCGGTCATGGCAGCGTTCTGGCTGGCGGCCGAGCTGTCGTACGGGATGAAGTTGAATTGCACTCCGGTACCTTTCTCGAATGCCAACAGGTTCAAGTGGTGGATGGAACCGGCCGCACTGGCTCCGCCGCGGATGCTCTTGGGAGCGGCCTTGGCTGCCTGGACCAATTCTTCGACCGTTTTGTAGGGGGCGTTGGGAGTCACGGAGATCAGGTCGGGCGATCCACCGATGATGAAGAAGTCCCATACGTCCATGCCATGGTTGAATCCACCCTGGACACCGGCAGTGACGCACGATTCGGACAGGCCGACCAACGTGTAACCGTCGGCGGGTTTGGAATAGCCTTCGAACAGACCTACCGATCCGCCTACTCCACCGGTCACGTTATTCACGTTGATGTTGACTTTGAGCACTTTAGCCATCTCGGCCATCACCAAGCGGTTGGCCAAGTCGGTACCGCCACCGGCACCCCATACCAACACGTTGTTGATGTCGCGCGACGGATAGACTTCGGCCGTGGGTTGCGCAAACACGAAAGAAACTGCTGAAACCAGAATCAAGCAAAGCACCATCAGCTTTTTCATAGGCATCCTCCTTGGGGAAATATTGTATACAAAATCATTTTAACACGTTCTCCCGACTTGTCAACATGAATTTTTCAAGACATAGGAAATTCTTGGACGGTAAAAAAGCCCGATAGCGGACACCGCCATCGGGCTATGTTCTCTCAGGCGGCCTTATTTCTGACCGTAATAGGCGTGGGCACCGTGCTTGCGTTGGTAATGCTTTTGAATGAGGTGCGGCGGCAATGCGGTAGCCTGCGGATTGATCGCATAAGTGATGGCGGCCATCTTGGCCACCTCTTCCAACACGGCGGCATTGTACACCGAAGCCGCGGCATCCTTGCCCCAGGCGAACGGGCCGTGACCGGCCACGAGAACCATCGGTTGCTCAGCAAACGGTATGGTGGCGAAGGTACGCACGATCAATTCGCCTGTCTCCTTTTCGTAATTTCCCTGAACCTGCTCTATCGATAAGAACGGGGTGCACGGGATCTCCAAGTGGCTGTGGTCGGCATGGGTGGTGCCTAAAACAGGAATCGCCCTAGCTGCTTGGGCCCACGCCACTGCATAGGCCGAATGGGTATGGGTGATGCCCCCGATAGTACCGAAATTGCGGTACAAAACCATATGGGTGCCCGTATCGGACGAGGGTTTGAGATTTCCTTCCACGACCTTGCCGTCAAGGTCTACCACGACCATGTGCTCGACTTTGAGCTGGTCGTACGGCACTCCCGAAGGTTTGATGGCAAACACGGCGGCTTGCCGGTCGAACGCCGACACATTGCCCCACGTGTAAATGGCCAGATTGCGCTTGGGGATTTCCATATTGGCCAGCCAAGCCTCCTCTCTCAATGCAGCGAACCGTTCCATACCGTTATCTCCCGGGCGTCTCAACCGCGCCGCATCTTCTCTTCGAACGCCCCTACCTGCAAGTACTTGGCATACAACACATCATAAACGGCCTTGCGGCGGGCATCCGGACGATGGACCCGCTCGGTACCGCTGCACAGGGCCCGCTGGGCGGTTTGCACATCGGGATAGAGACCGGCAGCGACCGATGCGAACACCGCCGCACCGATGGCGGGGGCGAGGTCGTTGTCGGTCACATGGATGTCCCGCCCGGTCACGTCGGCCAAGATCTGCATGCCGATGATGCTCTTGCGGGCGACTCCCCCGACAGCCACGATCTTGTCGATGCGCACTCCGCTTCGGACAAAGCACTCCAAGATGGCTCTGGCTCCGAACGCAGTCGATTCCAACAGCATCCTCATCAACACCGGGGCATCGCTGCCCAACGAAAGACCTGTCAACGCCCCTCTGAGGCGTTGGTCGGCTTTGGGAGAACGCCGGCCATTGATCCAGTCGAGCGCCACGGGGCTCTCCTCGGTCGGTTCGATCGACTGAGCCTCGCGTTCCAAGGTCGGCAGGATTTTCTTGACGGCTTGCTCCAGTTGGGCTCCCGAAAGAATCCCCAGGTTCTTCAACGGCCAAGCGAGCGCATCGCGCAACCAAGCGTAATAATCGCCGTAGGCCGATTGGCCGCCTTCGTATCCCATGAAACCCGGTACGACCGAGCCATCCACTTGTCCGACGATGCCCTCGACGACCGGCTCAGGTTCACCAGGATGCGGCAACCTTCCGATGATGATGTCGCACGTGGATGTCCCCACGCTTTTGACCATGACGGCTTCGGCCACCCCGCCACCGACAGCTCCAATGTGGGCGTCGTAGGCCCCCACGCAGACGGGGATGCCCGGCACAAGGCCGAGTTGCCGGGCCCACTGTACACTCAGCAGGCCGGCCGGTACGTCGGCGGTGAACGTATCGTTGCCAAGACTCGCGCGTACGGTGGACAAGAACGGGTGCAACTTGTTCAAGAATTCTGCGGAAGGATAGCCGCCCCAAGCAGTGTGCCACATCACCTTGTGACCAGCGGCGCAACGGCTGCGTTTGATGGTCCCAAACGACTCGGTTGCGGTCAACAAGGCGGGAAACCAGTCGCAATGCTCCACGAAACCGGCTGCATGGGCGGTCAAGTGGGGGCTGCTGCGGACGACATGGAGCAACTTCGACCAATACCATTCGGACGAGTAGGTGCCGCCGCTGTAGATGCGGTAATCGGTACCGCCCCAGCTGGAACACAAAGCGTTGATCTCGTCCGCTTCTGCGATGGCGGTATGGTCTTTCCACAACACGAACATCGCATCGGGATCGGATGCGAAGTCTTCGTGCAGTGAAAGGGGGATGCCATCGCTATCGCACAAGCACGGGGTCGAACCGGTCGTATCGACACTGATGGCCCTGACCTTGGCGGCGACCTGCGGTTTGTCACCCAACGCAGCCTGTACTGCAGTGGTGAAGCTCTCGATGTAATCGAGCGGGTGCTGGCGGAATCGGTTTTGTTTAGGGTCGCAGTAAGCTCCGCTGGACCAGCGGGGATACGGGCAGACATGCGAGCCCGCCACACTGCCGTCGAACGCGTCGACAGCCACAACCCGGACCGAATCGGAACCAAAATCGGCTCCCAACAGATAAGCTTCAGCTGGTTTCATGGCACCCGTCTCCTTTTCTCCGTCCAATAAATCGGTTACGGGAGAGTATAGGTTACCGAGCCATTCAAGGCAAGCCGGTTGGTTAGCGAACCACCTGCTCCGCGACGATTTTCCCAGGATTGAGGATGCCGTTGGGATCGAAGGCCTGCTTGATGCCGCTCATCAGGTCCATGACCAGCAGGTCTTCCGATTCCGACAGGAACGGGCGTTTTGCATAACCGATGCCGTGTTCGCCCGATACCTTGCCCCCAATCTGGCGGGCTTTGGCGTACATGTCTTCGAACACGAGGGCCAAACGCCGCTCCCATTCGGCTTCATCAAGGTCATCGCGCAATTCGTAGATATGGAGGTTGCCGTCACCGGCGTGGCCGAAACTCATCAGACGCAGGCCATGTTTGGCTTGCAGCTCGTTGCTGAAGGCGATGAACTCGGCGATCCGGTCGCGTGGGACGACCACATCGCACTCCTCCATCATCGTCGTGGAGGCCTTGATGGCCTCCAGGAATGTACCGCGGGCTGTCCAGACCGATTCTTGGCGTTCAGGGGTGTCGGCGATGAGTGCATCGATGGCCCCATGGGCCAAGGCGATGCGGGCGATTTCATCCAACGACTCGTCCACGAAAGCCCGATTGGGGCCGTCGCAAGACACCAACAGGTAGGCGTCGGCACTGGTGTCGGGGAACTGCCGGCCGAGATAGGTCGAGGCGGCCATGACGACTTCACGCTGCATGAACTCCACCGCGGTGGGCACTTGCTTGGCTTGCAATATGGCGGGGACGGCGGCGATGGCCTTGTCCAGGTTGTCGAAGGGGATGAGCAGCGAAACGGTCACAGCCGGACGGGTGAGCAGGCGCAAGGTAGCCCGCGTGACGATGCCCAACGTCCCTTCGGAGCCAACCATCAGGTCCTTGATGCTGTAGCCCGAGCTGTTCTTGGCGACCTTGCCGCCCAACTCGATCACTTCCCCGGAGGCCAGGACGACTTCCAAAGCCCGTACATAATCACGGGTGACTC